>JAJZWQ010000047.1 GCA_021846605.1 Bacillota bacterium | reverse complement strand
GCCGCCGATCACACTACCCAGAATGGTATTTGGCCCGCCACAGAGGGAACCCCGTTATGGTAGCACTCCTCTCCAGGGATCCAGGTGGGTGGAAGGCGCAAGGGTAGTAATACGCCGCCGAGCAGCAATGGTCTCGGTCGCGCAACTCTCTGCCACGAACTCCGATGGGAAAGAACAGCCGGACAAGTCCTTGGTGCTCAGAACCCGCGCGTCGTAGATGACCATCCCGGATGGCAAAGTCCCTCTCCGTCAATCGCGCCTTGAGGAGGTCCGATTCGGCTTTCTCCAGTGATCGGTCCGCGTTCGGCGAGCTGTGCCAGTACGTGATCCCCGCTGTCCTGCCGCGCAGGCGGGTCGCCAGTTGCGTCATCGTTGACAGCCTTCTTAAAACATTCCAAAAAGGAGAACCTGCTGTGGTGAGCGAATCTGGCCCTTGCGTCGAGTCACTTCAACGAGACCGGATCGTCGAGAACAGTGCCGCAGGTGGTTGGCGCTGATGGTTGAGAGGTGCTCTGGTGGTCCTCTTCATCGTGCGGCACGCCCAGGTCCATTACGGGCAGGGGGCGTCATTCGATCCGAACCCCAATCTGACCGCACTTGGCCGACGACAGGCAGCAGCCCTCTCCGATCGGCTCAAGGGCGTCGGGTTGACGCATCTGTACTCCAGCCCAGCCCTCCGGTGCCTGCAAACCGCAGATGCGATCTGCGACGCGACGGGACTGCCAGCCACTGTGGTGCCCTGGCTGTCCGAGATAGGCTGGGTCTGGCGATGCACCGTCCCCCCGCGGGACGAGGTGCGCCAGCACCTTCCGGCTGCCGAGATGGTTGAGCCGCCCACCGAGGCGGAATGGGGTTTTGCGCGCGACGAGGGAGGGGATTCGGAGAAAGCTCGTGCGTCCGCAGAAGACAGGCGGGGGCGAGCCGTGGCCCGGACGCTGTTCTCGCGGCACCCTCTCACCGGTGAGGATCGCGTCTGCCTGGTAACGCACGCCGCCTTCGCCGGTTGGGGCCTCGTTCCGTCTTTGTTGGCGGTATCCCCCCGGTCACTAGCGACGGGCTCCTTCGACAACGCTACCCTGACCGAACTTCGCTTTGAAGCGGGCAGGAATTGCATTGTTCGGGCCAACGACGCCCGCCACCTCGTGGGTCTGCAGGCCGTCATTTGCAGCAATCCGAACTGCAGGGCAGAGCCCAGTCCACACTGGGAAGACCTTACGTGCCGGATTTGTGGATCTCCCATGCTTGTCAAGTGCCCGCACTGCAGAGTGGCGGCCATTCCAAACCCGGTGCCCGCGCGCTGTCCCGAGTGCGGAGAACGGTACAAAACACTCAACTGAGCGATCCCACCTGCCATGCGCGTCGCAAGCTGCATCGTCGTTTCCCTCTTCGGTCAGTCGTCGTCGGCAAACGCCCACGTCTGAAGGGCCCCGTGGGTCTCGCGCACAGAATCCGGCACTGAGGCGATAGGCGGTGCCGGGGGAACCTTGCTTCCCAGGGATACGAGGTGCACCGCGATCCGGTCAGTCCGCTCAATCACTGGCCCCGTGGCGGCCTCGGCGTCCGCAGCCGCCGCGATGGCCCGCCGCACAGCCTCGGCGGTCGTGCAATCCCGCAGTTCACAGAGCGTGGTTAACGCCATGGCCGTCGCCTCACCCACGCGCAACGTAATCACACGCCCGGCCCTGGGCCTCTTCAGGCGCCGATTAGTGGAAGTGGAAGCCATCAGATGTAATCACCCCCCCGAGACATGGAAAGTGCGAATACAAAAGCCGCCCGCCGTATGCCGTTAGTACTGCTGTCGCGGTTGAGCCTCCACGTCGGGATCAGCAGCGCCTGGCGAACGGCGGCGAGGTCAGGTGTACCCCTCTTCACGTTGATGGTGCATCATTGGACGAACCGAGCACGCACTGCCTGCACGCTTTCCCATGGGTGCCGTGGTGGTGACGCCATCGACGTTGGTGGATCCGGCATCCGTACCGTCAGGGAGCGGCCGCCCAGGGTGAGTGCGATGCGCCGCGGCCGGGGTGGTGTGGTATCGGAGTCCGGATGCGTAGCGGGGCCGCCCGGCAGTAGCTGGCCTTGCGGGTTCAGTCACGTCAGTGCCAGCATCGCCATGGCCAGGTAATGGAAGCCCTGTCAGGACCGGCCCTGGTAGTCCCGCATCCCCACCTCGTGGTACTTGTACTCATGCCGGTCCCCCAGGGGCCCTTCGATCAACCGCCAGACCATCGGGCCTGTCTCGTCGTTTGTCGCCGCCACGACGTGTAACGCGGCAAACCGTTTGGTCAGGGGCCCGTCGGTCCCGTGCCGGTAGGTCACCTCGGTCCAGGCCCGCCTCCGGCAATGCCGCAGCGATGTCCTCCACACGGTGTGTCGGCGCTGTCTCCAATGAGGTGGCCAGGGCGTCGATCTCCTCAGGAATGCGCACCGTGGAGTTCCTCCGCACCCCCACGCAGCACGCCCGGATCGTCGTACCCCGCATCCCCGCGTCCATCACCCCCCAGCCGAGGCTTTGCGCACCAAATCCAGCGCGATCTGCCCCTTGGTCTGAAACACCTTGTCCTCCTGTACGCCGACCCCGCGCGGCGCTCGGCGTCCCCGGCCCACTCCTCGTGCAAATACAACCGGCCGGCACCGGCCAATCGAACAGCGCATCGCAGTAATGCACGCTCACCGCGACCTGGCCGTTCGCCGTCTTGCCCACGCAACCGAGGTATTGCCGCTTGTCGCTTACGGTGGACTTGCCCTGCTTCAACTGACTGACCTCATCGACGATCAGCATCCCGCCCGTTCCCGTCGCGGCCACCTCGGATGGTCCAGTTCTTCTCCCGACCAGGGGGAGGCGACCAGAAACCGATGAACCGCGTGCTTGTTGGCCATGCTCCCAATCCCGGCTGCCATCGTCTCCCCGTTCTTTCGAGGCAGGTTTGACAATAGCCCCACCACGTAGGCGCACGCATTCTCGAAGGTCTCATTCCGTGGAAACAGCGGAAGAAATATGGCCATGTACCCGACCAGTTCTTTGGGCATTTCACGGTCGCCAGCGGCATTGGACGTTCCTCGCCAAGACTGTTTCCGAACCCAGCAGGGGATCGCAACGTGTTGTCGTTGTTGATGCGACCGGATGCGATACAAAGGATGGGAAAGCAAGGGCTCCACGCACATCTTTTGGCATCACTGGTTTGGATGGGAACATCCAGCAACCATGACCCGCTTGGGTAGCAAGCATAGACCGTTAATAACATCAGGCGTGATGGCAGTATTAACGGCCTGGAGTATACCCGGGCCCGGCCGAGACCTCCGGGATGCGCGGCGTGCGGTATCATGGCCGTCGCCCCAGGGGCCGGTCATCGCCGTCGCGATCGCGTATCCTCGCGGAGAAGGGCGGCGATCTCGGCGTGGGAACCCCAGGCGCTGCCAGCTCCGGAGACCGTGACCGGCCGAGTCTCAAGTTGGTCCTGATCATCGGGGCCCTCTCCGCGTTCGCCCCCCTCTCCATGGACATGTACCTCCCGGCCCTCCCGTCGCTGTCCCGGTCACTGGGCGGCACCGCCTGGGAGGTCCAACTCACCCTGACCGCCTGCCTGCTGGGGCTGGCCATCGGACAACTCGTCGCCGGCCCCCTCAGCGACCGCATCGGGCGCCGGCGCCCACTGCTCTTCGGGGTGGGGGCATACACGCTCGCCTCGCTGGCCTGTGGTCTGGCGCCCTCTGTGCCGGCGCTCATCGCACTCCGGCTGGTCCAGGGTGCCAGCGGCGCCGCTGGGATCGTCATCGCGCGGGCGGTGGTGCGAGACCTCTACGACGGTCCGGCACTGGCGCGGTTCTTGGCGCTGGCCCTGGCCGTCAACGGCATCGCGCCCATTCTCGCGCCCATCGTTGGGGGCCAGATCATCCGCTTTGGCCCCTGGCGGATCGTCTTCCTGGTGCTGGGGCTGATCGGCTTGGCGCTGCTCGCGGCGACGGCGTTCGGGCTTCCAGAGACGCATCCGCGGGACCGGCGTGCGCAGGGGGGCGTGCGTGACGCACTGGGGACCTTTTGGTCCCTGGCGGGGGACCGCGCCTTTCAAGGCTACGCGCTCAGCATCGGGTTGGCCTACGCCGCCATGTTCGCCTATATCTCGGGCTCGGCGTTCTTGATCGAAGACCGCTTCGGCCTAGCGCCGCAGATCTTCAGCGTCATCTTCGCCGCCAACGCCTTCGGCATCATGGTAGCCGGCCAGACGAGCGCGCGGCTGGTGCACCGCCTGGGTGCCCGGCGCCTCTTGCGACTGGGGCTGGGCATGTCTTTGACGGGGGCGTGCCTCCTGGTGGTCGTCGGCGTCACCGGGTTGGGCCTGGGCGGGATCCTGCCCGGGTTCTTTCTCACCGTGGCCAGCATCGGACTCATCAATCCCAACGCCACCGCGCTGGCTCTGGCCGGGCACGGGGCCGACGCCGGTAGCGCGTCGGCCCTTCTCGGCTTGGCGCAGTTCGTCATCGGTGGCGCGGCGGCCCCGCTGGCCGGGCTCGGGGGCAGCGTGGCCGAGATGCCGATGGTGCTGACGATGGCCCTGGCGAGCGCGGGCGCGACGGCCAGCTACCTGTTGTTGGTGGTGGTCCGTCCGGGGCTCGCCGCGGAGCGGACGCCTGTGGCCAGATGACCCCTCCCTCCGAGGGCGGCCGATGGCGACAGCGCGCCCGGCCGGCCCCCGTGGGCGCCCTGGACCCGACGTCACTGGTAGAAGAGCGTGAACACGCCGAACGTCTCCTGCCCGTTGACGATGGCGTACTGGGTCGCGGTTGCGCCGAACGGGTTCTCGTACCAGCCGATGACGCCGCCGGTCTCACCGGACAGGGGTGTTCCGGGACAGTTGTCCACGGTCGTGTGCCCGGGGCAGGCCTCCTGCGCCGTGCCGGTCGGGTGGGCCATGGTCAGGGTGTAGGTGCCGGCGGGGGCGGGCGACGTGAGCGTGATCTCGTTCCACTGATTGTCCACGGCGGACATGACCAGCGTTGCGGGGCCTTGGGGCCCGCGGCGCTTACCCGGCGGCACCTTACCCACAGGATATCCAGATGTCGTGGACAAACACGCGGTCGCCACCAGCCGTTGACCGGCCGGGCGCCCTCCACGGACGATGCGTGGGGGCGGTATCCACAGGATGTCCAGGGATTGTGGACAAACACATGATCCCCACCATACATTGACCCCGTGGACCCACTTGCTCCGTCGCGACCGAGTCTGCGGACGTTGCCCCCCGGCGCGGACCGCGGGGGGTAGCGCCGGTCGGTCGGCGCGGCCGGCCCTTGCCGCGGCATTTCCGGTCCCAGCCTACCCTCCCCGTTCCGGCCGCTGGGTGGCCCGGAGCCACTCCGCTTGGAGGGACGCCAGTGCCGCCTGGGCGGCCTTCCACTCCTGGCCGAGACGCCGCCCGTGTCCCCCGTGGAACGTGCGGTCCTGGGAGAGCCGGGCGCGTAGCGCCATGGCCCGACCCTCCACCGCCCGGATCTCCGCGGCGATCTCGGTGACGGAGCGGGCGCCCCCCTGTTCCGTGGAGACCAGTGCCGAGTAGTTGCCCTCGAAGTCCGTGACTCCGCCCGCCCCGAAGACCCAGAGGCGCCAACACAGGCGGTCCAGGAAGAAGCGGTCGTGGGACGCGACCAGGAGCGTGCCGTCGTACGCCGCCAAGCCGTCCTCCAGCGCGCGCCGGGCCTCCATGTCCAGGTGGTTGGTGGGCTCGTCGAGCAGGAGGGCGTCCCAGGGCTCCAGCAGCAGGCGGGCCAGCGCCACCCGGCACCGCTCACCGCCACTGCAGTCTCCGGTCCGCTTGAAGCCCTCCTCGTCGCGGAACAGGTAGCGCGCCAGCACCGACCGGGCCTGCCGGACACCCACCCCGGGCACCGCGGTCAGTTGCTCCACGAGCGTGCGCTCCGGGTCCAGGCCCTCCAGGGATTGCGACAGCCAACCGATCCGCGCCCCCGGCGCCCAACGGAAGGAGCCGCGCTCGGCGTCCACCTCCCCCCGCAGCACCCGCAGCAGGGTGGACTTCCCGCTCCCGTTGGGCCCGACCAAGCCGATACGGTCCCCCCAGAGGACCTGGGCGGTGAACCCCGTGTGGCCCAGCAGTTCCCGGTTTCCAAATCCCTTGGCCAGGCCGCTCAACTCCAACGCCAGGCCGCCGGATGCCCCCGGAGCGTGGGGCGGGGGCGGCGCCTGCAGGTCCATCGTGTGTTCGGCAACGTCGGGGAGTGGGACCCCCTCCAGTTCGGCCACCCGCCGCAGGCGGTTCTTGGGTACGGGCGTGTTGGCCGCCCGGCAGGCCGCGATGAAGGCGCGCAGGTGGGCCAGATCCCCCTGGGCGCGCCGATACGCTTCGACCCCGGCCGCCCCGCCCGCTCCCCGCAGCCGGAGGTACTGGCTGTAGTTTCCGGGGTAGAGGCGGGGGGAGGGGCCCATCTCCAGGGTGGCGGCGGTGACCGCGTCCAGGAAATGCCGGTCGTGCGCCACGACGACGATGCCGGCCGGGCTACGGCGCAGGTGCTCCTCCAGCCAGGCGATCGCCGGCAGATCGAGATGGTTGGTCGGCTCGTCCAGCAGGAGGAACGGCGGCGCCTCCAGGAGCAGGACGGCCAAGGCCAAGCGCACCCGTTCGCCGCCGCTCAGGTGCCGGCAAGGCTCTGTCAGGCGTCCCTGGGGGAACCCCAGCCCGGCCAGGGTCTGTTTGGCGCGAGCCTCGACGCTGTAGCCGCCACCGGTGTCGAAGCGCTCCTGCATCTCGGCATAGCGGGCCAGCAGCCCGGGCGGGGCGTCCCCGCCCGCCATCCGGGCCTCCAGGGCGCGCATCTCCGCCTCCACCGCCCACAGCGGCGCGAAGGCGCCCCTCGCCGCCTCCAGCACCGTTGCCTCGGGAGGGAAGGCGACGTCCTGGCGCAGGTACCCGGCCGCAGACCCGGGCGTCTGGCGGACTTCGCCGGTGTCCGGCGCCTCCAGTCCGGCCAGGATGCGCAACAGGGTGGTCTTCCCGCTCCCGTTCGGCCC
Organism: Bacillota bacterium; assembly: GCA_021846605.1. The sequence continues at coordinate 11,271 of JAJZWQ010000047.1, read as the reverse complement.
CACCAATCCGACCCGGACCCCGGGACGCACCTCCAGGCGTAGCCCCGAAAAGAGCGGGCGTGCGCCAAACCCCTTAGGTTGTTCCCCCTGTGGGGGAACGGGACGGGTGAAACAAGGATGCGGCCCCTCACCCGACGCCGTTCCCGGCATGAGCGCGAAATGGGCAGGGTAACCCCTTCCCCACGCGCTAGCCGGTGATCCGACGCCAGACGAAGAACTTCCGCATGCCTCCATTCTAATGGAGTCGGGTGGAGACGCCAAGGGGTGATGGCATTCCGCCCGAACGGGGCGTGTGGTGGGCGGTTGTGGTATGCTGTGCCCATTGACGCCATCGGCACCCGCGCGTCCCCCTCCCCGGCCCCTTCGGCTCCGCGCCCACGCACCGAGGGGAGGACTGGACGTGTCTGTCGAGCCGTTCGACGCATCCCGCCATCTCGGGGACCTGCAGCGCCTGGTCAACTGGCACCTCTCCGCCGTGGTCCCCGGGTGGAGCCTGCCCGCCGCCCACATCGCCGCCCACCTCGTCCGGAACCCGCGGCAGCCTATACTCGACCCCTGGATCGCCGAACGGCGCACCCTCTGCGCCGTGGAACCCAGGGGCGTCGTGGCCGCGGCCCACCTTGTGCGCTACAGGGCCACCGAGGATGTGACCGACGACTACCGGGGGGCCGGAGAGATCTCCTGGGCCCTGGCCGACCCCCGCCGTCCCGCCGCGGGCGACGCACTCCTGCGGGCGGCCCGCCGCTGCCTGGGGGCGTGGGGGGTGCGCCGGGCGTACGCCGGCGTGGACCTGCCGGTACCCGTCTTCTGCGGCGTTCCCGACGCGTGGCCCCATGTGGCCGCCATGCTGGGACGGGCGGGGTTCCGGGCCGAGCAGGGGGGGGCCGCCCAGGAGACGGTGTGGGGCGGTTGGCTGCCCCGGCGGGACGTGCCCGCGGCGCCGGTGGACGGATTGCGCCTGGACCGCCAGTTGGGGCGAGGGGGGGCCACCCGCCTGGTCGCCTGGTACGGAGGGCGCGAGATCGGCGCCTGTGATCTCTGCGCGGATCTCTCCGAGGGCGGTGCGCTGCCGGCCCTGGCCGGGTGGGCGACCATCGAGGACTTCGAGGTCGAGGCGGACTGGCGCGGCCGCGGGGTGGGTACCTGGCTGTTGACCCACGCCGTGGCGTGGATGCGGCTTGCGGGGTGCACGCGCGTGCTGCTGGCGGTGGGCGTGGACGACGAAGGGGCGCGGGCGGCCCACCTCTATGACCGCTTGGGCTGGGGTGTGCTGGCGCGCGAGGACAGGACCTGGGTCGCCGACCCCCCGCCGGAGCCCTGACCCACCCTGGGGCCAGGGGCCGCGGCGCCGCGCGTCCGGGGCCCGTCCTCCCGCGGCCGAGGGGGAGTTCGGTGGACACGGGGAGAAAGCGTGCGCGCCGGACGGCGGTCGTGCGCCCCTGCCGTGGGCGCGGGATCCCGCGGTCCGGACCCGGGAGGCGCCGGCAGCCATGGGCAGGGTGTTCGACAGGATCGACGACGGGCTTGCCGCCTGGATCCGCGCGCAGCACGTGTTCTTCGTCGGCACCGCGCCCCTGGCGGCGGGCGGGCACGTCAACGTCTCCCCCAAGGGGCCCATCGGTACCCTGCGCATCCTCGGTCCACGGCGCGTCGCCTACCTGGACCTCGTCGGCAGCGGCGCGGAGACGGTCGCGCACCTGCGCGAGAACGGCCGCATCGTCGTCATGCTCTGCGCCTTTGCCGGTCCGCCGCGGATCGTCCGCCTGCACGGCCGGGGCAGGGTGGTCCAGATCGGCGCGCCCGGATTCGAGGAGCTGCGCGCGGAGATGGACCTGTCCGGCCTGGAGGCGGCCCGCGACGGCGCCCGGGCCGTCATCGTCGTCGACGTGCGGCGCGTCGCCGATTCCTGTGGCTACGGCGTCCCGCGGATGCGGTACGAGGGCATGCGCCCCCAGCAGGCGGACTGGGTCGGGCGCAAGCGCCGCACCGGTCCGGATGCCCTGATGGACTACGTGGCCGACCACAACGCGTCCAGCGTGGATGGCCTGGAGGCCTTCTGCCCCGACATGCTGCCGCGCGGGGGGAGCCCGCCGCCCTGACCCCCCCGCGACACGCGTAGCGCGACCAGCGGCACCAGCCCCCGTGGCCCCCGCGCCACAGGAGGCGGCTGGCCCGCCAGACGAACTGGTGCAGGCCAAGAGGTCCCCGGTGCGCAGGCGGAAGGCGGGGTCGGGCGGCGGCCGCCGAACCACCCCTCGGCCCAGAGAGGCTCCATCTCGACCACCTCGGCGGCTCCGCCCAGGCGCTCGGCCAGCCCAGGTTCCGCCCGCAGGTAGAGCGCGGTCCCCGGTGGGCGGGCGGGAGACCATAGCGTCCAGGTACACGGCCTGTGCCGGAGCCAACGCCTTATCTGGCTGTGGTCCCCGAAGAGCAGCAGCAGGGTGCGCCCGTCCCTGGGCAGGCGCCCGCTGACCGTTGCAGCACCAGGTTGAGGACCGCCAGCTCGTCGGCCGCCTCGGGGCTTGCCGGCCCGTGGACGTGACAGACGTGGTCGTGCGTGGGCCAGTAGGCCCAGATGTAGGTGGGCGACGCGGTCGCCGCCGCGTCCGCCAGCAGGCTGGGCAGGGTGTTGAGCTGTACCAGCGCCGGTAGTCGGCGCCCGCGAAGTGCCAAGCGGACAGGGCGCTGTCGGCGATGGCCGCGCTGGTGACGACCCGGCAGGTCACCCCGCGCGCCGCCAGCGCGGAGAAGATCGCCAGCGGGCCGGCCAACGCGGAGCGCGGGGCCCCCGCGTCCAGCCACACCGAATACCCCAGGTAGCCGTGCTCGGCCGGCGTGCGCCCGGCGTGGATGCTGGACAGGGCAGCGGCCGTGGTCGACGGGAAGACCGACGTGATGCGCGTGATGCGGGCGTCCCCGTCGGCCAGCAACCGCCGCAGCCCCGGCGGGCCCCCTGGCCGTCCAGCCCGTCGGTCAGCGGAGGGTGGGGGCGTCCAGTCCGAAGTGGCCCGCGATGGAGGCGGTCAGGTTGACCAGGCTGGCACCCCCGTAGGCCGGCCGCACCCGCCGCTCGCCCCCATCCGCGCCAGTCACCTACCCCGGGCGGTCAGCGCGGCACCACCACGGCCGCCAGGATCGTCAGCACGCCGATCGCGGCGGTCACGGCCGAACCCCGCAGCCGGCTGGCGATCTGGAGCACCCCGGCGATCATGAAGAAGCTGGTCACCGCGGCGACCGCCACCATGAGCACGACGGGCCCCCAGCCCACGCTGGCCACCGAGTGCAGGCCGGTGGACCCCACCACCAGGGGCACGATGCCGGCGCCCAAAAGCCCCAGTACGTCGAGCAGGAAGGAGAGGCGCAGGGCGCGGGACACGGTGGAACCCAGCAGCAGCAGGGGAGTGACCGTCATCGCGCTCCGGCTGATCCCGGGGAGGGCCGCCAGGCCCTGGCAGGCGCCGACCAGCAGCGATACCCCGGGCCCCGGCACGCCCGTCGCGACCTGCCCGTCCTCACCCTGGGCCTTCTCGCGCGCCACCCGTTCCCGCCAGTAGTTCACACCGCTGGTGGCCAGCAGCAGCACGCCGATGCCGACCATGGCCACGGACCCGTTCGTCGCGGTGAAGGCGCTCTTGACCACCTTGTAGATCGGTATGCCGATGATGCCGGTCGCCAGCGTGGCCAGGAACAGGTAGCGCAGGGTGCGCGCGTCCTCGCTGTCCGCAAACGGATGGCGTAGGCCCGAGATCGCCAGCAGGATGTCTTGGCGGAAGAACCACAGGGCGGCGAAGAACGAGCCGAAGTTGGCCAACAGCCCCATGACGTACCCCGTGCTCAGGGACAGGCCGCCAGCGGCGAAGATGAGGGTGATCATCGTCTTGCTGCTGACCGGCAGCCATTCGACGACCCCCTGCACCAGCCCGGCCAACACGGCGAGGAGCATATGTGACAAGCGCGGAGCCCCCCTCGATCGTCAGCGCTTTCAGACGGAAGGCGCGACCCCCGACAGATTCCCGCAGCCATGGGCATTCCCTTTAGTCTGTTCGGGGCGCCGAGCCGTGCCGCGCGCCGGACCCCCGCAGCGCGTTAGGACGTCCGCGGGCCCCGCCGGGTTGCGCGGTGGCGCTGTCCGCGCGCCGCCAGCCGGCCGTGGACTTCCACCCCGGGGGCGCGGGATCAGGCCTCCCGCTCCCTCGCGCCGGCCGCGGCACCCCCGGACTCGCCTGTATACCGCGCCGTGAAGCGGTAGGTGCCCGATCCCACGCGGAAGACGGCGCACCCCGCCTCGGCCCGCAGGAACGTCACGCCCTGGGCCGCCGACCCCTGTCCCTCCTGGACCGCCTCGGGGCTGTCGGCGGGGACATGGACAGTCGCCGCGATCCCCGCCGGGATCTCGACCTCCAGCGTCAGGTGGTCGCCCGCCCGGCTCCAGGCGCTGACGATGCGCCCGCGGACCGAGCGGTACTCGCCCCGGGCAAAGGAGAGCCCGCCGCCAGGGCGGGGGTGCACCACGATGTGCCCGTAGCCCGGGTGGGCGGGATCGGTGTCGATGCCGGCCACCGACCGGTACAGCCACTCGCCCACCGAGCCGAGCGAGTAGTGGTTGAACGAGTTCATGCCGGTGTCGCCAAAGCCGGTCTCGCGGGTGTACGAGTTCCACCGCTCCCACATGGTGGTGGCCCCGTTGCGGATGGGGTAGCCCCACGACGGATAGGTGTCCGCCAGCAGCAGGCGGTAGGCGACATCCGTGCGCCCGCCCTCGCTCAGCGTGGGGTTGAGATAGCCCACCCCCACGAAGCCGGTCGAGAGATGCCAGCCGCGCTGCTCGATGTTCTCTACCAGGTGCGCCAGCGCCGCCGCCCGCAGTTCCGGCGGCAGCAGGTCCATGTGCAGGGCGAGCAGGTAGGCGGTCTGTGTGTCTCCATGCACGCGGCCCTCGGCCTGGACGTACGCCTGGCGGAACGCGGCCCGGATGCGCTCGAAGAGGGCCGCGTACCGCTCTGCGTCCGCGGCGCGCCCCGTGGCGGCCGCCATCCGGGAAAGCAGGTGGGCGCTGTAGGCGAAGTAGGCGGTGCCCAGAAGGTCCTTGGGGGTGTCCGCGTCGATGGACAGCCAGTCGCCGTACCCCTCGGCCTTGCGCAACAGCCCCGGGCTGTTTTCCTCCAAGTAGCCGATCCAGCGTGTCATGGCCGCATAGTGCCGCTCGATGAGGCGCGTGTCCCCGTAGCACTGATACACCGTCCAGGGGACGATGACCCCCGCGTCCCCCCAGGCGGCGGCCCCCGCCCCGATGAACCCCGCGCGGGGCGCCACATCCGTGAACGCGCCCGCCTCGGTCTGGGCGTCGTCCACATCCACCATCCACTTGCTGAAGAACCCGGCCAGGTCCATGTTGAAGCAGGCCGTGCGGGCGAAGATCTGCGCGTCGCCCAGCCACCCCATGCGCTCGTCGCGCTGGGGGCAGTCGGTGGGGACGCTCAGGAAGTTGCCGCGCTGGCCCCAGAGGATGTTGCTCTGCAGCTGGTTGACCAGCGGGTCCGAGCAGGCGAAACGGCCCGTCTCCTCCGCCGCCGAGCGGATGACCACCCCCAGGAGGGTGTCCAGGGAGGGTTCGCCGGGATACCCCCGCACCTCGACGTAGCGGAAGCCGTGGAAGGTGAAGCGCGGCTCGTAGTCCTCCGCGCCGCCGCCTCGCAGTGTGTAGACGTCCGTCTGGCGGGCGCTGCGCAGGTTGGCGGTGTACAGCGTCCCGTCGGGGTTGAGCATCTCCCCGTAGCGCAGGATGACCCGCGCCCCCGCCGGGCCCGCGACGCGCAGCCGCACCCGGCCCACCATGTTCTGGCCCATGTCGAAGATGTGGACGCCCGGCTCCGGCTGGGTCAGGGCCACGGGGGGCCGGTGGCCGGTGGTCTGCACGCCGGGTCCCGTCTGGGCGACGACGGCGATGGGCGGGGAGGGGAGGAGGTCCACGGCGGTCCACCCACCGTCCGCGTAGCCGGGTTGGTCCCAGGGCCCCAGTTCGAGGCGCGCGTCGTAGTGCTCGCCCATGAGCAGATCGGCCGAACGCAGGGGCCCGGCGGCACCCTTCCAGGCGCCGTCACTGGCCACGTCCTCAGCCGTGCCGTCGGCATACTCCACATGGAGCCGCAGCCGCAGGCGCAGCGGGTAGTCGCCGAAGTGGTGCCGCCCGAAGATCGCCACGTCCCCGGCGTACCAACCGTCGCCCAGGATCGCCCCGATAGCGTTCGCCCCGGGTGCCAGCAGACCGGTCACATCGTAGGTCTGGTACTGTACCCGCCTGCGGTAGTCGGTCCATCCGGGAGCGAAGTGGTCGCGTCCCACCCGCCGCCCGTTGATCCGCAACTCGTATACGCCCAGCGCCGTGGCATACACCCGGGCGCGCCGAACGGGCCCGCGCAGGGTGAACGCCCGCCGCAGGTGTGGACAGGGGGCGGCTGGCGGCTTGACCTCGACGTTCCCCCAGGGCCGGTCCCCGTGCAGCGCCACCTGTTCGGCGGGCGCCCACGCGCCCCCCACGACCGCGTCCCGCTGCCAGCCCGGCTGCGCCAGCCCGGCGGCCTGCCAGGCGCTATCGATGGTGAGGGTGACGGGCTCCCCGCGCTCCAGCTCCACGACCAGACGCCCGATGATGCCGGCCGCGCCGTGTCCCTTACGCGCCTCCAGGGCCAGCAGGTTGGCGCCGGGGTGCAGGTAGGGGGCCAGATCGGTCCACTGCGGCACCTTCCAGTACGTGCCACGGGCCACCTCGTGGCCGTTGGCGTATAGGGTGAAGCCTTGGTCGGCCGTGACGAGGAAGAGTGCTCGGCGGACCGGGACGTCGGGCAGTTCGAGGGTGCGCCGCAGGCAGGCCGTGGAGAGCGGCGCCGAGGGGTCCCGCCCGGGGCTCCAGACCCAGGGGCAGCCGTCCAGCGCGGGCAGGCCGACGGTCTGGGCGGTGTCCAGGGCGATCCAGCCGGCATGCCAGTCGCTGTCGGCCATCAGGCCCATCTCCCAGACGGCGGGGGGGCTGTATGGCGAGGGGTTGCCCGCGGCGTCCCAGACGCGCACCTGCCAGTGGCAGCGCGTCCCCGACCGCAGCGGCGCGCCGGCATAGGCGATGTGGACGAACTCGGCGGAGGCGACCCGGCCGCTGTCCCAGAGGTCGGCGTCGCCCGCGGCCAGGCGTTCGGGGCTGCTGGCCACGCGGATCTGGTAGGCGGTCTGGACCTGGTCCCGCACCCCCGACGCGAGCGTCCAACTCAGGCGCGGCACCGGGGCGTCCAGGCCGATGGGATCGATGGCGTATTCGCACCGGAGCGCTTCGGGGCGGATGTCGGCGGCAATCACGCGCATTTCACCTCTCGGACCGGGCTGGGCGCGGGCGCGGCGGTCCGTGCCGTCCCCCACCGATACGCGATATGCGGGCGTCTCCCTGTCGGCCGGACTCGGTCCCGGACCGGGCTGGGTGGACCCCCGCGGCATGGTATCACACGGGCCGCGCCGCGTTCGCCGAGGATCATGGAGGCATGGAGGAAAGGCGCCGCCCCGGGACGAATATCCCACACAACCGCATAGCCAAGGGCGCTAGGGGTGTCCACGCCGCGTGGGCTGAGAACCGGCCGCTTCGAGCCGGTACCCTTGAACCTGATCTGGGTCACACCAGCGGAGGGAAGCGTCGCGTTGAAGGGTCCATCCCTCCGCCGGCACCCCCCCCGCTCGGACCGCGTACCGCCCAAGGTTGTTGCGGGAGCAACGAAGGGGTGCTTTGCATGCAGATCGAACAGGCGCTATCCGCCGCCGGCGCGCTTCCCGGCAGCCGCAAGGTCTACGTGGCGGGTGCCCGGCCGGACATCCGCGTACCCGTGCGCGAGATCGCCCTGAGCCCCTCCGAGACGCGGGCGGGCCAAGTCCCGAACGCGCCGGTGCGGCTCTATGACACCAGCGGCCCGTACACCGACCCCGCCTACACCGTGGACCTGGAGCACGGCCTGCCCGCGTCGCGCCGGCCCTGGATCCTGGAGCGCGGCGACGTGCAGGAGTATGAAGGGCGCGAGATCCGGCCCGAGGACGACGGCCTGCACCCCGCCGAGCGCCCCGGCGAGCGGCGGTTCCCGGGCCTGGGGCGGCGTCCCCTGCGCGGCCGGGACGGGCGCGCCGTCACCCAGATGCATTACGCCCGCCAGGGTGTCGTCACCCCGGAGATGGAGTTCATCGCTACGCGCGAGGGTCTGCCGGCGGACTTCATCCGCGAGGAGGTGGCGCGCGGTCGCGCCATCATCCCCGCCAACATCAACCACCCGGAGAGCGAGCCGATGATCATCGGCCGCAACTTCCTGGTCAAGGTGAACGCCAACATCGGCAACTCCGCCGTCTCCTCCTCGATCGAAGAAGAGGTGGAAAAGCTCGTCTGGGCCACCCGCTGGGGCACGGACACCCTGATGGACCTGTCCACGGGGCGCAATATCCACACGACGCGCGAGTGGATCGTGCGCAACGCCCCGATCCCCATCGGCACGGTGCCGATCTACCAGGCGCTGGAGAAGGTGGCCGGCAAGGCCGAGGACCTGAGTTGGGATGTCTACCGCGACACGCTTGTCGAGCAGTGCGAGCAGGGCGTGGACTACTTCACCATCCACGCCGGGGTGCGGCTGCGCTATGTGCCGCTGACCGCCCGCCGCGTCACGGGCATCGTCTCCCGCGGCGGCTCGATCATGGCGGCCTGGTGCCTGGCGCACCACGAGGAGAACTTCCTGTACACCCACTTCGAAGAGATCTGCGAGATCCTCCGCGTCTATGACGTGTCCGTCTCCCTGGGCGACGGCCTGCGCCCGGGTTCGATCGCCGACGCCAACGACGACGCGCAGTTCGCCGAGTTGGACACCCTGGGCGAACTGACCCAGGTCGCCTGGAAGCACGATGTGCAGGTGATGATCGAGGGCCCGGGCCACGTCCCGATGCACAAGATCCGTGAGAACGTGGACCGGGAGATGCGGGTGTGCGCCGAGGCCCCGTTCTACACCCTGGGCCCCCTGACCACGGACGTGGCACCCGGGTACGACCACATCACCTCGGCCATCGGCGCGGCGATGATCGGCTGGTTCGGCACGGCGATGCTCTGCTACGTCACGCCCAAGGAGCACCTGGGCCTGCCCAACAAGGAGGATGTGCGCGAGGGCGTCATCGCCTACAAGATCGCCGCGCACGCCGCCGATCTGGCCAAGGGGCACCCGCTGGCGCAGGTCTGGGACGACGCCCTCTCCAAGGCGCGCTTCGAGTTCCGTTGGTTGGACCAGTTCCATCTGGCGCTTGACCCCGAGCGCGCCATGGCCTACCACGACGAGACGCTGCCACACGAGGCGGCCAAGACGGCGCACTTCTGTTCCATGTGCGGCCCCAAGTTCTGCAGCATGCGCATCACGCAGGATATCCGCGATTACGCGGAGCGCGCCGGGTTGGAGCCGGCGCAGGCGGTGGAGGAGGGCTTGGCCGGCAAGGCGGCCGAGTTTCGCGCCGGGGGCGGGGAGCTATACTCCTAGCGGCGGGACGCGGGGGCGGCGCGGCCGCCCCCCGCGTCCCGCCCGCCGTAAGGAGGAGATATCTCGTGTGGAATCGGCTCATGGGGGGCGGAGGCGGGGCCTCGGCAAACATCACCCCGCACCAACTGGCCCAAGCGCTGGGCCAGCCGGATCCGCCCGTGGTCGTCGATGTGCGCTCCCCGCAGGAGTATGCCTCCGAACATATCCCGCAGGCCCGGCTCATTCCCCTCCCCGACCTCGGGGGGCGCTTGGGCGAGCTGCCCAAGGACCGGCCCGTCGTCTGCGTCTGCCGTAGCGGCGCACGCAGCGCCCGGGCGACCGCGCTGCTGGCTCGCAGCGGCTATCGCGTCCAGAACATGTCCGGAGGCATGCTCGGCTGGCGGGGTCCGGTTGCCCGGGGATAGCCGCGAGAGTGGGGGGGATCACAGTGACCGAAGCACGATACACGGTGAGCACGGGCAAGTCCGTGGACCAGGCCGCCCGGGACGTCGAGGCGGCGCTGGCCAAGCGGCGCTTCAGCGTCCTCTGGGCGCTCGACGTCAACGACAAGCTGCGCGAGAAGGGGCTGGACCTGCACGGCCGCTTCCGCATCCTGGAGGTCTGCAGCGCCCCCCGCGCCAAGGAAGCGCTGGAGAGCAACCCGCTGGTCTCGTACTTCCTTCCCTGCAAGGTGGTGGTCTACGAGCGGGATGGGCGGACCGAGATCGGCGTGCCCCTGCCCAGCGCCCTCATCGGCCTGCTCGGCGACCATGCGCTGCAACCGCTGGCCGAGGAGGTTGAAAAGACCCTGGTCACCGCGGCGGAGGAGGCGGCCCGGGGCACGGACGGGTAGGTCGCAGCGGGGAGTGCCGCACCGCGGGGGTGCCCGGCGGGCTCTGCTGGGCGCCCCCTTTTTTGCTGCCGCAGCCCGTGCTCACGCGCCCGCGCCTGTGCGCCGAGGGATTGAACGTGAAAGGCATGCTGGCACAGCCGACGCTCGCGCAGAGCATCGCCGACGTGGGCTGGAGCGAACTCCTGCGGCAACTGGAGTACAAGGCACGGTGGTATGGCCGGGCCTTTGTCCAGATCGACCGCTTCTACCCCAGCAGCAAGCGGTGCCCTGTCTGCGGGCACACCGTGGCGGCGTTGCCGCTTGAAGTGCGGCACTGGGACTGTTCCGCGTGCGGCGCCGTCCTGGACCGGTACGTGAACGCGCCGCAGAACATCAAGGATGCGGGGCTCGCGGAACTGGCCGCCGGGCTGGTGGCGTCTGCCTGTGGAGGGGACGTAAGCCCTACCCGGAAACGGGTGGGCGGACCCCGGCGAAGCAGGAAGCCCCGGTGAGCGATTACCGGGAATCCCCCGGCTTTAGCCGCAATACCTCGCACGCATCTATCCGCCTGAGTTGATCGATGAGATCCTGCTCCGATACGACCGGAAGGAGGAGCGCCGGCGGGCGCTGCCAGCGCGGTTAATGGTGTATTTCTTGATCGCGATGGCTCTGTTCAGCACGTCGGCCTATCGTGAGGTGTTGCACAACCTCGTCGAATCGCTGCGCCAGTTGCGGGCCTGGGCAGATCACTGGCAAGTGCCGATCCGCGGCGGGATCAGCGTGCCCGCCAACGGCTGGGTGTGGAGCCCTTGCGCGCGTTATTCGATGCCGTCGCTCGTCCGATGGCCACGCCCAAGACCCACGGACCTTGGTATCGGGGCAAGCGGGTGGTTGGGCTGGACGGCTCGGTGCTCGACATTCCCG
>JAJZWQ010000046.1 GCA_021846605.1 Bacillota bacterium | reverse complement strand
CGCCGCCGCCGCGCGCCATGGGCTGGCCGCAACCGCGGCCGGGGTGGCCGGGTTGCGCTGGCAGGCGGCGTCCACCGCGGTGGGCCGAACGGCCCAGGCCGTCGGCCGGGCCCTGGGCCTGGTGTACACGCCGTCGCCGAATCCTTCCCGTACCTTCGCCGTCACCGCCGCCTGGGAAAGCGGGCCGGGGGTGGCGCGTCTGGTGGTGTCCGAGCGGTCCGCGTCCGAACCCGGCGGGCCGGTCCTGCGTGTCCTCAGCTACACCGTCGGGGAAGGGCCATCCGGGCCGGTCATCCTGGACGTAGCTGCGGTGCGGTTCGCGCCCCTGGTGCGGGCCGATGCCGCCCTTCCCGCTCCGGCGCAGAGCGCCGACGGCACGTTCACCTGCGGGGCGGACCAGATCCGCTGGTCGGTGGGGGCCATGGGCCCCCAAGTCAACGCCGGCTTCACCTTCCAGGCCCGGACTTCCCGGATCACGGTTACCGGTGGCAACGGCCGGGTGCTGTCCGGGCTGGACCTCCCGGGGCTTGCCTGGGGAACCGTTCCCGTGGCGTGCGGCGATCTCGCCGCCGACGGAGGTACCGCGCTGGTGGTTTCGACGGTGCTGCCGGCGGAAAACGGCCGGTCCGCCGCCGGTCTGGAGGTGTCTGTGTACCGCCTGGGTGCCACCCAGGCCCAGCTGATCGGCCAACTCACGGCCGTCGGGACGACCGCGGCGCCGGAAGTGGTGCGCCCCGCCCCGCGCCAGCCCTACCAGATCCTTGTCCCCCAGGCGCAGGGACCCCCCCGCCGCCTGGCATTCACGGACGGGCGCTATATCGCGCAGCAGGGCGACCCCCGCACGGCGTGACCCGCGCCCGATCCGTGGAACGGCTGGCGGGGGACCGTGGGGTTCAGGGGCGGCCATGCCCGTTGCGCAAAGCGGCTGCACCCAGGCCGCGCGCGCGCAGCGGACCGGTGGGCCGCCCGCAGACCTCGCCTCTGACCCAGATCGCGCCGTCTGGGGCGACCGCCTCGGGGCGTAGGGGGCTGTGACGCCTTCCCGTGCCCACGCCAGCGCTTGGCGGCTGCCGGCCAGACCGGACGACCACCTCGCCCACAGCAGCGACTTCGCCCGATGGATCCCCCCAAGATCCTGAACGTACGCCCGTGGCCCCCGGGGTTTCGGGTACGATGGATGCCTTCAACCGGGGGAGGCTGCTGGGTGCGGTATCTGGCGCTTTTGCGCGGGATCAACGTGAACGGGCACCGGCTCATCCCGATGGCCGACCTGCGGCGGCTCTGCGCCGATCTGGGCTATGCCGACGTCCAGACATTCATCCAATCTGGCAACGTCGTCCTCACTGCCCCGGCTCCTGCGGGCGAGGTGGCCGTCGCGCTTGGCGCCGCCATCGCCGCGCGCTTTGGCTTTGACGTGCCCGTGGTCGTCCTCTCGTTGGCGGAACTGGAGGCCCTGCAAAACGCCAATCCGTTCGTGCTCGAGGACCTCGAGCCGCGGGCGCTCCATGTGACCGTCTTCGCCGAGGCTCCGAGCGCGGACCGGGCCCAGGCCCTGGACTGGGAGCGGTTCCGCCCGGAACGCGGCGCGGTCGCCGGCCGTTGGCTGTACCTGTATTGCCCCAACGGCTATCACACCGCCCGGCTGAACAACGGCTTTTTGGAACGCACCCTGGGCGTCCCGGCGACCACGCGCAACTGGCAGACGATAGGCCGCCTCTGGCGGTTGGCGTCCGCCCCCGTCTGATTGGGCCACGGGGACGCGCTCGGCGTGGAAGCGCATGCGCGGGAGGAACCCGGGGGCGGGTGGGGCCAGCGGGGCGCCGTTCGCCGGCAACCCGTCCCCGACGATGCCATTGTCGGGCTGTCGCGGCTTGAGGCGGAACCCTTTGCCGGGGCGCAGCACCCGGAACGGCGTTGCGTGGGGGCAGAGGCTGACCTCCGGCGCCTTGGGCCTGCCGGAGGGCACGAAGCCCCTCGCGGTCGGTGACCCCGATGCAGCAATCGGAGGGGACCCCCTTGCCGTTCCCTCCGACCCGTGCGAGAGGCGGGGCGTCCGGCCGATCCCGCCCACGCGTAGGGGGGTGGCGCTGCCAGGGATGGGGAAACCCGGGGCGAAGCAGGATAGACAGCAGCGGAGGGATGGCTCTTGCCGGTGTCCGATCGAGACCCACTTCTGGACGATCTCAACCCGGAGCAACGAGAGGCGGTCCTGGCTCCCGCCGGCCCTCTGCTGGTGCTGGCCGGTGCCGGCTCGGGCAAGACCCGGGTCCTGACGCGCCGCCTGGCGCGCCTCATCCGGGACGGCGCCGATCCCCGGCGGATGCTGGCCATCACCTTTACCAACAAGGCGGCCCGCGAGTTGGTCGAGCGGGTGCAGGCCCTGCTGGGCGGCGCATCCCCGACGTGGGTCCACACCTTCCACGGCGCCTGCGTGCGCATGCTGCGCCGGGAGGTGGTGCGCTTCGGCTACACCCAGGACTTTACCATCCTGGACGCCGACGACCAGCGGCAGGCGGTCCGCGAGGCGTTGCGTGAACTCCAACTGGCGGATGACCGCTTCCCCGTGCCGGCCGTGGCCTCTCGCATCTCGCGCGCCAAGAACGAGTTGCAGGAGCCGGAGACCATGCGCGCGTCCGCACAGGACCCGTGGAGCCGGCAGGTGGCCCAGGTATATGCCAGCTACCAGGACAAGCTCCGCCGCGCCAACTGCCTGGACTTTGACGACCTCCTGGTTCTGGGCGCCCGACTCGTCGAGGAGGGTGAGGATCCGCCGGGGACCGAGGAGGTGCCGGTCGATGCCCTGCCGCCCGAGGGCGGCGCCCGGTACCGCGCCCTCTTCCGCCACGTTCTGGTCGACGAGTACCAGGACACCAATCACGCGCAGTACCGGCTGGTGCGGGCGCTGGTGCGCCGGCACCGGAGCCTGACGGCCGTCGGGGACGAGGACCAGAGCATCTACCGGTTTCGCGGTGCCGACCAGCGCAACATCCTGCGCTTTGAAGAGGACTTTCCGGCTGCGCGCGTCGTGCGCCTGGAGCGCAACTACCGCTCGACCCAGGCCATCCTGGACGTGGCGGGGGCGGTGATCCAGAACAACGCCCGCCGCTACCCCAAAAAACTCTGGACGGACGGCGGGGCCGGCGAGCATGTGACGCTCTACCGGGCGGTCGATGGCGGCGAGGAAGCCGACTTCGTGGCCCGCGAAATCGCCCGCCTGCGCTCTGAGGCGGGCGCCGCCTGGGGCGACTTCGCCATCCTCTACCGCGCCCACGCGCAGTCGCGCGCCATTGAGGAGGCGCTTTTGGGGCGCGGCATTCCCTACGTCGTGGTCGGCGGGCTCAAGTTCTACGACCGCAAGGAGGTCAAGGACACCCTCAGCTACCTGCGCCTTTTGGTCAACCCCATGGACTGGCCGTCGTTTCGCCGGGCCATCGCGGTGCCCAGGCGCGGCGTGGGCGATGCCACCCTGGAGGCGCTCACCCGCCACCAGGATGAGACTGGCGAGGCTCTGCCCTCGGCGTTGCGCCATGCCGACGAGATCCCTGGGACCAGCCGCGCGGCCCGGGCGCTCTCCGAGTTTGCCGCCTTCCTCGAGCGTGTGCGGTTGGAGGCCGAGGGTGCCGTCGACGCCTCCGGCCAGCCTCGCCAGGAGCCGAGGCCGCTGGCTGTGGCGGCGATCATCCAACGCGTGCTCGAGGGCAGCGGCATGGAGGCCGAGTTGCGGGCGGAGGATACGATCGAGGCCCGGACCCGACGCGAGAACCTGGAGGAATTGCAGGCGGTAGCCGAGCAGCGGGCCGACGAGACCGGGCCCGGGCTGGCCGGTGTGCGCGAGTTCCTGCAGCAGGCGACGCTCGTCGCCGAGGCGGACAACGTCCCGGGCGAGGAGGGCCAGGCGGTCGTCTGCCTGACGCTGCACGCCGCCAAGGGTCTGGAGTTCCCTGTCGTCTTCATGGTCGGGATGGAGGACGGCAGCTTTCCCCACGCGCGTTCCCTCGACCACCCGGAGGACATCGAGGAAGAGCGCCGCCTGTGTTACGTGGGGTTGACCCGGGCCCGTCGGCGCCTGTATCTGTCGCTGGCCCGTGAACGCGTCGCGTACGGTGGGGGGGCCCGGTCCACACTGCCCTCGCGCTTTTTGCACGAAATCGGGGCGGAGCGGTTACACGAGGTGCGCGCCTTGTCCCCCGGGTACAGCCGCCCCCGGCCCCGTGCCGGCGCGGCGCCAGCCCAGGGTAGCCAGCCCGCGTCGGCGGGGGAGGCCGCGATGGACCTGCGCGTGGGCGAACGGGTCGTGCACCCCAAGTGGGGAGAGGGGGTCGTGCGGGAGACGCACGGGCCGGGGCACGGGGGCGAGGTCACGGTCGACTTTCCCGACGGTACCCGGACGCTGATCCTGCAGTACGCCAAATTGAGACGGGCCTGAACGGAGGTGACGTCGGTGCAACGGGCCGAGGCGACGGAGCGGGTGGCCGCGTTGCGCGCGCGAATCGCGGAGGCGGACCACCACTACTACGTGCTGGATGCGCCGACCGTGGACGACGCCACCTACGACGGTTGGATGCGCGAACTGCGCGAGCTGGAGGCGGCGTTTCCAGACATGGTCACGCCGCAGTCGCCGACCCAGCGCGTGGCTGGGCAGGTCGCCACGGGCTTTGCGCCGGTCCGGCACGCGCAGCCCCTGCTCTCGCTGGATAACGCCTTTGGCGCCGACGAACTGCGCGCCTTCGACGCGCGGGCGGAGCGGCGACTGGGGCACCCGCCGGGGGCCTACGTGGTGGAACTGAAGATCGATGGGCTCTCCGTCGCGCTCACGTATGTGGGCGGGGTGTTCGTCCGCGGCGCGACCCGAGGTGACGGGCAGGTAGGGGAGGATGTGACGGCCAACCTCCGCACCTTGGGCAGCCTGCCCCTGCGCTTGCGGGGGGCGGCGCCGCAGGTCCTGGAGGTGCGGGGCGAGGTCTACCTGCCGCGCTCGGCGTTCGCCGTGCTCAATGCCCAGCAGGTCGCATCGGGCGAGGTGGCCTTCGCCAACCCCCGCAACGCCGGCGCCGGCTCCTTGCGCCAGAAGGATCCGCGCGTCACCGCCAGCCGGGGCCTGCGCCTTTTCTGCTACCAGATCCTGCAGGGCCCCGAGCTCGATCAATGGGAGGCGCTCGACCGGTTGGCCGCGTGGGGGTTGCCGGTGGAGCCGCACCGCCAGCTCTGCCCCGACGCGGAGGCCGCGGTGACCGCCTGCCAGTCGTGGCGGGACCGGCGCCTGGAACTGGACTATGCCACCGACGGCCTGGTGGTCAAGGTCAACGCTGTGGCCGCCCAACGCGAACTGGGCGCGACCAGCCACGCGCCCCGTTGGGCGACCGCGTACAAGTTTCCGGCCGAACTCGGGCTGACCCGGGTGCGGGACATCTGGGTGTCTGTCGGGCGAAGCGGGGTCCTGACACCCATCGCCGAGCTCGAGCCGCTGGTGCTGGCCGGCACCACCGTCTCCCGCGCCTCGTTGCACAACGCGGATTACGTGGCCACCAAGGATGTGCGTGCGGGAGACCTCGTGCACGTGCGCAAGGCGGGTGAGGTCATCCCCGAAGTCGTCGAGGTGGACCATACGGGCCGTCCCGCTGCGGCGATGCCGTTCGCCATGCCGACCGAGTGCCCGGCCTGCGGTGCCCCCGTGGTCCGGCCGGAGGGGGAGGTGGCGCACCGCTGCGTCAACCCGGCCTGCCCGGCTCAGGTCTTAGGCTTGCTCCTGCACTGGGCCGGCCGCGGCGCCATGGACATCGAGGGCCTGGGGGAGCAGACGGCCCGGCTCCTCCTGGAGCGCGGGCTGGTGCGCGATCCGGCCGACCTGTATCACTTGCGTCTGGCGGAACTCACCGAACTGCCGCGCCTGGGGGAGCGCTCCAGCGAGAACCTGCTGGAGGCCGTGGAGCGAAGCCGCGCCCAGCCCCTCTGGCGCCTGTTGGTCGGGTTGGGCATCCGCCACGTGGGGGCGCGCGCCGCCCAGGCCCTGGCGGCCGTCAAGGGCTCGCTGGACGCGGTTGCCGCCGCGGACCCGGCCGAGTTGGAGGTGATCGCGGGCATCGGCCCCAAGATCGCCGGTGCCGTGACCGCCTACTTCCAGGACGAGGAGAACCGCGCCTTCATCCAGCGCCTGCGCGAATCCGGGCTGGGCCAGGCCCAGATCCAGGCACCCCCGGCCGCCGTCGCGGGGCCGCTGGCGGGCCGGACGGTCGTGCTCACTGGCCAACTCACCGGGTGGACACGCCAGGAGGCGGCTGTGGCCATCGAGGCGGCGGGGGGCCGTGTGGTGTCGTCCGTCAGCGCCCGCACCGACTACCTGATCGCCGGCGAGTCGCCAGGCAGTAAGCTCGTACGGGCGCGCGCGCTCGGCGTGCCCGTGCTCGACGAATCGGGACTGCGGCGCCTTCTGGCGCCCGACGCGTCGGCCGAACCGGTGTGATATGGTCGGGCCTGCGGGGGTGCGGAAGTGGCGATCGACGCGGCGGAGGTCCGCCACGTGGCGAGGCTCGCCCGGTTGGCGGTACCTGAAGAGCAGTTGTCCCGCTACGCGGAAGAACTCGGCCGGATCCTGGAGCATGTGGCGCGCCTGCAGGCGGTGGACACGGTGGACGTCCCGCCCACGGCCAACCCCCTGGAGGTCGGGGGCGTGGCCCGCGGCGACGACCCCCGGCCGGGGGTGGGCCCCCAGGGGGCGCAGGCCAACGCGCCGGCGGCACACGCCGGTATGTTCCTGGTGCCGCGCGTCGTGGAAAACGGTTGAACTCCCGGGGGGCGGACATGGCGGACGACTGGGTGCACTGGCCGGCGCACCGGATTCACCGGGCGCTGGCGGCAGGCGAGGTTTCGGCGCGCGAGGTGGCGCAGGCGCAGCTTGAGCGCCTTTCCGCCGTCGAGCCGGATGTGGGGGCATACCTATACCGGCGGCCGGACGCCGATGTCCTGGCCGATGCGGAGGCGGTCGACGCCACCATCGCCCGGGGCCAGGTGCTTGCGCCCCTGGCCGGGGTGCCGGTCGCGCTCAAGGACAACCTGTGTGCGCGCGGGATGCCCACGACCTGCGGCTCCAAGATCCTGGAGGGCTTTCGGCCGCCCTACGACGCGACGGTTGTGACCCGGCTGGCGGCGCAAGGGGCCGTCGTGTTGGGCAAGACCAACATGGACGAGTTCGCGATGGGCAGTTCCACCGAGCACTCGGCGCGCGGGCACACCCGCAACCCGTGGAACCTGCGTTGCGTCCCCGGCGGGAGCAGCGGCGGCTCGGCCGCGGCGGTGGCCGCCGGATGCGCCACGTTCGCGCTGGGCTCGGACACCGGCGGCAGCATCCGCCAACCGGCTGCCTTCTGCGGCGTGGTCGGCCTGAAACCCACATACGGCCGCGTCTCCCGCTATGGACTTGTGGCCTTCGCCAGTTCCCTGGATCAGATCGGGCCCCTCTGCCGCGACGTGCAGGATGCCGCCCTGGTCCTGACGGCGCTCGGCGGGCCCGATCTGCAGGACGCCACCACCCATCCCGAGCCGCTCCCGGACTTCGAGCAGGCGCTGTCTGCGGACTGCCGGGGCTTGCGGCTGGGGGTGCCGCGCGAGTTCTACGCCGAGGGGGTGTCCCCCGAGGTGCGGGCGGCGGTGGGCGCGGCGATCGAACTGTATGCGGAACTGGGCGCCGAGATCGAGGAGTGCAGCCTGCCGACCGTGGCCCATGCCCTGGACGTGTATTACGTCATCGCGCCGGCCGAGGCGTCCAGCAACCTGGCGCGGTTCGACGGGGTGCGGTACGGGTACCGGGCCGACGGGGTCGGCGACTACGGAGCGCTGTTCAGCCAGACACGGGGGCAGGGCTTCGGGCCCGAGGTGCAGCGGCGCGTCATGCTGGGCACCTATGCGCTGTCCGCCGGGTACTACGACCAGTACTACGGCAAGGCGCAGCAGGTGCGCACCCTGCTCTGCCGCGAGTTCGAGCGCGCCTTCTCCCGGTACGCCGCCCTGATCACTCCCACGGCCCCGACGGTTGCCTTTGGGCTGGGGGAGAAGATGAGCGACCCGCTGGCCATGTATGCCAGCGATGTCTGCACCGTGCCGATCAACCTGGCCGGCCTGCCGGCGATCTCGCTGCCCTGCGGCTATGCCAACGGCTTGCCCATCGGCCTGCAGGTGGTGGCCCGCCCGTTCGACGAGGAGACGCTCCTGCGGGTGGCCATGGCGTACGAGAGCGCGGCGGACCTGGCCAAGCGGCGGCCACCCCTGGCCGTGGGTGACCGGCGCAACTGAGTTTGCTCGGCGGGAGCGTGGGCAATTGGCAGCGCAAGTCCAAGCGTCTGACCTGGAGACGGTGATCGGGCTTGAGGTGCACGTGGAACTGGCGACGCGCAGCAAGATGTTCTGCGCCTGCCCGACGGACTTCGGGGCCCCGCCCAACACCCAGGTCTGCCCGGTGTGCCTGGGCCTTCCGGGCTCGTTGCCGGTGCCCAACGGCCACGCCATCGAATTGGCGCTGCGGGCGGCACTCGCCCTGGAGTGCGAGATCGACGCCGACTGCCGCTGGGACCGCAAGAACTACCACTACCCGGACCTGCCCAAGGGCTACCAGATTACGCAGTACGCCCGGCCGGTGGCGCGCAACGGCACCCTGACGTTCGAGGGCCCCGACGGCCTCCGGCAGGTGCGCATCCGCCGCCTGCACATGGAAGAGGACACCGGGAAGTCCACGCACGAGGGCATGCCCGGTGGCACCACCGGCGTGGACCTCAACCGCGCCGGCGTGCCTCTGATCGAAATCGTCAGCGAGCCGGATATCCGCACGCCCGAGGAGGCCCGCCTCTACCTCCAGGCCCTGCGCACCCTACTGCTCTATCTGGGCGTCTCGGACGTGAAGATGGAGGAGGGGAGCCTGCGCTGCGACGCCAACGTCTCGTTGCGTCCCCGCGGCTCCAGCGCGTTGGGGGCCCTGGTCGAGGTCAAGAACATGAACTCCTTCCGCTCCGTGCAGCGCGCCCTGGAGTATGAGGAGCGCCGCCAGGCCGAGGCCATCGCCCAGGGCGAGCGCATCGTGCGCGAGACCCGCCACTGGGACGAGCGCCGGGGGATCACCTTCTCCTCGCGCAGCAAGGAGGAGGCGCACGACTACCGCTACTTCCCCGAGCCCGACCTGGGGCCGTGCACCCTGGAGGCGGCCTTCGTCGACCGGGTCCGGGCAGAGCTTCCCGAGTTGCCCGCCGCGCGCCAGGCCCGGTATACCGGCCTGGCGCTGGCCGCCTACGACGCCGGCGTGCTGGTGGCCGATCCCCCCCTGGCCGACTACTTTGACCGCATGCTGGCGGAGGGGATCGCTGCGCCGCTGGCCGCATCCCTGCTCACGGTGGAACTCCTGGGCCGCCTCAACGCCCTGGGGATCGGGGTAGCCGACCCCGGTTGCCGTGTGCGGCCGGCCCAACTGGCCACCCTGGGGCGGCTGATGTCCCAGGGGACGATCACGGGCAAGGTCGCCAAAGAAGTGCTCGACGACATGGTGCAGACGGGTGCCGATCCGTCCGCCGTCGTCCGCGCCCGCGGTCTCGAACAGATTCAGGATTCCGGGGCGATCACGGCGGCCGTCCGCCAGGCCATCGCCGCCAACCCCCAGAGCGTGGCCGACTACCGGGCCGGCAAGCGGCAGGCGATGGGCTTCCTGGTGGGGCAGGTGATGAAGGCCACCCAGGGCAAGGCCAATCCCGGGCTGGTCAACGAGATCCTGCGGCAGGAGTTGGACGCGGCGGCACACTGACGCCAGTGCTCCGCCAGCCTGGGGGGCGGTTCCCTTCGGCGCCGGGATGGGCTTCGGTGGCGGTGGGGGCCGGGGGAGCTTCGGCCGGCTTGAACTGCAGGACGCCGCCAAAGGGGAGCATTTCGACCGCGCCCTCCTGCTGCGTGCCCTGCGCAGCTTCCGCCCGTACCGGTGGCCCTCCCTGGCCGCGGTTGCCCTCATCCTGGTCACCAGCACCCTGGGCAGCGTCTCCCCCCTGCTGGTGCGCAGCATCCTCGTCGGCATCGGCGCCAAGGACATGCACGTCATCGTCCGTTTTACCGTGCTGTTCCTGATCGTGTCGATGGCATCGGGGCTCCTGGGGGTTGCGCAGAATTACCTGACGACCCTGGTCGGGCAGGCCGTCATGGCCGACTACCGCCAGCAGCTCTTCGAGCACCTCCACCGCCAGCCCATGAGCTTTTTCACGAAGAGCCAGGCCGGCCAGCTGGTCTCCCGCGTGACCAACGACGTGGCGGCCATCCAGAGCGTCGTGACCAATACCTTCGTCGGGGTGATCAGCAACGTCCTGACCATCGCCACCACGTTGGCCGTCATGTTCACCCTGGACTGGCGCTTGTCGGTGCTCTCCCTGATCGTCGTTCCCGCGTTTGTCGTGCCGGCGCGCCGGGTTGGCAAGGTGCGGCAGGACGTGCAGCGGGACATCCAGGTGACCCTGGCCAGGCTCACGACCCAGCTGACCGAAACCCTGGGGATCAGCGGTGCCCTCCTGGTCAAGGCGTTCGTGGGGGAGAAGGGCGAGGCCCAGCGCTTTGCGGCCAGCAACGGTGAGCTCAACCGGCTGTCCGTGCGCCAGAACCTCATCGGGCGCTGGCTGTTCCTGTGGCTGGGGCTCTTCGGGTCGGTCGGCCCCGCACTCCTCTATGGATTCGGAGGCTGGCTGGCGGTCCACCGCGACCTCGGGATCCCAACGATCGTCACCTTTGTCACGTTGCTCGGGCGGTTGTATGGGCCGATGAACAGCCTGACGCAGCTGCAGGTCGCCGTCCTGACCTCGGTAGCGCTGTATCGCCGCATCTACGCACTGCTGGATCGCGTGCCCGAGGTGCAGGGGGGGCCGGTGGTACTGCTCCCGGAGGAGACCCGCGGCGAGGTGACGATGGAACATGTCTACTTCGCCCACAGCCCGGGCGGACCCGACGTCCTCTCGGACATCTCGCTGGAGATCAAGCCCGGGCAGATGGTGGCCCTGGTGGGTCCATCGGGTGCCGGCAAGAGCAGCCTCATGAACCTGGTGCCGCGCTTTGCCGACCCGCGGGAGGGACGGATCCTCCTGGATGGGCGCGACCTGCGCGCGTACACGCTCGATTCGGTGCGCGCGTGCATGGGGCTGGTGCCGCAGGAGCCGTTCCTGTTCCACGACACGGTGGCGGCCAATCTGCGCTACGCGCGTCCGGAGGCGACCGACGCGGAACTGGAGGCGGCCTGCGGCGCGGCCCAGATCCACGACGTCATCGCCGCCATGCCCGACGGCTACCAGACGGTGGTGGGCGAGCGCGGGCACCGTCTGTCCGGCGGCGAAAAGCAGCGGGTGGCGATCGCGCGCGTGCTCCTGCGGGCCCCGCGCCTGGTGCTGCTGGACGAGGCCACCAGTTCCCTGGACACCCTGTCCGAGCGTCGCATCCAGGCGGCGCTCCAGACCCTGCTCTCCGGCCGGACTGCCATGGTGATCGCCCACCGGCTCTCCACGATCCTGGCGGCCGACCGCATCGTCGTACTCGACCACGGCCAGGTGCTGGCCAGCGGCCGCCACGCCGAGTTGCTGGAGGCGGGTGGGCTGTACCGGCGGCTCTATGCGGAGCAGTTCCACCCGGGTACGGCGGTGGAGTGAGGCTATCCGGCGCGCACGGCCGGCAGGCGGTCCAGACGGTTGGTCGTGATCCCGCCGAGACATCGAGATCGAGCCCCGCCAGGCGGACCACACCAGACCGGTAGGGCGGCCGACGCCGTGCCAGTGGCCTGCCACGCGATGGCCCATCCGGACCCGGCCCGCCGCAAGCGCAATGAGCGCATCAGGCTCGGGGAGCGGCTGCCCGTCGCCGCCAGCCAGCGCCGCCCGTGCCGCCAGCGCCGAGCGTGTAGCCCGGCCGCAAGGCCGAGGTCCACGCCCGCCCCTCCCCACCGGGCCTGTGCCGACCGCTCATCCGCCGGGCTGTCCGCCGCCGTACCGCTCCAGTTCACCGCGCACCGCCTGCGCGGCCGCCTCCGCCTGGCGGATGCCGTCCAGGAGCGGGGGGCCCGCGCCCTCAGGCAGTGGACCGCCGCCCTGGGCCGCCCTGAACGCCAGGCGGCCCAGTCGAGCGTAGGCCACCAACACCTCCTGCTCCCGACGTTCCAGATCCCCCTGTAACTTGGCCCGCTGTGCGGCGAACTCCGCCTTGGCCGCCGCCCGGGCCGCGCCGCGCACGGCCGCCTTCCCCACGTTCTCCAGAAAGCCGGGCATGCCATCGCCCCCTTTCACGGCACCGTTAGGTTCCGCGGCCGGAAGGCAGGTGCCTGCAGCGGCTCACGTCGGCCACAGAAGCGGGGCGACCAGCACCGCGACCGCCAGGCAGCAGAGGCTGAAGGGCAGGCCCAGGCGCAGGTAGTCGGCGGGCCGGTAGCCGCCCGCCTCCTGCACCAGGATCGTCGGCTTGCTCGCCATCGGGGTCAGGGGCGTACATAGCACGGACACAAGGACTGCGGCCACGCAGGCCTTGACGGCCAGAGACGAACCCTGGGCCAGTTGGACGGCGACCGGCGTCATGACGGCCGCCGTCGCCACATTGGAGAGGACCTGGGTCAGCAGACTGGCCGCGACACATAGCCCGGCCAGCGCCGCGGTGGTGCCCCAGTGGTGGGCGAGCACCAGCAGACCGCGGGCGATCAGGGCGGCCACACCCGTCCGGGACATCGCGTCCCCCAGGGGGATGACCCCCGCCAACAGGACCAGGACCTTCCACTGAATAGCCGCGTATCCCTGACGGGCGTCCAGGCAGCCGCCGATCACCAGCGCCACCGCGGCCCCAAACCCCGCCAGGCCCAGGTCCACCCTGCCGGTGGCCGCCGCCCCGATAAACGCGGCGAGAACGGCCAGGGCGATGACGATGCGGCGGGCGCCGGTCCGTCCCGCGTGGTCGGGGGAATCCACCGGATTGAGCCAGGCGATGTTGCCGGCCGACTGCAGCCCGGCCAGCGCCGCCCGTTCGCCGCGTGCCAACAACACGTCGCCGGCCCGCAGGCTCTGGTCGGCCAGGGCGCCCCGCAGCGTCTGGCCGTGGCGCCAGATCCCCAGCACCCGCAGCCCCGCGCCGCGCAGGCGCAAGTGGGCCAGGGTCCGCCCCACCCAGGGGGAGTCGGGTGGAATGAGGCCTTCGACCGTCGATCCCAGCGCGGCGTCGTCGGGCGCGTTGTGCAGACCGGCGACCGCCTCCGCGGGTCCGATGACGACCAACGTGTCGCCGGCTTGCAGCAGTTGGTCGGGGCCAGGGTCGGGGAGGCGAGCACCGCCCCGCACGACGGCGAGGACGTCCACCCCCCGCTCGGCGCGTAGGGCGGACTCGCGCAGGGTGTGCCCCGCCAGGGGTGACCCCGGGGGGATCGGGATCTCTGCCGCGTAGGAGCGGAGGGCGGCGATCGCCTCGTCGAGCGCGACGCCGCTTGGCCGCGGCAGGAGCCGGCCGGCGACGGTCAGGGCATACAGCGCTGCGAGGGCGACGATAAAAACGCCCAGGCGGCCCAATTCCAGGTAGCCGAACGTGGGCTGGCCCAGGCTTGCCAGCACGCCCTGGGCCACCACGTTGCCGCTGGTCCCAACCAGGGTGAGCATGCCGCCGGCCATGGTCCCCAGCGCGGCGAGCAGGTAGAGGCGCTGGGGGCGATGGTGCCCGGCGCGCCCCAGCCGCGCCACCAGCGGCAGCAGGCCGACCGTCGCCGCTGTGCTCTCCACCAGGGCGGCCAAAAGGCTCCCCGTCATGGCGACAACGACCCGGGCCCGCGCTTCGCGGGTGCCGGTGTGGCGCACGAGCCAGCGCCCCAGGTGTTCGGCCGCCCCCACCTGCCGGAAGGCCTCAGCCACGGCCATCATGGAGGCGACCAGGAGCACGGCGTCGGTACCGAACCCGGCCAGGAGTGTGGGTAGGGGCAGGACCCGGCCGAATGCCAGCGCCAGCCAGATGAGCGCGCCGATGACGTCGACGTCCGCCCGACCGCTGGCGCCCAGGTATGCGGCACCGGCGATGATCGCGCAGACAAACCATCCGGCCGGGGTCACGGGCAGCCCCCCTCCGGCCATATACACGGTCGCGTTGCGGACTTCCCTTGTGTCCTGGGGTTTCCCTGGCCGGTGCCGTGAACGCGGCGGGCGGCGGCTGCGGTAGGATCGGGGGGGAGGTGGTGCCGACGCCCCTGCATGTGGTGCTGGTCGCGCCCGAGATCCCACCCAACACCGGCAGCGTCGCCCGGACCTGCGTGGTCACCGGTTGCCACCTGCACCTGGTGGAACCGCTCGGGTTCTCGCTGGACGAGTCCCACCTGCGGCGCGCGGGCCTGGACTACTGGCCCTCCGTCCGCCTGTCCGTCCACCCCGATTGGGGCCACTGCCTGGCCGACCTGGGCGACCGCCCGCTGCGCCTGTTCACGGCCCACGCCCTGCGGCCGCACACGGCCGTCTCGTACGGGCCGGACGACGCCCTGGTGTTCGGCCGCGAAAGCAGCGGCCTGCCGCAGGAACTCCTGACCGCCTGGCCGGACGCCTGGGTCCGCATCCCCATGCGGCCAGGATGGCGCTCGCTCAACCTGAGCAACGCGGTATCCATCGCCGCCTACGAAGCCCTGCGGCAACTCGGCTACCCGGGCATGGCCTGAACCGCCTGGCCCCCAGAAACGACACGCGGGGCGCGAATGGAGTCGTGACCGGACCAGGACGGGCCGGTCGCCCCGGGATCCAGGGAGGGCATAGGCGCGGGATGCGTCGGCCAGGGAGGGCCTTTTGGCGGGGCCACCGGCCCCTGGGGTTTCCGGCGGCGGCAAGCGTCACGGGGGGGTCCTGCCTGCAGCCGGGATCCCCAGCCCGGCACGTGCCTCCCCGTGCCAGCCGCCCGCGAGCCCCAGACTCGGATACAATGCCCATCCGGGGGATGGACTCCGGTGGCGGCAGGGATGAGGGGAACGCCTGCCCGACCCGTCAAGGGCGGCGCGCTTCCGGTTGGCACCAGCTTCGAACTCGAAATCACCGGCCTGGCGGCCGAGGGGGACGGCGTCGGGCGGTACGGGAGCCTGGCCGTCTTCGTGCCGCATGCGGCTCCCGGAGACCTCCTGCGCGTCGCCGTGACCGATTCGGCGGCCAGTTACGCGCGGGCCCGCATCCTCGCCGTTGTGCGCCCGGCCCCCGACCGCGTGGCGCCGCCCTGCCCCGTCTACCCGGAGTGCGGCGGCTGCACCTGGCAGCACCTGTCCTACCCAGCACAGTTGGAGTGGAAGCGGAAGATCATCGTGGAGGCCCTGCGCCGCCTCGGCCACTTGGCGGAGCCCGAAACCCTCGTCCGGCCGACGCTGCCCGCGGATCCGCCCTGGCGCTACCGCCACAAAATGGCCGTGCCGTTTACGCCGCCGGAGGCGCAGGGCGCGGGGGTGCGGGCGGGCTTCTACGCGGCGCGCAGCCACCGTGTCGTCCCCTTTGAGAGCTGCCGGATTCAGCATCCTCTCCTGGACAGGGTCCTGGCGGTCACCCGGCGCCTAGTCGACGAGTTGGCGATCCCGGCGTACGACGAGCGGACGCGGACGGGAGTGCTGCGCCACGTGGTGGCGCGGGTCAGCCGCCGACGCGGGGAGGTGCTCGTCGCCCTGGTCACGCCCGGCCCGCACTTTCCGGCCGGGCCGGCACTGGCGGCCGGGATCCGCAAGGCCATCCCCGAGTGCGTCGGCGTGGTGCACAACATCAATCCCAGCCCGGGCAACGCGATCCTGGGGCGGGTCACCCGCACGCTGGCCGGCCGCGACCACCTCGTGGAGGAGTTGGACGGCTTGCGCTTCCTGGTCTCGGCCGTGTCGTTCTTCCAGGTGAGCCCCGCGCAGGCCGAGTCCCTGTACCGCGTCGCCGTCGAGCAGGCCGCCCCTGGTCCGGGGGACACCGTCGTGGATCTCTACGCGGGTGTTGGCACGCTGTCCCTGTTCCTGGCGCGGCGGTCCGGTGCGGTGGAGGCGATCGAGGATGTGGGGCCGGCCGTGGCCGACGGGCGCCAGAACGCGGCCGAAAACCGCCAGGACAACCTCCGCTTCCACCTCGGGGCGGCGGAGGCCGTGCTGCCGGAGTTGGTGCGCGCGGGTCTCCGCCCGACGGTGGTCGTGCTCGACCCCCCGCGCAAGGGGGCGGCGCCGGAGGTCCTGGAGGCGATCCTCCGCGTGGGGCCCCGGCGCGTCGTGTACTGTTCGTGCAATCCGGCTACCCTCGCGCGCGACCTCGGGGAATTGCAGCGCGCCTACCGGCTCCGCGCCGTCCAGCCCGTGGACATGTTCCCGCAGACGGCGCACGTGGAGTGCTGCGCGCTCATGGAGCGGGCGTGAGGGGTCCTGCCGCGCCCTCCTCCCCCAAGAGCCCCTCGGCCTGCAGCCAGTCCTCGGCCTCCATGGCCGCCGCGCAGCCGGTGCCCGCGGCGGTAACCGCCTGCTGGTAGCGGTGATCCGACACATCCCCGGCGATGAAGACCCCGGGGATGTGGCTTTGTACCCCGTGGGCCGTGAGGTAGCCCTGGGGGTCCTTCGGCAGTTGCGCGCCGAGCATGGTGGTGTTGGGCTCGTGGCCGATGGCGTAGAACACGCCGTCCACGTCCAGGACCTCGTCGGCCTGCTCGCCGTTGCTGCCCTGCAACCGCAGCCCCGCCAGGCGGCCGTCGGGGGCGGTCACCAGGGCCGTGGGCGCACGGTTCCAGTGGAATTCGATGCGGTCGTGCGCCAGCGCCCGCTCTTGCATGATCTTGCTGGCGCGCAGGCGGTCACGGCGGTGCACCACATGCACGCGGCTGGCGAACTTCGTCAGGTATAGGGCGTCCTCCATAGCGGAGTCGCCCCCGCCCACCACCGCGACGACCTGGTCGCGGAAGAAGGCCCCGTCACAGGTCGCGCAGGCGGACAGCCCGTTCCCCCAAAGCTCCCGTTCCCCTGGCAGGTCCAAGGTGCGGGCCCGGGCGCCGGACGCGATGATGAGGCAGTGCGCCTGCACGGACTCGCCCTCGTCCTCCAGGTGGATGCGGAACGGCCGGGTGTCCAGTTCGACCCGTCCCACCAGCCCCGTCCGGAACCGGGTGCCGAAGCGCTCCGCCTGGCGGCGCATGTTTTCGATCAGGTCGAAGCCGCCGATGCCCTCGGGAAACCCCGGGAAGTTCTCGACCAAGCTGGTCAGCGCCAGTTGGCCCCCCGGCTCCATCCCCTCGATCACCAGGGGGCGCAAGCGCCCGCGCGCCGCGTAGATGGCAGCGGTCAGGCCGGCGCATCCCGAGCCGACGATCACACAGAGTTCCGGCTGCGCCCGGACCACCCAAATCCCTCCTCGTCTACCAGCGACGCATTCTAGCATGGGGCCGGTGGCAGGCCCACGCGTGCCGGCGACGAACGATCCGCGGGGGGTGTGGCACCTGCCGCTCGATCAGGCGGGACAGAAGGCGCTGGCGGCACGCCGCGCCGTGGCCGAGGTACAGGATGGCATGGTGCTTGGGCTGGGCACCGGGAGCACCGCCGCGCTGGTGGTGAGCGCACTCGGAGTGCGCGTGGCCCGGGAGGGGCTGCGCGTCGTGGGCGTAGCCACCTCGGAAGCCACCCTGGCGCAGGCGCGCGCCCTCGGTATCCCGGTGGCCACGCTCGAGGAGCGGCCCGTGCTCGACCTGGACATCGACGGTGCCGACGAGGTGGACCCGCGGCGCGACCTGGTCAAGGGCCTGGGCGGGGCGCTCCTGCGCGAGAAGATCGTTGCCCTGGCGGCGCGGCGCCTGGCCATCGTGGTGGACGAGAGCAAGCTTGTGTCCCGTCTGGGGGAGCATGCCCCCGTGCCGGTGGAGGTCGTGCCCTTCGGTTGGCGACGGACGGCAGGGGAGCTGGCCGCCCTGGGCGCGGAACCGCATCTGCGCGTGGGTGCCGACGGCCCGGTGCACACCGATGGAGGCCACTATATCCTGGATTGCCGGTTTCCCCCTGGGGAGGAACTGGCGCCGTTGGCCTCCGCGATCAAGGGCCTGACCGGGGTCGTCGAGCACGGGCTCTTCTGCGGCCTGCAACCCACGGTGATCGTCGGGGCGGCCGACGGCAGTTGCCGCGTCTGGACCGGATAGCGCGAGGGAGGGCATCGCGAGATGGCGGAGCCGGGGCGTCGGGGCGCATTGGTCGATCGCTTGCGGGGGCAGGGGTGTCTCCTGACAGCCGAGATCGACCCACCCCGGGCGCCGGATCTGGAGGGCCTTTTGCAGCGCGCTCGCCGCTTTGCGCCCCACGTGGACGCGGTCAACGTCA
>JAJZWQ010000258.1 GCA_021846605.1 Bacillota bacterium | reverse complement strand
GGGGTCGGCTCCTTGCCCGCTAGGCGGGAAGGAACCAGGGGCAACCGGCGCAAGCCGGATTGGGGCGGCACAAACGACGGCTGTCGCGGTTTGTCAGGCAAATCGGGCAGCAGTTGACACCACAGGAGACGCCGCCAATATGCAGGCCTCAGGCCCCGCCGAGGTGCTGAACGGGTGCGAACTAAGTGTCACACCAAGCCGCGGTCTGGGATGCAAGCCTGCTCTGCAAGGGGTAGGGATCCGATCGGCGTACCTTCTGGTCAGCGATGCGCTGGAGGACGGTCCGCGTCGGGGCCACCCGCCGGGCGGATCAATCCCCCTCCCCGGGTGGCGCGAAGTGGGCCCGCCAGGACTGCTCCAGCCGCCGGGTCCCCCCTGGAGGCACCACTACCTCGCCGCCGTCCGCCTCGATCCGCCAACCCCACGCGGACCGCGCCACCTGCAGGCGCTCGACCGCCCCGTAAGTGCACTCCAGCACCACGCCGCCGCATACCACCCGCCAGCCGTTCTCGCCCGGGGCCGCACGATCCGCCCCCGGATCGATCCCCGCCGGCCGCCAGGCACCTCCGGGCTGCCGCCACCGCAGGTCCCGCAAGGGGCCAGCCAGGCAGAGCCGCGGGCGGATCGCCAGTGGGTGGGGCACGTGATCGGCGTTGGTCACCGTCGTGCGCAGCCGCAACACGCCGTCGGGGTCCGCCGCGATCTCGCGCCGCACCTCGATCCGCGCATAGGGATGCCAGGAAGCCATGCCACGCAGGGTGGCCGTCAGCACCAGCGCCTGATCACCCTCCACCGCACCAAGGTCGTATGGCTCGCTGCGACCCAGGTCGCCGGCGCAACACTCTTCGTAGCCGCGCGAGGCGGGGTAGGCGGCGTCCTCCCAGGCGGCGGGCGCCAGCAGGGGCTGACCGCAAAACGAGGCCTCCCACAGCCTCCCTCCGAGGTCTGGAACGACACGCAACACCCAGTCCCCGACCGACCAGACCGGGGCCGCATGCGGCCGGGATAACACAGCGACGCGGCGCTCGAAGTCCTCAAGCGGCTGCGCCTCCGCCAACTGCCGCACCCCATACCGCTCCAGTTCCGCGCGAAACCGCCGCAGGGCCGCGGGCCGGGCCTGCGCCGCCATCCCGCCCTCGACCGAAGGCGCGGGGCACAGCGCCTCCCCCTTGGGGTGGAAGGTGGGCGGCAGGGCCAGGCGCACGTAGTCCACACTCAGGCGCAGGCGCCCCACTTCCGCCACCTCCGCCGCATCCACCGCCAGAGCCCGCGCTTCGGCGAGGTCCGCCTCGGCGCCGTCGAGCAGGGCCGGAGTGAGGTGACCGGCCTGCACCGGACTGAACATGCGCAGGTGCCGTTGCGGATCGACCGCTGACGCCTGGATGCGGTCGAAGTAGGCGCGTACCGGCACGTGCGCCTGGGGGAACACACCGCGCAGGAACTCGTCAATCAGGGCCTCGGGGTCGGCCCCGGCGTCCCACAACAGGCGGGCGAGGTAGTAGGAGCGCAACACAGCCCCCTCCCCCCCACCCCCATCCGCCAGGTCCCCCTGGCAAAACACGCTCTCGACCCCGTGGCGGCGGAAAAGGGCCAGGTCCGCAGCGATGGCGCGGAAGTTGGGGAACGGCAGTAGGTAGTGGGAGAAGTTGGTGTGGTAGTCCCAGATGTGCAGCCGGGGGGCAATCCGCGCCCAGCCCTGCAGGCGGGCGGCAAACGGCGCGTTGTGCGGGCAGGCTTCCACCGAATGGCTCTCGCAACTTGGGGACATGTGGCAGAGCCGCACTGCCACGTTGGGCTCGGGCCGCAGGTGCCGCGGTGGGTCCTCGGTATACCAGTAGGCCAGCGTGTCGATCAGCCGGTCGGGGTGGCTGCGGGCGACGCGACGCGCGACCGCGTTGACAAAGTGCAGCACCGGTCCCGCCTGCGAACCCTCGCGCTCCACCAGCGCCCGACAGTCGCTGCACTCGCAGGCCCCGCGCCAGTCGTTTTGCGACACGGAGGCGATGCTGGCCTCGGGATCAGCCTGGAACCACTCCCGCAGGGTCGCGGCGGCAATCCCAACGATGTCCGGCTGGGTAAGGCACAACTGGCCCAAGGCTTCGCGCCGGCGGCCGTCCACGAGGGAGAAGTATTCGGGGTGGTCGCCGAAGTAGCGGGCCGGCGGCACCAAATCGTAGAAGGTGTGGACGAAGTGGGTGTAGCGCAGGCCGCCACCCCAGGCGGGGTCGCGGCCCCGCGAGCAAAACTCCCCGTTCAGACGCAAGCGGGCGCTCCAGGGTGCCTGCATGGCCTCCCGGTAGCCAACGTCGCGCACGGCGAAGGCGGGGATCTGCTGCCGCTCGAGCTCCGGCGGCAAGCCCGCCGGGTCGGCGAGCCGCGGTTGCCGTTCCACGGTGGGCGTGAGCCAGCGGAAGCCAAGCACGTCCTGCAGGTAAGCGTAAACCGCGTACAAAGCACCGCGGGGACCCTGGCCCCACAGGTACACCCGGTCGCCGCGACGGGCGAGCCGGCAGGCATCCAAGGCCTGAGGCGCGGACTCGCCCGGCGGCGGGGTGCCAATGACAAAGGCCGGCTCCCCCTCACTGGCGTCGCGCTCACAACAGAGGGGTAGTTCCGCCGCCCCGACCCGCATCAGCGCATCCCGCAACTCGCGCGCCGCGGCCCAGGTTGCAGGCCCGGCCCCCTCTACCACCACGATCCGCCGCGCCGTCCGCTCCGGCATCGAACCCAACCTGGTTAGAAACATGTGTACAAACCGCTCTTGCGGCCTTCCACACGTCCGCCCAACCAGGATTTCGCCCCTTTCGGCCCTGGATTTGCCCCTCACGGGACGTAGGCGACAGGCGGACTCGGGCTACGGGGCGCTCCCGCGCCTCGCACGCCGGGACTCCCACCCGGACCGGAGAGCCCTCGCACGGCCCGCGTCCGTTGCCAGAATCGGCCCGGTCCCGCGCGACCGCCCCTTCCCGGGTCCCCGGCGGCCTGTTAGGCCCCCCTACGGGTTTTCCGCTGACCCCGCTAACAGCGCCCTTCCCCACCGTGCCCGCTGCAGCATCACGAGGGCCGCCCAGGGTCCGTCGCG
>JAJZWQ010000257.1 GCA_021846605.1 Bacillota bacterium | reverse complement strand
CCTCCCCGCAGGAGGTGGCGACCGTGCGGCGCCAGTACACGGCGGCCCTCGAGCTGATCGACGCCCAGGTGGGGCTGCTGCTCGACACGCTGGCGCAAAGCGGTTCCGCCGACAACACCTACGTCTTTTATACCTCGGACCACGGTGAGATGCTCGGGGACCACGGCCTCTATCAGAAGTCCGTTTTCTACGAACCGGCGCTGCGCGTACCCCTGCTTGCCACCGGGCCCGGCATCCCCCAGGCCGAAAGCGACGCGCTGGTCGAGATGAGCGATCTCCACCCGACCCTACTTGAGTTGGCCGGCGTGGCGCCGCGCGAACCCCTGGACGCCCGCTCGCTTGGTCCGGTGCTGCGCGACCCGGCCGCAGCGCACCGAAGCAACACGCTCAGCCAGCTGACCACCGCCCGCTGTCTGCGCACGGCCGAGTACAAACTGATCGACAATGTCAACGACCACATCGAACTCTACGACCTGCAGGCGGACCCGGCCGAATGCCACAACCTCGCGCGGGAACGACCCGATGTGCTGAACGAGATGCGGCGGGCGCTGGGCCGCCGCGTCCTCTGACAAGACCGCACCGCAGCCCGGATCCACCGGTCGATCGCGGAGGCCCCCGGCGACCCCCAGGGCGCCCAGGGCCTCCGCCGTTTTCCGCAGGCGTCCTCTTGCCCGATCCGGATCCCTCCGCCCTGCCCAGACCCTGGGGTCAAGACGGTGGCGCGCTGGGCGCACGACCGGCCGGGCCGCGCTGGGCGCGCGGTCCTATTCCCGCCAGGGCTCGTCCGCCGACGGACCGAACAGGGCCGGAACCGGAACGTCGCACAGGCGGAGATAGACGCCGAGTTGGGCCCGGTGATGGATCAGGTGGTCGAACGCCAAGCGGCGCATGGCGACATGCCGCGGCACACCCGTCACGACCCGTTGGTCGCCGACCGTGAAGCTCCAGGGTACGAAGAGGTCCTCGTCGCGCGCCGCCCCCAGGGCCTCCCTGGCCTCGGCACAAACCCGCTCCGCGGTGGGTACCAGTTCGGCCGCGGTCTCCGGCCACTGGGTCCGGACGAACCCGGCGGGAGGGTTCATCATATCGAACCGCTCGGTCGTCAGGATGACCCGGACGAACGACGGCAGGGTCGCCACGTGTCCCGCCAGCCGGCCCATGGGCATGGACTTCTCGTGCGGACGCCAGTCCCAACGGTCGGCCGGAACCCGCTCCAGCGCCCGGCGGGTGCGGTCCACCTCAGCGCCCAACTCCTGCAGCATCACCGCACGGATCGACGTCGCTTCCGCCACCTGGATCCCCTCCGTTCACGTCGCGCCCCAGCGGACCCGTCCCCCGCGCACCGGCACCGGGCGCGCCCGCTGGCTTCCAGGATCACCTTCCGGCATAATCCTGCCAGCGAACGTCAGGATTGCGACCGGAGGGATGGTCGTGCGGGAGAGCCGGCTGCTGGCCCTGCTCCTGCTGCTGGAGCAGCGGCGAACCGCCACCGCCCCTGAACTCGCCGCACACTTCGAGGTATCCCTGCGCACCGTCTACCGAGACATGGACGCATTATCGGCCGCGGGCGTGCCGATCTATGCCGACCGCGGACCGACCGGCGGCTACCGGCTGCTGCCCGGCTACCGGGCCCGGATCGACGGCCTGATCCAAAACGGCCTGACGCCGAAAGAGGCCGCGGCGCTCTGCCTGTGGGGATTTCCCCGCGCGGCCGCGGATCTCGGCCTCGGAGACCGACTCGCGGACGCCGAGCGCAAGGTGCTGGCCGCCCTGCCCCCCGGGGGGCGCTCCCAGGCCCAGGTCGTGCGCGAGCGCTTCCACCTCGACGCCCCGGGCTGGTTCGGTGACGACGATCAGCCGCCCCACCTGGCGGCGGTGGCCGACGCGGTCTTCGGCCAATACGCCGTCTCCGTGCACTACCGGCGCTGGAAGGGTGAGGTCGCCCGCACCCTCGCTCCCCTCGGACTCGTCCTCAAAGGGGGCGCCTGGTACCTGGTCGCCACGGCCGACGGCCAGTGCCGCACCTACCGTGTCTCCCGCATCCTGTCGCTGGAACCCCTCGCCGAACGCTTCGAACGGCCGGCGGACTTCGACCTCGCCGCCTACTGGCGCTCCTGGTCGGCCGACTTCCTGACGCGCATGTACCAGGGCGAGGCCGTCGTCCGACTGTCGCCGCGGGGACGGGTGCTGATTTCGCACCTCTTCGACCGAATCACCCGGCAGGCGGCCGAGTCGACGGCCGGCCCGCCGGGCGCCGACGGTTGGACACGCGTGGTGCTGCCGATCGAGTCCGTGGAGTATGCGGCCGCGAACCTGCTGCGGCTGGGCACGGAGGCCGAGGTGGTGGCCCCGGAGGCGCTGCGCGGACGGATCGCAAAGATCGTCGGCGACCTCGCCGTGCGCTACGCGGCAAGCCGCCCGGATCCGGCGGACCGGGATCCGGACGGCGCCCCGCGCGGCGGGCCGTAGGGGCGGCTGGAAAACGCTCAGCCGGCCAGCGCCGCCACCTGCCGCAACTCCTCCGGCGAAAGCGGCGGCACCTCCATCGCGGCCACGTTCTCGCGCACCTGCTCGGCGGTCTTGGCCCCCGGGATGACCACGGATACCGCCGGGTCCGCCGCGGCGAAACGAAGGGCCGCCTGGGCCAGGGTGCGACCCTCGGCCAAAAAGCGCAGGGCCTCCACGCGTTCCAGCCGGGCCCGCAACTGCTCGGGCTTCCAGTTGGCCCGGTGGTCGCCGGCCGGGAAGGTGGTCTCGGACGTAAACTTGCCCGTGAGCAACCCCGAGGCCAGGGGCACGCGGGCGATGATACCCACCCCCTGCGCCCGCGCCTGCGGGAAGAGTTCGCTGGCCGGCTCCTGCGCCAGAAGGTTATACACCACCTGCAGCGAGGCGGGCCGGCCCGCCTCCATCGCCGCGATCCCCTCGCTGGCCGGACCGATCGAGACGCCCCAGAAGCGTATCTTGCCGGCCGCCTTCAGGTCCTCCAGGGCCGCGAAGGTGTCTCCCTGACGGATGACCTCCTCCGACGGGTTGTGCAACTGATAGATGTCGATGTAGTCGGTGCCGAGCCGGCTCAGGCTCTGGTC
>JAJZWQ010000256.1 GCA_021846605.1 Bacillota bacterium | reverse complement strand
GGGTGCTGCGCGCGGCAGAGACGGCGGCGGCGGGGGTGGTGGGATTGGCGCGTAAGCATTCAGTGAACGACGTAGCGAAGGTGCGACACGTGGCGTGAGCGAGCGGGGGGCCGGGCTGGAACGGGTGAGAGTGGTCGCGAGTGGCTATAGTCGGGCTGGCCAGGTCTAGGCACGGGATGTAGCCTGGCAACATGGCAGGACGGGAAAGCGCCAACGTGCAGATGGCCCACTGGGCGGCACGCTGTGCGCGGTTGGAGTCCGAAAACAAGGAGTTGCAACGGCAATCCCGCGGCGCCGCTCGCGAGAGCGAACGGCTGGCGCGGCGGGTGGCCACCCTGGAGCAACTCGTCCAGTCGCTGCGCGCCTCCCTGGCCAAGGCGCAGGCCGCGTTGCGGGAACTGCACCACCTCCACTTCGGACACAGCAGCGAGCGGGGCCCGGTCCCCGGGACGGGCCAACCGGCCCAAGCCCAGGCCGCCACGCCCCCCGCCGAACCCCAACCCGGCGCAGTACGGGAAGAGGTGCCAGCGCCGCCGCCTCCCAAGGACAGGCGCCGCGGCGCACAACCGGGGCACCCGGGGCACGGCCGACGCATCGTCGAGCACCTACCCCACGTCACCGAACTCCGCACCCTGCCCGAGGACCAACGCCGTTGCCCCCACTGCGGCGAACCGTACGCACCCGTCCCGGGCTGGGTCGCCCGTTCCCTGTTGCTGGACTGGACCGTCCAGGTCTTCTACCACGTCTATCTGCGGCAGCGCTACCGGCGCACCTGCCCCTGCGTCGGGCCCGCGCGGGTCCTCACCGCCCCTCCGCCCCGCAAGGTGATCGGCAAAGGCCTGCTGGAGGCCAGGGCCATCGCCCGCGTCTGCGTGGAGAAGTTCTGGCTCGGCCACCCCCTGCACCGCATCCTGCGCGCCCTGTCCCTGGAGGTCCCCGCCCTCCCCGTCACCCAGGGCGGACTCACGGGTACCCTCAAGGCCCTGCAACCATTGCTGGAACCCTTGTATCTCGCCTTCCGCCAGCGCGTGCGCGAACAGACCCTCGCCGCCGCCGACGAGACAACCGCCACGGTGCTCCCCGGCGGCGACGCCCAGCAGGCCGAGGCACCCGTCGCGGAAGGCGAACCATCCCCGCCTATCGAGCCGGACAGGCCCGGTCAGCCGCGTCCGCACCGTGCGCACTGGTGGGTCTGGGCCTTCAAGGCCAAGGACGCCATCGCCTTCGCCGCCACCCAACGCCGCAACACCCAGGCCGTCTTCACCTTCTTCGGCTGGGACCCCAACAACCCGCCGCCGTTGCCCCTGCTGATCCTGCTCACCGACTGCTACTCGGCCTACAAGACGCTCGCCCGGCTCGGCTGGGTCGTCCCCGCCTACTGCTGGTCGCACGTCCGCCGCAAATTCCTGGAGGCGGCCCTCACCGTGAACTCCCCGGACATCCGCACCTGGGCCGAGCACTGGCGCCAGCAGATCGCCACCCTCTACACGCTCAACACCGCCCGCCGCCAGGCCGCCGCTGACCCCGCGGCCGCCGCGGCCGCCGATCAGGCGCTGCGCACACACGCCGCCTCCCTGCACGCCGCCGCCGAGGGCGAACTGAGCGCCCACAAAGACAAAGGCCAAGACGTCTCCTTGCAACCCCGGCAACTCAAGGCATTGAAGACCCTGATCCGCCACTGGGCCGGCCTCACCCTCTTCCTGGATCACCCCGAAGTCCCCATGGACAACAACGAAATGGAGCGCATCCTCCGCGGCCCCGTCGTGGGGCGCAAGAACTACTTCTTCTTCGGCAGCCCCTGGTCCGCCCACCTCGCCGAGATGCTCTGGTCCATCCTGGCCACCGCCGCCCTCCATGGCTTCAACCCGCTCTCCTACCTCACCGCCTACCTCCAGGCCTGCGCCGACAACGGCCACCAGCCCCCAACCGGCGCCGCCCTCGCCCGCTTCCTCCCCTGGCAGGCCAGCCCCGCCGACCGCGCCACCTGGTCCCAGCCACTCGCCGCCCCACCCCCCGGCGCCGTCGTCCCCCGCACCCCGACCTGCCGCCGCCGCCCCCGCGCTTGCACCCGCCCGGCTCCGGTCACTCCCCACACATCGGCGCCCCAGGAGGTCAACAGCTCTTGAACACCCGCCGCTACTCCGGTCGCCCCTTCTCCGCCGACGAACTGGCCCTGGTCGCCGCGATCGTCGCCGACCACGACCAACACCCCACGCGCGCCGCCATCGCCCGCGCCGTGTGCACGCAACTCCATTGGTTCCAACCCGACGGCCAGCTCAAGGAGATGAGCTGCTACTGTGCCCTGCGCGCCGTGGAGCGCGACGGCCTCCTCACTCTGCCGCCGCCCCGCGGCCACGCCCCCTCCGCCCCCGGCCCCGTCGCCCTCACCCCCGCCTCGGACCGCCAGCCCCGCATCACGGGCTCCCGCGCCGACCTCGGCCCCATCACCCTCCGTCCCGTCGCCGATAAGGCCGAGGTCGCCCTCTGGCGCGAACTCCTGGCCCGCTGGCACTACCTCGGCTTCCGCCGCCATGGCGGCGCCCAGCTCCGCTACCTCGCGTGGGACCCCTCCGGCCGCCTCCTGGCCGCCATGGAGTTCTCCGCCTCCGCCTGGAAGGTCACCCCCCGCGACCGCTTCCTCCGCTGGACCGACGAGCAGCGCATCGCCCGCCTCCACCTCATCGTCGACCAATCCACCTTCCTCATCCTGCCCTGGGTCAAGGTGAAATTCCTCGCCTCCAGCCTCCTCGCCCAGGTCGCCCGCCGCCTCCCCGCCGACTGGCTCTCCCGCTACTCCTACGCCCCCGTCGCTCTCGAAAGCTTCGTCGACTCTCACCGCTTCTTCGGCACCAGCTACCGCGCCGCCGGCTGGCTCTGCCTCGGCGAAACCACCGGTCGCGGTAAGCACGACCGCCACCACCGCCGCACCCACCGCCAACCCGAGCGCTTCGTCTTCTTCCGACCCCTCCGCCCCGACTACCGCGCCATCCTCCGCTCACCCCTGGCCCCCGCCTCCACCCAACCCCAACCGGCAGGTGTCTCGCCCTCCACCACGTAGTTCACTGATGGCTTACCTGCAGGCACTGGCGCGCCTG
>JAJZWQ010000045.1 GCA_021846605.1 Bacillota bacterium | reverse complement strand
TCGCGGTAGCCATGGCCGCGTCGATGACCTGGCGTGTGGGGATGGCTCCATCCGGAAACCGCGCGTGTAGGGTGCGGTCCGCCCACGCGTCCGCTGAAAGGGTGGGGCCCGCCAGGGCCGCCAGCAGAGGGGTGCCTCGGACACCAGAACACGAGGCCGACATAGACATCGGGGAACCTCCTCACAGCAGAGAAGCGGATGTGAACGAACGGACCTGTCAGGAAGAGCCCACCTGGCAGCGGATTCCAGACACTCCGCCCGAATCAAATCGGGTAAGCTCTACGGGCCGAAGTCACGCTGCATTTTGCTCTTCTATTGCCAGTTAATGGTACAAGGTGTGTCCGAATCTATGTCCGAAGGAGGCGGTCCGGCATGTCCGTTGCGACCATTCGTTCGCACACGCAATCAGCGGGAACCGTGCCATTACGGCCTCCGCGTCCCACTCGTCCAAATGGGTATTCCCGCGCGCAGAAAGAGGTCTTCACCGACAGCGGACCGCTGTATGCGTTTTTCGACGCGCTGGCTCCCCGGCATACCGACGCCGTGCAGTTGTTCCGGACCGCACCGCCGCTGGTCACCACCAACATGGTGATCGCCGAGGTGGTCTCCCTGGCGTCCGTGCGGCGGGAACCGGAATTTGCCGTGCGTGTGGCCGAACGCCTGTTGGACGGGCTCCCCGCGCGCATCGAGCGGGTGACGGCGCAGGACGAGGTGATGGCCATGCGTTTTCTGCGCCGCTTCGCCGCACACGGAACCAACCTGATCGACTGCACGTCGTTTGCGGTCATCTCGCGCCTGGAGGTGGAGGTGGTGTTCTCCTTCGACCACCACTTCGCACCCCCGGGCTTCTTCCGTCTGGAGCCGGGCCCGGCATGAGGGGGCCCGGCGTGTCGGTCGTGGACCTGGTGTGGGAGAGCGAGCGCACCTACCCCGATCCCCTGCGCGACATCAGCGTGGAGGTGGCCTTCACCTCGCCGGCCGGCCGGCGCGTCGAGGCGCCGGCCTTCTGGGACGGGGATCGGCGGTGGCGCGTCCGCGCGCCGCTGGACGAAGCGGGCGTCTGGCTGTACCGCGTGACGGCATCACGCCGCGACGACGCCGGCCTGCACGATCGGTACGGACGCTGCCGGGTGTCCGCCGAATCCGCCGCACCTCCGGCCGTCACGGTCGACGGCCGCTGCCTGCGCGACCAGGCGGGCCACCCCTGGCTCCTCCTGGGCGATGCATCCTGGGATCTTTTGGGCTCAGCCGGCGACGACGTCTGGCCGCGGTACGTCGGGGTGCGCCGACTGCAGGGATTCACGGCGCTGCAGTGCCTGCTGCTGCCGTCGGTCGGGTCGGGAGCCCCACGCCCGGTCGAGCGCGTGGGCGGCGGGTTGCGGCCGCTGCCCGCCCGGCTCGAGCGCCTGGAGCGGCGCCTGGAGCTCCTGGTGCGGAACGGGCTGGTACCGGTCCTGGCCCTTTTCCCCGCCGGCGCCCCCGACGACCTGGGGAACACCCTCACCGAGGCCGAGGCCATCAGACTGGGCCGTTACCTGGCCGCACGCTTCGGCGCGGTCAACCCCCTCTGGTTGGTGGCGGTCGGCGCGGATTGCGCCGGGGGACCCGGACAGCGGTGGGCCCGCATCGGCCACGCCATCTTCGGCGGGGGCGCCGCGCCGGCGGGCATCCTCCCGCGTCGGGGTCAGGTGCCCTCCGCCGACCTCACGGGTGGGCCCTGGGTGCGCTTCATCGCGCTGGCGGGCCCGGTGCCCGGTGGGGACCTTCCAGACTGGCCGGCGCGGCCGCTGCTGGAGTTGGAGACCTCGCCCGCGGGTGCACAGGACGGAGCCGAGGCCTTCCGCGCGGAGATCTACCGGGCCCTGCTGGGGCTGGTGGCGGCGGGCATTGGGTTCGCGGCTTCCCCGGGGGACGGGCCGGTCCAGACAGCGGGCACGCGGGTGGTCTCCCACCTGCGGGGCCTTTTGGCAGACATCCCCTGGGCGGAATTGCGCCCGGCCCCGGACGCCGTCCGTTCGGTCGGCCCGGGTCCCGGGGCGGTGGCCGCGCGCACCCGCGACGGGCGCCATCTCTTGGTCTATGTGCCGGAGGGGGCCCGGCTGTCCCTGGCCCCGGGGACCATCCGGCGCCGATCCACCGCCCGCTGGTTCTCACCCGCGTCCGGTAGCTGGTGCGCCGCCGGGCCGGGGACGCCCTCCACCCCCTGTGACACCCGCGACTGGCTGCTCCACATGCGGGACGCCCCCTGAAGTCCAGGTGCGCGCGGACCCGCGCCGACACCCTGCCCTACGCCGATGCCGGCCGGTCCGGCCGGCTACCGGGCTTGTGCGGGGCGCCCGCGCCGGACCGGCAGAGGGGGCAGTCCTCGGGTGGCCAGCTGTCCAGTTCGAAGCGCTGCAGGGCCACGTAGGGAACCGGGAAGACACCCTCGGACCGCGCGATGCGGTCGCAATAGACCGCCACCCCAACCACCTCGGCGCCGGCCGAGCGGGCCACTTCCACGGCCTCCAGGGCTGATCCGCCCGTCGTCAGGGTGTTCTCGCAGACGAGCACGCGCTCGTGCGGCCGCAGGGCGAACCCGCGGCGCAGGACGAAGGCGCCCTCGTCCCGCTCGCAAAAGAGGAAGCGCCGGCCCAGGGCGAGGGCCAAGGCGAAGCCGGGGACGATGGCCCCCAGGGCCGGGCCGAGCACCGTGTCCGGGTCCAGGCCCGCGGCCCGCACCCGCTCGGCCAGGCCCGCCGCCAACTCCTGCGCCAGCGCCGGATACGCGAAGGGCGCCGCCAACTGCAGGTAGCGATTGGAGTGCCGGCCGGAACTGAGCAGGAAGTGGCCCTCCAGCAGGCCGCCGCTTTCACGCAAGATCTCGACCGTGTCGCGCATGTCCATCCCCCTCAGGGCCGGAGCCACATGCCGCCCGGGGTGCCGACGGGGCCACCGTCGGTAAACGCCAGCCGCCCGCCGACCACCGTGGCCACCACCTCGGCACGGGCCGCGCATCGTTCGAGCAGGGGCGACGCGGGGTGGCGGCTCCACTGCCGCGGCGCGGTGCGTGGCGGGCTCGGACGCACGATGGCCAGGTCCGCGTCGGCGCCAGCGGCCAGGTGGCCCTTGCGCG
This sequence comes from Bacillota bacterium, assembly GCA_021846605.1. Next base: position 15,267 of record JAJZWQ010000045.1, on the reverse strand, counting down.
GCCACAGGCCCCACGTGCGGGCCGGGGCTTCGCACAACAGCCGGACCAGGACCGCCGGACGGAGGCCCTGGACCCCCCAGAGCAGGGGAAGGGTGTTCTGGACGCCCGCAAACCCGGACGGCGCCCGCGCAGGGTCATCCGCCGCGCGCTCGGCGGCGGTGTGGGGCGCGTGGTCCGAACCGATCTGGTCGATCGTGCCGTCGGTGATGCCCTGCCACAGCGCCGCGCGATCCACCTCGTTCCGCAGCGGGGGGTTGACCTTGCCGAGCGTGCCCAGGCCGCTCGCCGCATCCGCGGTGAGCAGCAGGTGGTGCGGGCAGGCCTCGGCGCGGACGTCCACCCCCGCCGCTTTGGCCGCGCGCAGCACGGTGACGGCCCCCGCCGTGGACACGTGGGCGATGGCCACCGGGGCCCCTGCCGCCGCGCCCAGGACGCAGATACGCGCCACGGCCTCCACCTCGGCCACCGCCGGCCGGCTCCGCCCGTGCAGCGCCACAGACCAGGGCTGGCCGGCGGTGGCGCGCCGCCCGGCCGCCAGCAGGTGCCCGTTCTCGGCGTGCACCACCGTCCGCAGGCCCGCCGCGCCGATTTCGGCCAGACCCGCCAGGAGTTCGGCGTCGTCCGGCGCCGGGATCGAGGCGGTGGTCTCTCCCAAAAAGACCTTGATGCCGATCACCCCGGCGGCCAAAAGGCCGGGCAGCGCGGCGGCCCCCCCCTCGGCCAGCCCCCCATAGAACCCGTAGTGACAGCGGCTCCGGCCCCGCACGCCGGCCTCCTTGGCGGCCAACGCCTCGGCAGTGAGGGTGGGCGGGAGCACGTTGGGCATGTCCAGCACGGAGGTGACGCCGCCCGCCACGGCCGCCGCCGAGGCGGACGGCCAGTCTTCCTTGTGGGTCAGACCGGGGGTGCGGAAGTGCACATGGGCGTCGATCACGCCGGGTAGGACGTAGCAGCCGGTGGCGTCCAGCGTTTCCCGGGCGTCGGCGCACGTACCGGGGGCCGCAAGCGCCGCGATCCGGCCGCCCTCCAACAGAATGTCGGCGGGACGGTCCCCCTCGGGCGTGACCGCCAGCCCCCCGCGCACAATCAGGTCGAGCACGCTGCGCCTCCCTCTCCCCGCGTCCGAACCGCGGCGCGGCACATCCGGGGGCGCCGGCCGACGTGACGGCATGCGGCGGTTCTGGCCAGGCTTCGCCTTTGGCCGCCCCGCTCCTTCGCCGGGCGCAGCGGCCCGGGGCACCCGGCGTTCTGGCAGGATTCCGCGGTCGGGAGGTGCGGGCCACCCCCGCTTCCGCTGCCCCCCGCCGCAGCGTCCGGACCGCTCGCGCCACCGGCCCATGCCCGACCGCGACCTGCGGTGCTTCGATCGGGTCTCCTCTCGCTACGACACTGGATCCTTCGCGCACCCCATCCACGCCCGCCTGGTGGGCGAGCGGGACGCGGAGTTCGACAGTCCCCCGCGGCCCGCCAGGCGACTTGCGCGACGCCCACGGACGGGCCCCTCGCTGGCGGGTGCGGGTCATGGTAGGCTCGGGGGGCCGCGTCGGCGTCCCAGGCCGGTCCAGGATGCGCCCGTGGCGGGGAGGAAGGCCCGTGCCGGCCCGCAAGCAGGACCCGTCCCGTGCCCGCATGCTCATCTCCTGTCCCGATCAGCCCGGGATCGTGGCCGCGGTCTCCCAGTTCCTCTTCTCCCACGGCGCCAACATCGTGCGCTCTGCCCAGCACACCACCGATCCCAGCGGTGGGGCGTTCTTCATGCGCGTGGAATTCGACCTGGCGGAGCTCGACCACAGGGCGGCCGACCTCCGGTCGGCGTTTGCGCCCGTGGCCGAGCGCTTCTCCATGCGGTGGCAGATGCAGGGAATGCACCCGCCCAAGCGGGTGGCCATCCTGGTCTCCCGCGAGGAGCACTGCCTTCTGGAACTGTTGTGGCGCTGGCAGGCCGGGGAACTCCCCTGCGCCATCGCCATGGTGATCAGCAACCATCCGACTCTCGCCCCCCGGGTGACGCCTCTGGGGATCCCCTTCCACCACGTGCCGGTCCTCCCCGGGGAAAAGGCGGCCGCCGAGGCGCGCATCTCGGACCTGCTGGCCGGCCAGGTCGACCTGGTGGTCCTCGCGCGCTACATGCAGATCCTCTCGCCCGCATTCGTCGCCGACTGGCCCGCCCGCATCATCAACATCCACCACTCGTTCCTGCCGGCCTTCGTCGGTCCCAACCCCTACCGGCAGGCATGGGAGCGCGGCGTGAAGATCATCGGTGCCACCGCGCATTACGTCACGGCCGATCTGGATGCAGGACCGATCATCGAGCAGGATGTGCAACGCATCACGCACCGGGACAACGCCGACGACCTGCGGCGCGTCGGCCGCCAGATCGAACGGGCCGTCCTGGCGCGGGCCGTCGCCTGGCACCTGGAGGACCGTATCCTGCTGCACGGCACGCGGACCGTGGTCTTCGAGTAGGACGCGTTGCGCATCGGCGACGCGGGGTGAGACGCCAGCGCGTCCAGGGGCACGGATCGGCGCACTCCGCACAGATGCGCCAGGGCAGCGTGGCGGGCAGGCGGTGGTCCGACGCCGCTCATGGTGTCAGGGAATCCCGGCCGGCGGCCCACACACCTCGACGACGCAGCGCACCCCAGGTGCTCGGGACAGCCGCACGTCCGCTGTCAGCAGAGGGGCGCCGGGGGCCTCGGCCAGCGCGACGTAACCGGCGTCATAGACCGTCAGCACGTCGCGCAACTCCCAGCACCGCGCCAGGAGCCGGTGTACGTCCAGGCGGTCGAGCGGAAGCGCCTGTAAACTGCACAGCGCGGCGGCGGCCCTCTGGTGCGGTAGCCTGCCGGCCCCGCATTCACGACGTCCAACCGAGGCGACATCGAGGTCCGCAAGAGCGGCAAGATGGTCCCCGCGCCCAGACGCTCGCCTGGGCACCGGCCATCCGGTCCATCGCCGGCAAGGGCCCTGGCCACCACGCTGGCGTCGACAACGATCATCGGCGTTCGCGCTCCAGCCGCCGGGTGCGGACGGCGTCCGCCAAGGCATGACGCCGCCGTGTGGCCGCTGCACGTCCTGCAGCACCTCGTCCAACGTGGGGCGACGAGCCTCTTCGGAGAGGAGCGCCAGCAGATACTCCTGTAGGGATTGGCCGGCGGCCGCGGCCCGCCGGTGCAGCACCGCCTGCACATCGTCGGGCACGGACTGGACCTGTATGTTGTGCATGGAGCCTTTTTGGCGCCATCCCAACGTCTTTGACCTCCTCCCCACGGCTAGAGCCGGGGGATTCCCGGTGATCGCTCACCGGGGCTTCCTGCTTCGCCGGGGTCCGCCCACCCGTTTCCGAGTGGGTCTTACGTCCCCTCCACAGGCAGACGCCGCCAGCCCGGCGGCCAGTGCCGCGAGCCCCGCATCCTTAGATGTTAAGATGTTAGATGTTCTGCGCCGCGTTCACGTCCCGGTCCAGGACGGCGCCGCACGCGGGACAGTCCCAGTGCCGCGCTTCAAGCGGGAGGTGGGCCACGGCATGCCCGCAGACATGGCACCGCTTGCTGCTGGGGTGGAAGTGGTCGATCTGGACAAAGGCCCGGCCAGACCACCGTGCCCTGTACTCCAGTGGCCGCAGGAGTTCGCCCCAGCCCACGTCGCGATGCTCTGCGCGAGCGTCGGCTGCGCCAGCCTGCCTTTCACGTTCCATCCCTCGGCGCACACCACTTGGTTTTCGCGGATCAGGCGCGTGGTGAGCTGGTGCGTGAAGTCCCGTCCCCGGTCGGCGATGCGGGCCTGGATGCGAGCCACCTTCCGCCGCGCCTGGCTGCGGTGGCGCGAGCCCTTCTGCTTGCGGGACAACCGATGCTGCGCCTTGGCCAGCCGATTCTCGTCCCGCCGGAAGAACCGCTCGTTCCCCACCTTCTCCCCAGTGCTCACGGCTACCGTGTCCAGCAGTCCGCGGTCGATCCCCACCGTGGCGTTGACCACGGGCAACGGGGCAACCTCCTCCTCGGTCGAGCAGGAGACGAAGGAGCGGCCGGCAGGGTCCTTGCTGATGGTGACGCTGGTCGGGTCACGTCCACCGGATGTCGAGCGGCGTATCCATCGTGGCCAGTGTGAGCGTCCCGTCTTTCCACCGGAAACCACCTACGCGGTAAGTGGCACTCTGCCGGTCGTGCTTGCGGTTGACGAACGCGGCATTCAGATGCCGCCAGGGCTGTTGGAGCGGGACGCAGGAGACTGCGGCCAACCAGGACTTTTCCGGCTCTCTCTTCATCCGCACCAGGAGCCGATCCGTCTCGGCGTAGTCGATACGCTCGTGGCGATCAAACCATGCCTCGGTGCGCAGGGCGAGCGCCCAGTTGTACACGTACCGCACGCAGCCGAAGGTCCGCGCACGGGCCGGATTGTCCCCACGGCTGAAGCCGGGGGCTTGCGCCGCGTCTCTCTGGTCATCGCCGATCCGGCGCGCCTAGGGCGCCGGACCCTGGCCGTCCGCACCGCCTGAGGCGTAGGGCATGCGCGACGGCCATTCGGCGGAGGAAGGCGAGCCAAGGCCGGATGGGCGACGGCCACACTGCCCATCACGATCCGCCGGGCTCCCGCCGCAGGATGATCTGCGCGACGGCAAATCCCGGTCCCGGGGCCACCACGCGGAACCCCGCCCCACCGTTCTCCCGCTGCCCGAAGTTGGCGTACGGCAGGCTGAAACGCGCGGTCTGCCACGTCCCCGCGCCCGTCAGCGCCACGGCCCCAGGCTCGGCGCCCGCATAGGCGCCCTGAAAGGGGGCGACGTTCAGGTTGGAGTCATACTGCACCCCAAAGCTCCCGGAGCCGGCGTCCAGGTAGGTGACGTCGACGGAGAACGGTGCGTTGGTCTCATACGCGAAGCTGGGGTCTACTGCCAGATAGATGTAGTTGCCGCCGTAGGAATCGTGCCCGGTGACGCCGGCCCAACGGCCGTCCACTTGGCTGGGCGTGACCGGACCGTCCGGCTGGGGAAGGAGGGTGAGGCCCGCCGCGCGGGCCGGCTTGCCGAAGGTGTAGGAGACGGAGATGGCGTGGGTGTAGGGACCGGAGGCTGGTCGGATCGGCCCCAGGCGGTGGAAGCGGTCGGTATACTCCCGCGTGAGGTTGATATACAGTCGGCCATACTCGGCCGTCTGGCAGACGGCGGTGCCCTCGTGCAGTTCGTTCCACGTCTCCACCGCGGCCAGGTGGTGGAGCGGTCCGTAGCTGGCATGCGCCAGCGCCGTGTCCCACGACTGGCGGTAGAAGGCGCCAGCCCGCCGATGCACGATCAGGTGCGTCTCGCAGGTCAGCGCCGTGTTGTTGAAGCCGGGACCCACCTCGAGGACCCCGAAAAAGTTCGGGCCGTTGGACGCCGCCCCCCACGCGTAGACGTCGTCGCTTTGGATGTTCCACGAGTTCTCACGGACGATGTACGGGGTGGCTCCGAACTCGGCGGCGAAGTCCTGGGCAAAGGCCGTGATCGCGGCCTGGGTGTAGTGGGAAACGAAGGCGGCCGAATACAGCCAGACGATCGGATGCCCGTCGATCAGCGCGCGCTCGTGGGGCGGCACCAGGGAGTAGAAGCTGCGCACGTAGTTCAGGAACATCGACCGCCCGGGATCCACGGTGATGTCCACCGGGGCGCCGGCCTGCTCCAGCAGGCCCGTGGTGTCGAAGAACATGCCGATCTGCGGATGCCGCATCCCCTCCCGGTCCATCGCCTCCAGGGCCACCACCAACTGTTGCAGCCCGGCCTGGCTCCATAGCAGCGAAGTGTCGTTGCCCCAGTACACCGGTAGCGCCACGTCGATTCCGGCGACGTGCATGTCGGCCATCTGCTGAGCGTGCCACGAGGGGTTGAGGGTGCTGAAGCCCTTCATGGTGGGCGGGTGCAGGGTCAGGGCACCGCAGGCGCCCTGCGTATGCAAACCGATGTTGACGTTGTACCAATAGAAGTAGTAGCTGGCGACCACTCGCTCGCCGCTGGTGAAGGCGCGCAGCGGAACCTCGCCACGGGCCGGAGCCCGGTAGTTGCCGGGGAGCGTCGACGCGTTCCAGTCCCGGAGCACGAGGGGTGCCGCCGCCTGGAACCGCAGGCCGGCCAGGGCCTGCGCCTCCGACTCGCCGGGCCAGGTGCAGCCCGCCAAGAACGCGGCCGACGCCAGCGCACACGCGCCCCCGAGGACGCGCCGCCTTGACGGGCCAGGACGCAGCGACATGGCGGACCCCACCCTTCCGGGTGGAGACTTCGCGTGGTCGGCCGGCCTCCCTCCCACCCATGCGGGGTGGCGCCTGCGCGCACGGGGAAGCAGCGCGCGGCGCCGGTGATCAGCCCTCAGCCCTCAGCCCTCAGCCCCCAGCCCCTGGTCTCCACGGGACGTCGGCCCCTCCGGCACGCCCCGGGCGGCGTGCCAGCCGACCAGGACCAGGAAGGCCAGCACGCCGCAAAGCATCAGCAACTCGGCGCCGATCTCGCTACCGCTCACGGTGAAGGCCGCATAGCCTCCCACGGTCGCCAGGGCCCATGCCGCCGCCCACAGGCGGTGCACGCGGCCGCGCGGGGTGCGGAAGGTCGGCAGGCATCCCAGAACCGCCAACGCCAGGAGCGGCGCGCCGATGATGAAGGCCGCATGCTTGGGGGCCACCGGCCCTCCGGTGAGTTCGGCCAGCCCGAAGCCGACCGCCAGGCAGAAGGCCAGCGCGCCGGTCCAGACCCAGGAGGCGCTGGCGCGCCACTGCCGGGCGATGAACGGGAAAGCCAGGACCAGCAACAGGTAGTCCTGGTTGTAGGCGAAGGTCGTGGTCGCCAGGGCCAGAGCGGCACAGACCGCCAGATCGCGGTCCGGGGTGGCGCCTCGCCGCCGCCAGACGACGATGGCCAGAGCAGCCAGGGCCACGTCCAACAGGCCCGCCAGGATACGGCCCCCCCGCAGGCCCAGGATCTCGCTACCCACCTGCAGCACGGTGAGCGTGTCCCAGGGTTCGATGGCCGCGGCCTGGGCGTGGGGCAGGGTGACCAGCAACCACTGCGCCACGTCCCCGGGATGGGACAGACACGCGACGCCCAGGGCCACCAGCCCGGTGGTCAGCCCCAGCAGCGCGTTGCGGCGTTCGCGCCCGGCGGCCGTGACCAAAAAATACAGCCCGAAGGCCAGGATCAGGTGGGGGTCCACGGAGGCCACCGCGACGGCCAGGCCGCCCAGGTAGGGACGCCCGCGCAAGATCAGCAGCCAACCGGCGGCGATGGCCACGACGACCAGCACATCGGTCTGGCCCAGCCAGAGGGTGAGGTCGTACGGTTGGAAGGCCAGCAGCAGGGCCGTGCCGGCCAGGACGGATCGCCAGCGCAGTTGGACCCCGCCCAGCCGGAGCAGGAGCGGCACCAGCGCGGCCGACAACGCCAGGCTCAGGCCCAACCAGACCAGCCGTGCCGCGGTGAAGGACAGCGCCCCCAGGGGCGCAAACATTTGCGCGAGGACGATGGGACTCAGGAAGGGCCCGGGGGCGCTGGCACCGGCGGGCAGCGCGGCTACGCGCGCCAGGTTCCCCGTGCCGTAGGGGTCCAGCCCCGCATGCAGTGCCCGTGACGCCGCCCAGAAGCTCCAGAAGTCCCCGGCCGTCCCCACGTGCCGCCAGAGTTCATAGACGAACCCCACGGCGAGCAGCGTGAAGGCTGCGGCGAACGGCACCGTCCAACGGGACCGCCACCCGGCGCGCCACCCCGACCGTCCCGCCACGGACGCTCCCTCCCCCGTCCCGGACACCCCATCGTGCGCGCCCCGCGATGACAACATCGTGACGCCACGCCCGATGGCGGCCCGGTCGGGCGCGCGCTAGACTGGATACGGCGGTCGCACCGCCCACCCGACCGCAGGGAGGCGTCAGGTATCAGCGCGCCCGCACGACCGCCCGGGCCCCGCCGCCACCATCGGCGGGCGCGCGCGGGCTTGACGCGACGCGTTTGGCGCGGCGGGTGGCGCCTGGCCGCCCTGGTCACGCTGACCGCCCTGGCGGTGCTCGTGTGGCTGCGCCTGCCCGGCCAGCACGCGGCGGGAGTTGGCGCGGGCGCATCAGCGGCCGGTCCGGTGGGGACGGCGGCGTCACCCGCCCTGCACCCGGTTTCCGCCTACACGCATCCCAACACTGCGCTCACGGCCTTCGGGTCGCTTCCACAATTGCAGCCCGGTGTCCTGGCGCGGCAGTGGAGCAGCGTGGATCCGGCCGGGCTGAACAACGACGGCGCGCCGGCCAACGTCCTGTTCAAAACGCCGGGCGGGAAGAGCGTCGTCTTCTCCGCCACCGGCCCCGGCGTCGTGGACGACATCTGGGTGGCCGGTTCCCTGGCGGCAATGGGCAACATCCGCATCACCCTGGACGGCGCGGCCGCCCCCGTCGTGGACATGCCCGCCGCCCAGTTCTTCAGCGGGACGCAGGCCCCGTTCCTGTCCCCCCTGGTGGGTAACGCCAGCGTCTCCAGCGGCGGCAACTATTCCCTGGTGCCCATCGCCTTCCAGACGTCCTGCACCATTGCCTTCACCGGCACGACCGCATACTGGCATGTCGGCTACCACCGCCTGCCCGCCGGGACGGCGATCACCCCGTTCTCGCCGTCCGAGAACCTCTCCACGGCCGCCGCGGTGTGGGCCAAGGCCGGCCAGGATCCTCACCAGACCGCCGGCACGAGCGTCGTCAGCGGGCGGGTCTCGCTGGCGCCCGGCGCCACCGCCACCCTGGCGCATCTGGGCGGACCGGGGCAAATCGAGGCGCTGCACCTCACAGTGCCGTCGGCCGCCGTGCCACCGGCGGCGACGCTCTCCCGCGACGGCATGGCCTTTTCCGGCACAGCGACGTTCACCCTGCGCCTGAACCCCCAGAACACGGGGGTGACGCTGGTCCGCCGCCTCGACTACGCCCTGCCCGATCAGACGGCGACGGTGTCGGTGGACGGTGCCCCCGCCGGCAGCTTCTCCACTCCCGGCAGCACCAACGGCCCCTACTTCTTTCGTAACGCCTCCCTGGCGCTGCCGGCCAGCCTCACGGCCGGCCGCAGCCAGATCCAGGTGACGGTGGCCGCCGTCGGCACCTTCACGGCCTTCACCTACTGGGCATACAGCGACGTCGGCGGCCATTCCGTCCTGACCGACACGCTGCAGATGGCGGCAGCCTCGGAGGCGGCCCACGCCTTCAGCGTCCACCACGTGCTCTGGCAGCACAGCCTGCAATCGGCCTACGTCCCCGCCGCGCTGCCGACCAGCCGGCAGGTCCTCGGCCAGGTCTACCTGGAGATCCACTTCGACGGCGCCACCGCCCCGGCGGTGGACGCCCCGCTGGGCCTGTTCTTCGGCGCGGGGCTGGGCGCGGCAACCGTCCGCTCGCTGATGTTCTCCGTGGATCCCGCCACGGGCGCGCTGGCCGCCTACTGGCCGATGCCGTTTGCGCGCCAGGCGACCGTAACCCTAGTGAACCGCGGCAGCACTGCGGTCCCCGCGGTGAGCTACGCCATCCGCACGCGGGCCGCTGCCGCGGACGCCGCGGCGTTGGCCGCCGGCAGCGAGGGGTACTTCCACGCCACATACGCCTCAGCCAGCCCGACCACGCCCGGCCAGAACTACGGCATCCTGTCCGTGGCGGGCACGGGCAAGCTAGTGGGCGTGTCCATGGCGCTCTCCACACCGCCGGGCATGCCCTACGGCCTGGAGAACCTCCAGGGGAACCCTTCGATCTTCGTGGACGGCAACCCCACCCCGGCTTACCTGGGGACCGGCACCGAGGACTTCTTCGAGGGCGGATGGTACTTCGAGTACGGGCCGTTCACCCTCCCCACCCACGGGAGCCCCGCGCAGTGGGTGGGCACCAGCACTGCCGCGCACATCGCGGCGTACCGGCTGTTCCTGTCGGACGCGGTCCCCTTCTATGACGGGATCCAGGCCGGCATCCAGGTGGGCCCGACGGGCAACCTCTCCGCCGACTACAGCAGCGTCGCCTTTTGGTACGGCCTACCGGGGGCCCAACTGACCCAGAGCGATGTCCTCCACCCGGCCGACGCGACCGACGCGGCCGCGCACGGCTGGAGCGCCACCGGCGCGCGCGCGACCGGACCGGTGATCGGCGAGGTGGGGGGCGGGAGCGGGGGCGCGATCACCCGGTCCGGGGTATCGGTCCAGACCAGCACCTTCACCCTCCAGTTGCCGCCCAACAACGCCGGCGCCGTTCTGCGGGCAACGCTGGACCAGTGCCCAGGCCACCAGGCCGCCCAGGTCTATGTCGACGGCACGTACGTCGGAGTGTGGTCCGACCCGGCGTCCGACTGCGTGCACATCTGGCGCGATTCCAGCTTCGTGTTGCCGGCCACCGTCACCGGGGGGCACGCCACCCTCCAGATCCGCCTGCTGGCCGCCCCCGGGCCCGGGGCTGCCGTCTCGCCCACGCCGCTGTGGACCGCCTTCGCCTACCGCCTCCTGGCGTTTACTCCGGCAGCCTGACGCATGGGCAGAGCGCCGCTGCCGACGCGCCCCCCACCGGGCTCCAGCCGGGGACAGCCGATCCCGTCCCAGGGCGCGCGAACCGCTTCCGACGGCGTCCCTGGCTGCAGGGAGCGGTACAGAGCCGGCACCGGTGTCTGCGCAGGAAGGCAAGTGGCCGCACCCAATGGAATGGGAAACGGGCGGGCCGCCGAAGGGACTGCCGCCGGGCGGGAGGCGCGGGCCGGCTCTCCGTGTTCGTTCTGGTCCAGCACGGCACCGGAGATGCAGGGGGGCTGCGACGTTGGCAGCGACATCCGATGGGCAGAGGGGCCGGAGATTGCTCACCGGGGGGCTGGGGGGACTGGTCCCCACCCGGCGGCAGTTTCTCTGGGGAGCCACCAGTCTGGCGTTGGCCCCCGTGGCCGCCGGCTGCGCCCTCACCTCCAGCCATGGGCCGCTGGTGGGCATGGAATACGAGACGTGGTTCACGTGCGCCGTGGGCGTCTCGCCCAGCCAGTCGGCCGTCGTGACCCAGGCGGTGGACAAGCAGAACGCCGTCAAGCTGGCGGCCGGCGGCACGGTCCCCGGGCTCTCCGCCCTGGAGCGGCAGATGCTCGCCAAGGATGTCGACGGCCATTGCGCCACGCGCCCGGGGGTGAGTTGGGCCAGACGCGAGGCGACGCCCGTGCTGGGCACCTACGAGTCGGCCAGCCCCACGGTGATCAAGCAGCACGCCTCCTGGATCGCCGGTGCCGGCGTCGACTTCCTGCTGATCGACTGGAGCAACAACTTCACCGGAAAGAATTGGACCAACGGTGTGGCGCTGGGGATCATGTCCGCCACCTACGCCCTCGCCCAGACGTATCGCACGCTGAGCCAGAAGCCGAGGTTCGCGCTCCTTGTCGGGTTGGACAATGCGCAGGCCGGGACATCGCTGTTCATGGAGCAGGTCGATCTGATCTGGAACATGTTCATCCAGGCCCCCGAATTCCGGTCCCTGTACCAGACGTTTCTAGGCAAACCCCTGCTCGGCGTATACACCGGACCCCGCTCCTCGCCACCCCCGGCATGGAACGATTCGCGCTTCACGGTGCGCTGGGTCAACGGTTTCAACGAGACGACGCACGGCAATAAGCTGGGCTACTGGTCGTGGATCGACCGGGTCCCGCAGGTGACGTACCGGGCGGAGGTGGGACCGCACGGGGCCAAGCCGGTCGCCGAGGCGGTGACGGTGGCTGCGGGGTGGCCCGGGTTCGGGCCCCAGTCGCAGAACGGTTGGGGACTCGAAGGCGCGCGCAACCACGGCCAGACGTACCTGAACCAGTGGTCGACAGCCTTCCAGGCCCGCCCCGAGGTCGTGCTCCTGTGTCAGTGGAACGAGTTCATCCAGCCCGACCAGTACAGCGTGGAAGAGAGCAACGATATGGAGCCGACCGCCCTGGACGGATACGGGTACCATGGCAATGGCGGCTGGGGCATCTACTATGTGGATCTCACCGCGACGATGGTGCGGGCGTTCAAGGCCGGGAAGCCACAACCGCACGTCAAGCTGAACACCGCCATGCCGTAGACCAGCGGCAGGGCGGGTGAGGTGCGTGCGCCGGCCCGCAACATGACACACGGGGGCGCACCCCACCGGGGCGCCCCCGTTGCCACGGCTAGCGGCCAGCCAGATGCTGTTCGGCCAACTCGATCATGCTGCGGACCATGTGGCCCCCGACCGCCCCGCACTGGCGGGCCGGCATGTCGCCCCAGTAACCGGTGCTGGGCGGGGTCACGCCGATCTCGCGCGCGACCTCGTACTTGAGCTCGTCCAGCGCCTTCCGGGCCTGGGCAACCACCGTGCGCCCGCTCTGCGATCCCTGCGCCATGATTCTCACCTCCACGCGAGTAATCTGCCTCGCGGAAGGCGAATCGCACCTGCGAACATCTTGCTACAGACGCGGGCGCTCCCAGCCCCGGCAGCTTTAAGCCGCCGGCTTGGGGGCGGACGCCGCGTCCTGCTGCGCCTGCCGCGCGACGGCCGCGATCAACCGGCGGGCGCTGGCCGCGCTGACCGCGTGTCCGTGCGCGGTCAGCCAGGAAGCCACAGCCGCCGCCGCGTCCTCCCCGAGCGGCTGCGCCGCCACTCCAGGATCCGCCACCTTCACCATGGCCATCGCGGCGGATACGGTGCTTTCCAGGTGCTTGGCGACGATGTAGCGGCGGGCCGCGCTGGAAATGGCCGCCACCGCCGCCCCGAGCACCACCACCAGCGCCTGTTCCAGCACCGGAGACAGGGCATCGACCAACTCCACCATGGCCTGCGGCCGCCCCGCGCGCGGCAGGTGCGGCCTTCCTCCCCCTGCGCCTGACGCCGTCGCGGCGCCGCGGCATCAGGGTATGTCCCGCGCGCGCGGGACGTGCTCTGTCACGGGAGGATGGAAAACGCCGCAAAGGCCGCGCCGCCGACCACCACCAGCACCAGCAGCACGACCAGCAGTGGCGAGGCCACCGGGTCCTGGCCGGCCCGCCAGCGCCGCAGTTGGCGCACGTGTCGCCAGCCCGCCAGCGCCACCAGGGCGCCGCCGGCGATCACCAGGCCGAACCCCAGGCGCTCGGTGTTGGCCACGCCCCGTACGTCGAGGCCCATGTGCCCCAGGAACAGCACGAACTTGGCCAGGACGATCCCCAGCGCGATCAGGGACACGCCCGTCCGCACCCAGGAGAGCAGCGTGCGTTCCATGGAGAGCCCGACGCGCGGATCGGGCTTTTCCGGGTGTTCCGGCACCGGCCTATCCCCTCCGCCTCAGGCGAGGATCGGGCCGACCGGCCCCACCAACTCGCCCTGGCCGTAACTGACGCCGGCACGCCGCAGGGCGGCCATCTCCGCCGGGGTGGCGATGTCCAGGGCCACCAGCCTCGTGCCCATGCGCCGGGTGTAGTATGCCAACGATTCAATGTAGGTCCGCCGGCCGAAGTCCCGGTCCACCTCGCGTACAAGCACGCGCGCCAGCTTCACGTAGGCGGGGCGCAGCTCGAGCAGGGCATGGGCGTCCGCTGTCCCCGCGCCGAAGCCGTCCAGGGCGACGGCAAACTCGTGCCCGGCCGACGTCAGCGCCTGCCGGCCCAGCCCGCCGTGCAGTCCGGGGTCGGGCAGTTCCAGCACGAGCGCTCCCGGCGGCAGCCCGCGTTCGCGCAGCAGCGCATGGACCGCCGAGACAAAACCCGGGCGCCGCAGCGAGGCCGGGTGCACGTCGAGGAACAGCAGACCCGCGCTACCCCGCCACGCGCCCAGCACCATCTTCAGCCGGGCCAGGTCCGTGGCGGCGGCCTGGGCCGCCGCCGCCTGGCCACCCCCGGCCACGCCGCCGTCCCCCAGGGGCAGCTCGGCCTCGTAGCCGACCACGCGCCCCGCGACCAGATCGAGGATCGGTTGGAACAGCACTGCGGGTCGCGCGGACGCGCGGTCTGGGGGTGCCGGCGGCAGGACGGGCGGCGTCCGCGTCCCTGGGGCGGGCACCACGCGGATGCGGCTGACGTTGCGGCGGGCGAGCGCGCGGTCAAAGGCCGGGGCCAGCACCGCGGCGAGCCAGACCAGATAGCGGCGCTGCGCCCGCCCCGGCGGGGGCCCCGCAGACTCCAGGTCGATGACGCCCAGGGTGGCGATGCGGGTGCGCAACGGGAGGGCGAACTCCCAGCGCGCGCCGAACACCCCGGGGATGTATCGGGGATCGGCCGCGACGTCGCGGACCCACACCGCCCGGCCGGACTGGGCGGTGGCACCGGTCACGCCCATCCCCAGCGGGATGCGGCAGCCGCGGCCTCGGTCGGCGCGGAAGCCACGGGTGCCCACCACCTCCAGGTAGCCGGCGGCCGCCCCCTGCAGCAGGATCTCGCACGGACACCCCGGCAGGAGCGCGTCCACCACACCAAGGAGGCCGTCGGCCAGGGCGCGCGGGCCAGCGCCCGCCACCGCCCGCACCAGCAACGCGTTCTCGCGCCGCAGGCGCGTCAGGCGGACCGGCGCGGAGCGCGCCAGTGGGTTGCGCGGCAGCCGGACCCTGCGCCCCGGCAAGCGCCCACCCTCCCCTACCGGGTCCGCTCCCATCATGGAACCCCGCGGGCACGGCTAGCAAGCGGGAGCCATCGCCACTCGGGGGGCGCGGTGGCCGGGGACGGCGCGCCGCGGTATCGCCACAGGGTCGGTGTCACGCTGACAGGTCGGTCCTGGCGCCGACGCCGCCGCTGACGCGCGGCGGACGACCGAGCGCGCCTCGGGAGGCCACGTGGCCCGCCCGCCCGACGACACATGGTGTTACGAGAGGTGACAGGGTGGGATCCAGGGGCGTGCCTCCTGGCCAGAAGACGGCGCCACTCATCGCCCCGGCCCGGGCGGAACCCCCACGCGATGGTCCACGGACCGGCCCGCGACATGAGAGGCGACCGGGCCGAACGACGGCGACGGCGCTGCCGGTCCGGCGGGCGGCGAGGCTGGGCGGCACGCCGCTTTTCTGCGGGAGTCGCCGATGGTCCGCGCCGCGCCGCCCAATCCATCTCCGGTGCTTCGCGGGGCATCCCTCCTGGCCGGCGCCCTGCACGGACGCGCCACGGCGGCCGATAACGCATCCGCACCTTGGGTCCATCGGCGTGACGGCGGCGCCGCGTCCCCGCTGGGGGCACGCCAACCCGTTCAGCGGAAGAGCGGCACAAACACTAAGGCCACGATGCTCATCGTGTTTCGCTATCCAGTATAATGGCCCCCACCGGATGCAACCGTCGGGGGGCGCGTCTCCATGGTAATTCGCCCCGATCGCGTCGC
>JAJZWQ010000255.1 GCA_021846605.1 Bacillota bacterium | reverse complement strand
AGCAGCCCCCTCTCCCGCTCCAAAAGCGGCCCCGTGCCGCCGCCGCCGAACAGCTCCGACTCGACATCCAGGCTGATGTACTCGTTCAGATGCCGCGCCGTGTCGTGCGGCTCGGCGCGGTAGGCGGCCCCCACCTCATACACCCGCTCGAATCCCGCGCCCACCAACAGTTGCTTGTAGAGTTGCGGGCTCTGGGCGAGGTAGGCCCGGCGGCCGAAGTAGTCGACGGCGAACACCTCGGATCCGCCTTCGGTGGCCGTGCCCGTCAGCTTCGGGGTGTGCACCTCGGTGAAGCCACAGGCATCCAGATGCCGCCGCAGCCCGCGCACCAGTGCCGCCTGCACGGCAAAGGTGGCACGCTCGCGCGGGTGGCGCAGCGACAGGGCCCGCTGCGCCAAGACGACGTCCAGCGAGGCATCGAGGCGGTCCCGGTAGAGCGGCAGGGACGGCGGCTGCGCCGGCGCCACCAGCACTTCCAGGCGTTGCGCCCGCAGTTCCACGCCGCCGGGTGCGCGTGGCTCCGGCCGCGGCCATCCGGTGACGCGGACGATCGCCTCTCGTGGCGGTATAGGGCCCGCCGCCAGGTCCTCCCGGTCCAACACCACCTGGGCGGTGCCGCTACGATCGCGCACCACCAGGAACGTCAGCCCGCCCAACCGCCGGACCTGGGCCACCCACCCATACACGCACACGCGGTCTTCGCCTTCCGCCACCGCGCCCTGGGCGCCCCGCGCCGCCGCGCGCGCCACCAGCGACGCACACAAGGCCCGCTCCACGCCACCACCTCCAAACATCCTCCCGGCGGCCGTCCCGGTCCGCGAAGCGACCGACCAACACAAAAAGGCCCCGTCCCCCTTGGAGGGACGAGGCCTGCTCGCGTTGCCACCCGCCTTGTCGGTGCGCCAGCGCACCGACCGCTTGCAGCCCGCTCACGGGGGCCAACCGCCTGCGCAGCAGGAGACTCGCGGGTGTCCCGCCGCGCCCTCCCCGCCGACTTGCACCGGCCGTCGGCTCTCTGCAGGGGGTGGGGGCGCGCGTTCCCGTTCACCGTCTGGGCCAGTATGCCACCCGAAGACCCAGGTCCGCAAGCGACCGTTCGCGACCGGCCGAGCAGCCCGGCGCCCTGCCGACCAAGCGAACCCGCTCCGCACCACGACTGCGGCCAGGCTTGGCCGGCCAACGGATCGACGGGGCGCGTTGGCAGCGGCGGGCGCATCCGGATCCGCGGGGGTGAAGCGCGGGATCACCCCCGCGGGCGAACCGTCCGTGGATGGCGATCCACCCCGGAACGCCACGCCCGCGGCATCCACCGGCGTTGCCATGCCGAGCCGCAATTCCCGGATGCCGCCCGTGCTTGAAAACGCGCCCGCAGTCCCGAGCCGCCACACTCGGTCGGGCCCCCGCGCTGCGGGGACCGCGGGGCCTTGGTGCCGCCCGCCGTGCATGGTGCCGCCCCGTGCGCTTGAGCGAGGGGACGGCCGGCCTCCAACCCACGATCCGAAAGCCGATCGCCACGCCCCTCCCCTCACCCTTCGCAAGCGTGCGGGCCTCAGCGCAGGTCCAGCGTGCCCCCTCCACCGGACGCCGGCGCGAGAAGCTGGACTCGATCGCCGACGCCGGCCACCCGCCTGGCGGCCGTACGCCCCGGCTCCGCCCCCCGTGCGGCGTCCACCCGCCCGTGCGCATCCCCGTTGTACGCCACACCAATGTTTGCGCTCTTGAGCGAACCACAAGACGTGGTTGCACCCACCATCACGACGCTGCGGCACCTCAGGAGCCGCAGCGCCAGGGGATGCTCGGGATCAGTAGACGCCCGGGATCAGCCGCTTGGTGCGGGCCATGTAGGCCTCGTACGCACTGCCGAAGCGGCCGACGAGCATCTTCTCCTCCGCGCGCATCCTCCAGAGATAGGCAGCCAGCATCCACAGCGCCACGACCGCCAGCGCCAACCCCCCACCCCGCGAGGCCGCGTATCCGAGCCAGACGGCGAGGCTGCCCGCATACCCCGGATGGCGGACGACCCGGTAGGGCCCAGCCGTCACGAGTTCCTGGTCCCCCTCGGTGCGCAGCGTGCGCCTGTAAGAGACACCCAACACGCGCATCGCCCAGGCCCGCAGGCCCAGACCCAAGAACGCCACTACGACCCCGGCCCAAGCGACCGTTGCCGGAAGCGCAGCGACGTGCGGCAACCACATGAGCACGACATAGGCACCGACGTAGGCGGCGACCAAGACGAGCGTGCTGCCGCGGTCCTTGCCACCCGCCGGCGGGGAGGGGCCCCCGGCCTGGGGTGGGCGGACGGCGAACTCGAAAACGACCCAAAGCACGAGTGCGGCCCCGCCCAGCGCAGCCGGCAGGTGGGCGCTCACCGCTGCCCCCTCCTGTCTGCATCGCCGCCAACGTCAGGCGCGAGTATCGGCGTGATGCGTGCGGCCACCGCGTCCGGGTCGGCGCACCCGACGATCCATTCGTCGTACGACGCGCCTTCCAGGCGCACCCGCACACCGCGGTGGGTGTTCAGGTGGACGATGGCAAACGTCTTGCGACCACCCTGCCGATACGTGCCCATGGCCAACAGGCCCGGGATCCGCGTCCCCGGTGACTTCCAGCCATGCACGGCCCCCGGTGCGTCGTCGAGGACCTCCACCGCCCGCACCGCGGCGGCCGGCACCCGCACGTCCCCATGCACCGCCTCGGCCTTCTCGATGGGGCTCAGCCGCAGGACCAGGTCCCCGCCTTCGACCACAAGATCCGCCACCACGCAGCCCCCTCCCTGGAGCCCTTTGTCGCCGCGCCAAGGATTCCGCGCCTACAAGCCCGAGCCCTGCGCCAAAACACGCCCCTGCGCGTCGGCGGAGCCCGGCACGCCGCCCCCGCAACTCCCCCACTGTAAAGCCGACCCGGCCCCGCGCCCCCAACCGACGGGGTCTTGTCCATGGAATCCCGGCGCACGATCCCCGGGGCCACAGCGACAGAACGCGGAACACCGCCCGCGAGCCGCGCAGGCCAGCGACCGCGCCGACGTGTGCTCCCGACCGGTGCCCCGCAGCGGCTCGCCATCCACCATCCAACGGCGTGCAGACAGCACCCGAGCCATCGATTCCGATGCTGCCGCGCCAGCAGAACA
>JAJZWQ010000254.1 GCA_021846605.1 Bacillota bacterium | reverse complement strand
ACGGCCCAGGACGGGATGGTGCTGCCGTCCACGAAGAGCTCGGCGTAGCGCGCTTGGGGCGTTTGGCCCTTGGCTTCCAGCACCCGGCCCAGAACCGTCGTCAACTCGGCCCGCGTGATGTCGTTAGTGGGCCCAAAGCTACCGTCGGGATAGCCCTGCACGAGTTTGGCGGCGGCAGCGGCCGAGACCAGGCTCTGGTCGGCCTGGGGGATCTGGGATTCGTCGGTAAAGGTCACGGGATGGGCGGGCGGCGGCAGTTCGAGCGCGCGCGCAGCCCAGAGGGCGAAGTCCAGGCGCGTGACCGGGGCGTTGGGGTGGAAGAGCCGGTCGGCCGGCACCGGGATGATCCCGTCCTCACCCAACAGCGTGATGGCGGGGGCGGCGAAGTTGCCGAGGATGTCGGTGAAGTAGGCCTGCCCCGTGGCGGAGGCAATCGGCTGCGTCGCGGCCCCGGCCGCGGCCGTGCTGGATGGCGCGCCAGCCGCCGTCGTGGACGGGGGGGAGGCCGCCAGCGCGAACGGTTGCGCCAGGCACAGCAGGCAGGGAGCGAGCAGCAAGGCCACCAGGGAGCGGATTGACCGGGGGGACATGCCGGGTTTCCTCCTTGAATCCGGTCGGAAGCGACCGGCAGCGACACCTTCCTACGTTGAAGGTACCGGATTCGGCAGAATGTGCCTTCCTCGCCAACGTCACAGTTTGGTCACGACGGCTGAAGGCCCAGCGGGGCGGATAAGCCGCGTGCCCGTCTCGTATGGATTGGGTGTTCTCCCGGCATGGCCCGGGCGGGAAAGGGGGAAGGCCATGCCGTCAGGGCGGAAGCCCCGTGCCGGCGCGAGCAGCCTGGCGACCGGAGCCTTGGCTCTGGCCGTGGCCGGGGTGCTGGCCAAGGGACTGTCGGCGGTCGGCCGCATCCTCTTTGCGCGCTGGCTGGGCGCGGAAGCCATCGGCCTGTATGAGATGGCCATGCCGATCCTGGCCCTGGGCATCAGCGTCTGCGGACTCGGCATCCCGGTGGCGGCGGCGGCCCTGCTGGGTGCGGCCGTCGGCCGCGGCAACGGGCCGCGCGTGGCTGGACTCCTGCGGGCGAGCCGCCTGCTTTTGACCGGGACGGGGGTGGCCGGGGGACTGGCCGTGGTGGTCTTCGCCCCCGACTTGGCCCGGATGCTGGGCAACCCCGCTGCCACCCCCGCCCTCCGGGCGGTGGGACCGGCCATCGTCCTGGCCAACGTGCTCTCGGGCGAGAAGTCGTGGCTGCAGGCCAGCGGGCGCACCGCGCCCTCTGCCGGTGTGGTGACCGTCGAGCAGTGCGTGCGCGTGGCCGTGGCGGTCATGTGCGCCTATGCCTTCCTGGGCCGGGGGGCGCTGGTGCCGGCGATGGCGGCCGCGGCGCTGGCCTGGTCACCGGCCGCCGGGGCGACGGCGGGCCTTTTGGCCACGGCCGTCGCCGCCCGCCGTCCGTGGCGGCTGCCTGCCCGCCCGGAGGGCGAGCCGGGCGACCCGGTCGGGGCCCACGGCCCCGCAAGGGCCCTGATGGCGGTGGGCGGGCCCAACTGGGTTTCCAGCATCCTGGCCTCCGGCTCGGCAGCGATCGACGCGGCCCTGGTGACCTGGCGCCTGCGGCTGGACGGCATGGGGGCGGCTGGCGCCACCGCGGCCCTGGGAGAGCTCAACGGGATGGCGACCCCGCTGGCGACGGCGTCCGCCGTGCTGTTTGGCGCGCTCGGCAGCGCCCTGATGCCGGCGGTGGCCGCCGATTGGGCCCGCGGCGATGGGCGATCGGTGCGCCGCCGCGGAGAGGCCGCCTACTTCTGGGTGTCGGTCGCGGCCCTGCCCTGCATCCTCCTGCTGTGGCAACTGGCCCAGCCGATCTGCCGCCTGCTCTACCACAACGCCGCCGCGGCGGCGCCGCTGCGCTTTTTGGCGTTCGACGGACTGCCGCTGGGGATCACGTACGTTGCCGGCGCCCTGGCAAATGCCGCCGGCCGACCGGCTGCCCTTTTGCCAGGGGTCGTGATCGGGTCGGTGGTGCGTTCGGTCCTGATCCTCGTCCTGGCCGGCGGCGTCTTCGGCATCCGCGGGGCGGCGGCCGCGGTCCTGACGGGCTTCATCATCAGCGCCGGGCTGAACCTGCACGCGGTCGGGCGGCTGATCGGGTGCTGGCCACCCTGGGGGAAGCTCGCCGCGATTACCGTGCCGGCCCTGGCCGCGCAGGTCGCTGCCAGCACCATCGCCTGGGGCGCGCTGGCCGGCTGGCTGCCGGGGGTGCGGGTGTTCGTGACCGTCGCAACAGCGCTGGCGGCATACGGCTGCACCCTGGCCCTGGCTTGGGCCGTCGTGGGAGACCGCCTGCGGCTTCCTGGGATTCCCTGGCCGCGCTGAACCTTTGGTGGGGAGGTCGGACCGATGGTGGTGCGGGTGGCCTGGTGGGGATGGCGCGTCGGCGTGGTGGCCCTGGGCTTCGCGATCTTCCTGGCGGGCGTCGGGGTGGGAGGCGCCGGGGCGGCCGGGACGCCGGCGCCGGTGCGGCTCGTGCGATCGGTCAGCGTCTCAAGCAAGGCGGTGGCCCTGACCTTCGACGACGGCCCCTCGCCCCAGTACACGCCACAGGTGTTGTCCCTGCTCACCGAGTACCGGGCCAAGGCGACGTTCTTCCTGATCGGCAGCCAGCTCCTGCGCTATCCGCAGTTGGCACGCCAGGAG
Organism: Bacillota bacterium; assembly: GCA_021846605.1. Next base: position 431 of record JAJZWQ010000254.1, on the reverse strand, counting down.
GCCAAGGACGGTATGGAGCTGGCCAACCACGGGTCGCGGCACTTGACGCTGCAGAATATGGACCCCGCGGCGATCGCCGAGGAGGTCAAGCCGGTCGAGACCGAGATTACGGCCATTACGGGGAACCGACCGACACTCTACCGCTTGCCGCAGGGCAAGGGGGATGCGCGCAGCATGCGGGCGCTCGCCGACCTCGGGTACACGATCGTCTACTGGAGCACGACTGTGTGACACACTACCCATTCCGGTTGCAGATCATCGCCTAACACGACCCACCGCAGACTTCTCGATCGATCCGATGCACGCCGTTCCTCTCCTCATAGCCTTTTGTTTCCGACCGCTTGCGCGGCCAGTTTCCTGCTTGGAGATTCCTGCTTCGCAGGAGCCGGTTTCGCCGGGCAGTGCTCCCAGCCAGAGCCTTCTCCTCCACA
>JAJZWQ010000253.1 GCA_021846605.1 Bacillota bacterium | reverse complement strand
CCCGTGATCCACGGCATTCCTCGCTCGGACCACTTCGTTCAGCGCCCTCCTGACCCGTAACCCCAGCCCAACCCGTCCCGCGCCGCATCTGCCCCGAATCGGTCCGTGTGACTTTTCGGCCCTTCTCGCTGTGGAGACGCGCTCGGCCCCGGCCGCAAAGACCGCGTCCTGCATCTCCTGCACGAGCCCCAGAATTCTCCCCAGGTCGCCCTCGATGCTGGTGAACATCGGCCCCAGTTCGTAACCCACGTCACCGGCCGCGCGCAGAACGCGCTCGGCCGCTGCCACGTAGCTGCTCACACTGGGCGATTGGGACCCGACCGGAGTCACGCTGACGGCCACGATCGCCTTGCCCACATGCATCCCCCCCGCGTCCTGGCCCCATGGTACCCGCTTGGGCGCAAAGCCGCTCACCGCCTGCGGCGCCAGGTCCGCAGCCTTTCCAGGGGCCAAGCGTTGACGACGTCCTCGGGGCCAAGCCCGGCGCGCCTGGCAGCGGTCACGGCCCAGGCGATGTGGCCCAATCCCTCGGGCGTGTGGGCATCGCTGTCCAGGCAGCACCAGCGAAGCCCGGCGGCCCTGGCGCCGCGCACCTGGTCGGCATCGAGGTCCACGCGCTCGGGGGAACCGTTGATCTCCAGCGCCTTGCCCAAACGCGCGGCTTCGGAGGCCAGGCGGGGCACGTCGACGGGCTGGGGCTCGCGCCGCCGCAGGCGGCGCCCCGTCGGGTGGCCGATCACGTCCACCGCCGGATTGGCCAGCGCCCGTACCAGTCGCGCGGTCAGTTCCGCACCGTCCTGGCCCTGCGCCTGATGGGCCGAGGCGACGCAGAAGTCCAGTTCGGCCAGGACATCGTCCGGATAGTCCAGAGACCCATCCCGGAGGATTTCCACCTCGGCTCCCTGCAGGATGCGGAAGCCAGCGGGCGCCGCTCGGTTCAGCCGGTCGATCTCCCGGCGCTGTGCCCGCAAGCGCTCGACGCTCTGGCCGCGCGCGACGACGAGCGCCGGGGAGTGATCGGTGACAGCCAGGTAGCTGTACCCGCGGGCGCGGGCGGCGGCAGCCATGGCGGAGATGTCCGCAGCGCCGTCGCTATCCTGCGTGTGGCAGTGCAGGTCACCCTTGAGATCCCCCTGTTCCACCAGGCGGCCGCCGCTTGGAAGCAAGCGGCCGGCCTCCGCCGCCTCGACCTCCCCCCACCCCTCCCGCAACTCCGGCGGAATCCAGGGCAGTCCCAACACCTCATACACCTCGCGCTCCTCGCCACAGGCCGCAAGGGCGCCGGCCGCCCGGCCGCGGTCGGCCGCGCGGCCGGCGAGTTTCTGCAGGTGCGCTGCCGAGCCAGTGGCCCACAGGAGCGCCGTGCCTTGTGCGCCGGCCGTGGCCAGATAAATGCATACCGGGAGTTCCTGGCGACCGGCGTCCGCTTCCAGAACAAGCGCACCGGCAAGCCAGGGCCAGGGGTGGTCCCGATCTTCCGGCCGCTGCTCCGCTTGCGTGGCCCAGCGCAACCCGAGGGAGGACAGGACGGAGGACACCTCGCCCGCGCCGCCCACAGCGACGAACGTGAGCGTGCGCACCAGCGGGCACCCACGGCGGACCTCCCCCGCCACCCATGCCGGCATATGGCGGTCCAGCGCCGCGGCGATGGCGTCGGCCAGCGGCACGCCCTCCGCCAACAGCAGGGCCGGGTCACCCCGCATGGCGATGGCCGCCAGGATGCGGCCGGCCCGGGCCGCCCCGACGCCGGGGAGGCGCGCCAGGCGGCCGTCACTGCAGGCGGCCGCAAGTCCGGCCGCGTCGGTAATCCCCAACGTGCGCCAGGCCGCCGCCGCCAGCTTGGGTCCGACGCCCCGGATGGCCAAAAGCCCCCGCACCCCAGCCGGCACCGTCGCCCGCAGTTCTTCCAGTGCGGGGATGGCGCCGCTGGCCAGGAACTCGGCGACCTTCCGCTCCAGCACCGGGCCGACGCCGGGGATCTGCCGCAGCCCACCACGGGCGGCAAGCTCCGGGAGATCTCCGGAAAAGTCGCGGAGGCCCAGGGCCGCGCGGCGGTACGCCGCCGCCCTGGGGACGTCGCTGCCCTCGATCTCGACCAGGTCGGCGCACTCGCTGAGGAGTGCCGCCAGCACGCGCGCCGGTTGCGCCGACAGGGCTCCCACAGTACCGTACCTGCCCCCCGTTGCGTCTTGCGCAGGATGCGCACCATCTTCATCCGGTGGCCGAGCGCATCGGTCGTGACCTGCAGATGCCCGTCGCCTGGGCGGCTGGCACGCTTGCCGTGCCGGAAGCGCAGCGGGAGCACCAGGCCCCGCCACCGCACCTCCAGGTGTTGCCGCGTCTTCGGGCAGTCCACGCAGGAGGATGCCCGAGTGCTCGGTGCCCCCAGCCTGCGCAAACCACGTCGGGGAGACTTGAACCGCGGCCGGCCGCGGTAGTGCACCACCCAGTCGTTCACCGCATCGTAGGCCCGCTTGGCGATCCCCCGCGCCGTGCATATGTCCAGATGCCGGCCGATCTCGCGGTGGCAGCTCTCCGACGAACGGGACGAGGTCTTGAGCCGAAAGCGGTGGACCTCACGCGCCTGCCGGAACAGCCTGGCGTTCGGTGGGAGCTTTGCCCTTGCATGCGCGTGGGTAGAGGTGGGACTCGCGCATCCGCCGCGCGCGCTGGAACCCCTCGGCCAGCGCCGTGTTATACAGGTGCAAGGCGGCTTGAGAGCGCTGATCCAAGACCTGGCGCTGGTGGGCGTCTGCCGCCCACCCTGGACACAGGGGCATCCCCTCCATGGAATATGCTACCATGGAATGGCCAGGGAACACCAGGTCCGCTTTGGTTCCGAGCCAGTACCAACTGGGTACCACCAGAGTGCCAGCGTCCTCCGGCCCAGGCGTCCCTTGGTCCGCGAAGACGGTCGTTTGCCAGAAGCAGGCGAGCGGATGACGAGGGGGGTCCTGCCTCCGGGCGGGCGCTCTGTGACGCAGGAACTCCTCGCCATACCATGGGATGGCGTTCGCCCTTCGTCAACCCGCCTCATCTTGATCGGCAACGACGCCTCACACCAATAACACGTCTGTGGCCGGCGTCCCCTGTCGCCTTCGAAACAAGCCGATGGCCATCTCCCACCACACGG
>JAJZWQ010000252.1 GCA_021846605.1 Bacillota bacterium | reverse complement strand
ATCATGGAGAGGGCGCGGCGGCGCGGATTTTCCCGCTCAAGGAGGGGCCGCGAAATGGCGGTGCGGTTGGGTCTGGTTGGCGCGGGCTTTGTCGCCGGGGTGCATGCGGAGGCCCTGCGCGAGGTAGCCGGGGCAACCGTGACGCGGGTGGCCGCGCGGGATGCCGGGCGGGCGGAGGCGTTTGCCCGGGCGCACGGGATCCCCGCATGGGAGACGGACTGGCGCGCCGTCGTCACCGCGGCGGACGTCGACGCGGTCCTGGTCCTGGTGCCCAACGACCTGCATGCCGAGGTGACGGTGGCCGCGGCCGCCGCCGGTAAGCACGTGCTGGTGGAGAAGCCCCTGTGTCCCACCCTGGAGCAGGCCGACGCGATGATCGACGCCTGCGCCCGCGCAGGCGTCATGCTGGCATACGGCGAGCAACTCTGCTTCACGCCGAAGTATGAGCGCCTCCGCCAACTCGCCCGCGAGGGCACATTCGGGCGCGTGTATCACCTACGCCAGGCGGAGAAGCACTCCGGCCCACACTCGGGCTGGTTCTGGGATGTGCGGCGGGCGGGGGGTGGCGCACTGATGGATATGGGGTGCCACGCCTTTGGGTGGTTCCGCTGGGTGCTGGGCCCGGACTTCCGTCCGGTCGAGGTCTTCTGCCGTTGCGACCAGCAGATGCACGCGGACCGTACGGCGGGAGAGGACCACGCCCTGGCGCTGGTCGCCTTCCGCAACGATCGCGGCGAGACGGTGACCTGCCAGGCGGAGGAGTCGTGGGCCAAGCAGGGGGGCATGGACGACCGGGCAGAGGTCTATGGCACGGCGGGGGTGGGGTACGCCGACCTCTTCCAGGGTGGGAGCGACCTGGTGTACAGCGAGCGCGGGTATGGGTACGCGTTGGAGAAGGCCGGGTCCAGCCAGGGGTGGTCGTTCGCCCTGGCCGAAGAGGTCCACCAGCAGGGATATCCGCATGAACTGGCCGATTTCGTCGCGGCCGTGCGCGAGGGGCGGCCTCCGCGGCAGACCGGTGCGGACGGGCGGGCGGTCCTGGAGATGCTGCTCGGGGCGTACGCCTCCGCCGGCCGGGGCGCGATGGTGGCGCTGCCGCTCTCGCCCGAGCCCCGCAGCACGCTGCCCGTCGCGCTGTGGCGCGCGCCGCGGTGAGCGGCGCGGGGGGCGGGGGAGGGATGCGGCCACGCGAGGCGGTCCCCGCCAGTGCCCGCATCCGTGCAGGCGTTGGGCTCTCGGCCGCGCCGCCTCCCCCCCCACCTGAGCCGCGGGCGGGATCCGCTCCGGCATCCGCGGCGCCGATCGGATCCGGCGTCCGCTACTTGTGGTCTCCCCGCGCCCACGCCTCCACCAGCGCCGTGCGCGCCGCCTCCCCCTGGACCCCCACGCAGATCCCCTGGCGGCGCGTGGGCACGGGGGCGCGCGCCGCCAGGCGGCGGTCCACCACCAGCATCCCCCGGGTCCACTGGCCGCGCGCCTCCACCGTGGCCGGCCACTCCTCGAGCCGCACCAGTTCGGGCCGCACGGCGACGGCAGCCGCCAACGGGTCATGCAGTGGCGCCGCCGGCGACCGACCGAGCCTGGCATAGGCCTGCCCATAGCTGGCTAAAAGGCGCCCGGCCAAGTGCGCAACCGGGTCGGCGCTGGCGGTCAGGCGGGCGACATCCTCCGGTTGCGCCGTCACCTGGCGCGTGACGTCCAGCCCAACCACCGTGACCGGCCAGGGCGCGTCCAGCACCTCGGCCGCGGCATCGGCGTCGTAGCCGAAGTTGAACTCCACGGTCGGGGCGACGTTGCCGGGCACAAGGTCTGTGCCCCCCATCACCACGACTCGGCGTACCAGGCCGGCGTAAGCCGGATCCCGCCGCAGCAGCAGGGCGAGGTTGGTCAGGGGACCGGTCGCCACCAGGGTCAGGACGCCTGGGCGGGCACGTAGCGCCGCAGCCAGGGCGTCCACCGCACCTGCTGCCTGCGTCCCGCCGCTGACGCTGGGCAGCAGGGAAGCGCAGCCTCCCAGGCCGTCATCCCCGTGGACGTGGTGGGCATCCTCCCCCTCGGCCACCAGCGGGGCCGCTGCCCCGGCATGAACGGGGACCGCAGCTGCGCCCGCTAGGGCCAGGACACCGCGGGTGTTGGCCGTCGCCTGTCTGAGCGTGCAGTTGCCGGCCACGGTCGATACGCCCACCAGCGCGCAGGGCGTGCGGGTGAGGTAGAGCAGGGCCAGGGCATCGTCAATGCCGGTGTCGCAATCTACCCACAGGGCCGGTGGTGTGTTCACGGCTCCACTGTATCCGAAGGGCGGGTCGCGCGCCCGCGTGCCGCCAGGGCGCACGACGCGGGGCTGTAAGGTCCTGGGCAGCATTACGCGGTGGGAAGGCCACTGCTGCCGCGCCTTTTGCCGGCCTACACCGTGACCGCATCGGCGCCCCTGACCCCCAGCGCGGTGCCCAGATCCTGCCCCCGCTGCCGCCGGCCGGTCCGTCACCGTGCCCGCCAACCCTACAGCCTCCATGCGCGGCCCGGCAGGCTTGGCCCGGGAGGAGGGGGGTGGAGAGGCCACGAGCGTGACGGTCGACGGTCCATGCAGCGTTGTCGGCCTCGGTGGTGATGGCGCCAGGTGCTCTGGCTGGCCACCAGTCTTATCGCGGGCGGTGCTCCCGGCGCAAGTGGGAGGCCGGGCGTCCCCAGCGCCCGACCCCTACCCAGATGCACCAAAGTAAATTCCCTGCATGCCGCCATGCCTTGGGGGATCAGGCCAGCGCCCGACCCCTACCCAGGATGCATGCATGCCGCCATGCCTTGGGGGAGCACGCGGGGCACGGCGGGGAGGCGTCTGGGAGAGTTGGGTCCCCGTGCCCCGCGCACACCTCCGGGCCCCCCGCCCTGACGCGGTTGCGAGGGCCTCCGCGATGCCGTCGCCTTCCGGCCGATGTGCCGCGGGTGGAGAGCGTCGGACCGGCAGGCGACACGGTCGCAACACTGCCTTGCGGCGGTGTGCTCCAGGCACCGGAGGGCGCCACCGCGTCGGGGCCCGTGGCGTTCTTCGAGGGAGCGGCAGACCACCGCTTCATCCCCGCGGCTCCGCGAATCCACCGCGGCACGTGACCTGGCCGGGGGCCACGCTGAACGGTCAACCAGCGTCGCCAAAACCGGCGG
>JAJZWQ010000001.1 GCA_021846605.1 Bacillota bacterium | reverse complement strand
AGGCCGGGTCCGGCCACCACCGCCTCGACGCCCGCCAGCAGCGCCGGCAGGTGCTCGGCGGCGGCCTCCGCCAGGGTGCCGTCCGGGGCGGCGGGCAGCGGTCGCACCGTGGCCTCCACGCGCTGCGAGGCGACGGCGCCGACCACGCCCTCGGGGCAGGCGACGCGGCACAGCCCGCATCCCGCGCGCAGGGCCCCCCCGGCGGCCAGGGCGGCCGCTCCCGCCATCCCGAGCGACCCGACCAGGGCCAGCACGGTCCCGTATGTCCCCTTGTGCCCGACGGGACGGCGCGGCGGCAGCAGCGCGGCGACCTCCGGACCCTCCAGCCCGTGGACGGCCGGCAGGCCGCTCCACGCGGCCTCGGGAATGCCCAGCGACTCCAGCACGACCTCCCCGGCATAGGCTCGGCCCGGCGGGCTGAAGAGGCCGGCCTTGACCGCCCCCATACACAATGTACGGGAGGCGCGTACGCAGGCCCCCTCGGGGCCCTGGCCCAGATCCCCCGAGAGGCCAGAGGGGATGTCTGCGGCCAGGATCGGGGCCTCGGCCGCATTGATCGCCGCGATCACGTCCGGAAACGGCGCGCGGGGCACGCCGTGGAAGCCCGTTCCGAACAGGCAGTCCACGATCACGCCCGCCTCTGCCGCCAGGCGGGCCACCTCCGGGGGGGAGGGCCGCGCGGTCAGGGGTCCCGCTGCCCGGCGCAGCAGGTCCAGGTTGCGCCGGGCAGCGGGCGGCAAGCGGTCCGCTTCCGCCCAGAAGAGGACGTGCGCCGGCACGCCGGCCGCCTGGAGGTGGCGGGCGGCCACCAGTCCGTCCCCGCCGTTGTGGCCGCCGCCGATCAGCAGCAGGGCGGGACCCGGGCTCCCCGCCCGCATCTCCCGCGCGTGACGCGCCAGGGCCGCACCGGCGACCTCCATCAGGAGTTGGACGTCGAGCCCGAGATCGGTCACGGCCCGGCGATCCAGTTCGCGCATGGCCTCCACACCGAGTAAGCGCATGTCTGCACCCCCGCGGCCGGACGCGGCCACCGGCCTGTCCGCAGCCGAACCGTAGATTATCGTGCGGGGCCGCGCTGTTCCAGGGCGGGGGGTGAGGCGGAGCGGTCCGCCTCGGCGACGGCGGTGGCCAGGGCCATGCCCCCGGCGTGCGAGATGCTGATGTGCAGGTGCGCGACATCCAGCGCACGCGCCACCTGTTCCGCGGCGCCCCGCAGGTGCAGGACGGGGCGCCCGGCGGGGTCGTGTCCGACCTCCAGGTCGGCAAAGGGCACGCGCATCCCCGTGCCCAGGGCCTTGAGCACCGACTCCTTGGCGGCGAAGATCCCCGCCAGGCGCTCCCAGCGGTGGGCGCCGGCCGCCTCGGCGCCCGCCAGTTCGGCCGGCGTGAACAGCCGGCCGAGCAACGAGGGCCGCCGCTCGCAGGCGGACTGGAGGCGGGCGACGGGCGTGAGGTCGCACCCCGTCCCGACGATCATCAAGACTCCGCGCGGCCGTCTGATACCCCCGGCTTTAGCCGGGGGCTGAGCCGCGCGTTCCCTCCCCTGTGCGCACCTTGAAAATCGAACGTATGGCGTTGCGCCCAAGCATCCGTCGACGCGTAAACCGTTCGCGGAACATGCGGGAGATCGGCGTTGTCCAAAGGCACCGGCTTGCCGGAAACCGTTTCGGACATCAGCGTCACCTCCCTTGCCAGCCCCGCTATACGTCGGGCCGCAGTCAGGCGCGGACTATCGCAGCACGATCCGGTAGCTGCAAGCCCCCGCCTGGAGCCGTGGGGTCCTGACGGCTAGCCTCCCACGCGGGTGCCGATGAACACGCCGGCACCGAAGACCAGGGCGCCACCGATCACCACCTGCACCACGGACAGCAGCATGCTCGTCCCGAAGTAGCGGTTCCGGATCCAGGCGATGGCCCCCAGTTCGACGGCCACCACGAAGTAGGCCACCAGCAGCGCCGTATGCAGGCTGGGGAACAGGAACGGCAGGGCGTGGCCGATGCCGCCGGCAAAGGTCATGAGCCCGATGATGGCGCCGCGGCCCAGCGGGTTGCCGCGCCCCGTCAACTGGCCGTCGTCGGACAGCCCCTCGGCAAAGGCCATGCTGATGCCCGCGCCGACCGCCGCCGCCACACCGACCAGGAACGCCGTATGGGAGTGGTGCGTGGCAAACGCGGTGGCGAACACCGGTGCCAGCGTCGAGACCGAGCCGTCCATCAGGCCGGCCAGCCCAGGTTGTACCACCTGCAGCAGGAAGACGTGCTCGGGTTTGACGGCGCTCGGGGCGCGTACCTCGGGTTCCGCTTCAGCTTCGGCCATCGTTGGGATCCTCCCCGCCCGTGGTCTCCAGCGTCCGTGCACACTCGGCGCACACACCGTGGAACAGTTCGGTCCGCGTCAGCACCCGGAAGTCGTCGATCACTGGGGGGATGGCCTCCGCGCCATACGGCGCCGGAGCGTCCCAGATCCGCTGACAGCGCACACAGATCATCTCGGCGTGCGGCCGGGTGTCCGGATCGTAATGCACCTGGCCGTCCCCGGCCGTGAAACGGCGGACCTCGCCAGCCTCGGCCAGGTCGTTCAGCGTGGTGTACACGGTCGTCAGGGACAGGTGCGGCAGCGCACGCACCAGGCGCCCGTGCACCTGCTCGGCGGTCGGGTGGCTGGTGTCCCCGACCAATTCGCGGTAGATGAGCACCCGCTGCGGCGTCACCTTGCCACCGCGCGCGCGCACGTTGGCGACCAAGTCCTCCACGGACTGCATGACCCACCTCCAATCTGTATCAGGACCGTATCTGTAGCCATTATAGATAACCGCCAAATACAGTCAAGTGCGGGCTCCCGCCGCCGGAGGCATGTGGCGGGGGCTGCCCAGGAGCAGAAGGGCCGCTTCGCCCAGCCCTTCAGACAGGGTCGGGTGGGGCAGCGGCAGGGAGGCCAGCGCGGTCAGGGGCAGGCGCTGCGCCACGGCGATCACCCCGGCGCCAATCAACTCGGTGGCGTGGGGGCCGATCAGGTGGACGCCCAGCACGCGGCCCTCGGCAGCCACCACCTTGCAGAAACCGTCGGTGTCGCCGGCCACCACCGCCCGTCCCAGCGCGGCGTACGGCATGCGCGCGGCCACAGGCTCCAGGCCGGCGGCGCGGGCGGCCCGCTCGTCCATCCCCACCCAGGCCACCTCGGTCAGGGTATACACGGGATGGGGAACGGGGAGCACCCCCGGGAGCGGGCGCCCCAGGATCCCGGCGACGGCGCGCTCGGCCTGCGCGAAGGCCGCGTGGGCCAGGCCGGGAGCACCGATGGCGTCCCCCAGGGCCCAGACGCCGGACAGCCCCGCGCAGCGCAGGTCGGCGTCCACCGCGATCGCGCCGTGTGGCCCCAGCATGCCCCCCACCTCCTCCACGCCCAGCCCGGCGGTCGCCGGCACCCGGCCCGTGGCCACCAGCAGGCGGTCGGCGCCGCGTTCCAAGGCGCCCTGGCCCCCCTCCCCGCAGATGGACAGCCCCGCCGCCACCTCCTGCACCCGGACCCCCGTCAGCACGGTGATGCCCTGGCGGCGCAACGCCGCCTCCAGCCGCCGGGAGACCTCGGGATCCGCGCCCGGCAGCACCTGGGGTAGGGCCTCCAGCAGGGTCACCTCCGTACCCAGGGCGGCGTAGGCGGAGGCGAACTCGCAGCCCACCGCGCCCGCGCCCAGCACGGCCAGACGTCGCGGCTGGACGGGGTCCCGCAGGAGCCCGTCGCTGTCCACGACGCCCGGCTGCTCCAGCCCCGGAACCGGCGGACGCCCGGGACGCGATCCCGGCGCCAGGACGATTGCGTCCGTGGCGAGTTCGCGGGCGTCGGGCCCGTCGACCCGCACCTGCGGCACCGCCCCGCCGGGGACCAGCCGGCCCCGGCCGCGCACCACCTCGACCCCGTGGGCACGCAGGAGTTGCCCCACCCCGTCGGTCAGCCGGGCCACCACCCGTTCCTGGCGCCGCCGCAGGGTCGGCCAGTCCACGGCGACCTCGCCGGGCGGCAGCGTCAGCCCGAACTCCGCCGCCCGCGGCAGCGCCCTGGCCAGGCGGGCCGCCTCCAGCAGGGACTTGGTGGGGATGCACCCCCGATGCAGGCAGGTCCCGCCGACCAGACCCTCCTCCACCAACCGGACACGCACCCCCGCCTCCGCCAAACCAATGGCGGCGGCGTATCCCCCCGGGCCGCCACCGATCACGACCGCCTCCGGCACCCGCGTCCACCCCCTGTCCAGAGATTGCGCCCGCCGCCCCCCCCGCGCCTTCAGCCCGGCTCCGGGGGATCCGCCGGCAGGGGCCCCGCCGCCAGGCGTCCCAGCAAGGTGGCCCGGTCGTTGGGCAACGCGTCGTCCAGCACAAGGCGGTGCAGCGCGCGCAGGGCGTGTCCCACTGCCGGGCCGGGCGCCAGGCCCAGCGCCTCCATCACATCGTGGCCACCCACGGCAAGGTCCGCCAGACGCAACCGTTCCCCGGCAGCGGCGCTGGCCCACCGGTGGGCCAGCAGTCGCTCCCCCTCGGGACCGTACCCCTGGCCCCAGAGGGATGCCTGACGGTCCGCGCGCCGCAGTTCCAGGAGGTCGTCCACGCCCTCGGCGCCCAAGGCGAGGAGCAGGCGCCGCGCCGCGCCCGGCTTGGTCTCGGGCCCGTAGCTGAACATGTGGTGGGCCACCAGGACGACCACGCGGGCGACCACGCGCTCGGGCATCCGCAGCCGACGCAAGATCCTCCCCGCCATCTGGGCACCCACCGGCGCGTGCCCATAGAAGCGCGTGGCGCCATCCGGCCCCCATGTCAGGCAGGACGGCTTGCCTGCATCGTGCAGCAGCGCGGCCCAGCGCAGGTGCAGCCGGGGCGCCACCGCCGCGGCGGCCTGCACGCTGTGTTCCCAAACGTCGCACCAGTGCATCGGGCTGCGCTGAGGGCACCCGACCATGGGCAGGCACTCGGGGAGCACCGCGCCCAGGAGGGCGTGCCGCTGGAGGTCCCGCAGGGCCCCCCCGCACCCCGGCGCCACCAGCGCCAGGCCCACCTCGTCCCGCACGCGCTCCGCCGACAGAGCCTCCAGCAGGGGCGAGGCGCTGCTGAGCGCCGCGGCCAACCGGGGGTGGTAGGACAGGCCGAGTTGGGCACGCAGCCGGACCGCGCGCAACACGCGCAGGGCGTCCTCGGCGAAGCGGCGTTCCGGCGGGCCGACGGTGCGCAGGATGCCCAGATCCAGGTCGCGCAGGCCGCCCCAGGGGTCCACCAGGGTTCCGTCCGCCAAGTCCACGGCCATGGCGTTGACCGTGAAGTCGCGACGGGCGAGGTCGGCGCGCACGCTCCGCGTGAAGCGTACCTGGCTGGGCCGGCGCCGATCGCGGTATTCGGCCTCGCGGCGCAGCGTGAGGACGTCCACCCCGGCCACCTTGACGCGGCCGAAGGCGGCGTCGTCGGCGACGGCCCCCGGGAACAGGGCGAGCACCTGGGCCGGGCGGGCCGTCGTGGTCAGGTCGTAGTCGGCCGGGGTCCTGCCCAGCATGCGGTCGCGGACGGCGCCCCCCACCAGGAAGGCGGTATGGCCCGCCGCCCGCAGGCGGCCGGCCAGGGCCGCGACGTCTGGGGGCAACCAGGCGAGGTCCACGCGCCCCGCCCCCTCCGAACCCCCCATGCCTCGCCCCCTCGGCGCCCGCTCTCCGCCCCAGCTTACATGCTGCGCGGCCGCGGCGCAGGTCGGTACGGGGACCGGGTGAACCCGTGAGGGGCAGGGTGGGCCCCACCGGCCGGGGTGCCCTCGGCCACGTCCATGTCGGCCGTCAGCGTGACCGCACCTCGGACGGGAGAGCGCCGAGGAGTCGAGCCGCCCCCCGGGAGGTGGCCGGCCAGGCGTCCCACCACACCTGCGCCTGGGCGGCGCCGGATCCCGGGCGGGGTCGCCGTCGCGGCCCCTGCCGGCCCGCCCAGGTCAGCCCGCCAGGCCGGGCAGGGTCGCGGCGGCCGGGGACCCGGCCCCGGTGCAGGTGTCGAAGCCCGGCACCGCCACGGCGAACTCCCGCAGGCCGCTGGCCAGCAGCGTGGAGTTGTAGTTGTTGCCGCTGGCGATGTCGTGGGCCGTACCGTACAACAGTTCGGCATCCAGGAGCCGGCCGGAGGCCTGGTGGTAGAGGGCGGCGATCGCCGCCAGGATGGGGGCGGACGCGCTGGTCCCCCAGACCGGCACCTGCGCACCGCGGTCGCAGATGAGCAGAGGGCCGGCAAAGGCCGCCACATCGGGCGTCAACCGCCAGGCCGACCCCAGCGGGGCCTGCCTGGCCGGGGCGGCCACAAACGCGCTGGGGCCCCCTCCACCCGAGGCCGGCGGCAGCGTGTTGGACGCGCTGTATCCCGGGAGGGCGGGGTCTTCCACCTGCCCGCCCCAGGCCTGCTCGCCCGACTCCGGGTCCGCCGGCAGGGCCAGTTGCGTGCCGCCCACGGCCACGACCGCTCCCTGGGTCGCCGGCCAGCTGGCCTGGGGCCGCGGGTCCAGCGGGAGCCCGCTATACAGCCCGGAGTCACCGGCGGCGACACAGCAGAGCATACCCTGGGTGCGGATCCAGGCGTCCAGGTCGGCGGCGAACGCGGTGGCGTCCTGCCAGGACTCCCCCGTGAGGCTGTCGGTCACCGGACCCACCTCGGCCACCGCCAGGTCCCCTGCCCCCAGACTCGCCGACACGATGCGGATGCCATCGGCCGCCGCGGCCCGCAGGCCGCGCCGCACGGCGCACATGAACTCGGGGAGCGTGGATCCACCGTCCAGCACATAGGCGGAGAGACGGCTGGCCGGCGCCAGCGCGCCGGCATACTGCAGGTCCAGGTCGGTCTCCCCCAGGTCGGCCGGGAGGGACTGTCCGCCGGGCAGGATGCGGGCCGAGGCGGGGCGGTTGAGCGCCGGCGCCATGCTGTATCGGGCCCAGAAGGACGCATCGTCGCGGGGCTTGGGGAGGGTGAACTCCAGGAAGGCGATGTCCTCTCCCTGCCCGTACAGGCCGCGGTGATAGAACGCGTGCAGCCCGTAGAGACCGGCCAGAGCCGCCGGCGTCAGTGCTGGCGCGGTGATCGGCGCCAGGAGGCGCCGACGGAACGAACGTGCGGCCTTCATGCCGCATCCCCCCTCCGGACAGCCTATGGCGCAGGTGGGGAATTGGCGCCGGGGGGACGCGCCTCAGTCGGGCCGCTGCCAGGGGGCGACCAGGTCCTGCGAGAGGCCCATCCGCGACAGGATGCGGGCGACCACGAAATCGACGAGGTCGTCGACCCCCGCGGGCCGATGGTAGAAGCCCGGCATGGCGGGCAGCACGACCGCCCCGGCCTCTGCCAGGGTGGTGAGGTTGCGCAGGTGGATGAGGGACAACGGCGTCTCGCGCGGCACCACGATCAGCGGGCGCCCCTCTTTGAGCGTCACGTCCACGGCGCGGTCGAGCAGGTCCTGGGAACGCCCGACCGCGAACGCGCTGACGCGGCCCATGGTGCAGGGCACAACGACCGTGCCGTCCGTGGTCTGCGAACCGCTCCCCAGTTCATCCAGCACATCATGGATGGCGTGCAGGCGCACCTCGCCGGGGGCGCCCGACGGGCGGAAGAAGCGCGCGCACCGGGCCGCCAGCCCCCCCTCGCCCGCGTAGACCGAGGAGTCCCAGTCCAACTCCTGGGCCAGGACCGTGAAGCCCGCCGCCGTGATCAGCAGTTCCACGCGGTGTCCGGCCCGGCTGAGGACGCCGACCAGCCGCCGGCCATAGGCGGCGCCGCTGGCGCCGGTGATCCCCACCACGTACCGTCCCAAGCCCGTCCCTCCCCACATCTTGGACCCGCCCGCACGAATCTAGCGCAGCACCGCGGGCAGGCCCCCGAGGTCGGGGAGCACGCGCCAGGCCGCCGCGGGCGGAGGGTCGCCCCGCCCCCGCGCCAGCCAGACCGCGCGGATGCCGGCCGCCGCCGCGCCGGCCACGTCCCGCTCGGCGCTGTCCCCGACCATGACGGCGTCCGCCGCGGGCGACCCGGCCACCCGCAGGGCGCGCGTGAAGATCGCCGGCTCCGGCTTGCCGACGCCCAACACCCCCGAGATCACCACACCGTCCAACAGCGGGAGCAGGCCCACACCGACCAGCTTGCGGCGCTGCAGATCCCGGTCCCCGTTGGTGAGCAGCACCAGCCGGTGGCCGTCCCCCCGCAGGGCGCTCAGCACGCCCAGGGTCTCGGGGAAGGGGATCTGCCGGCGGCCCCGTTCCCAGACGAAGCGCTCGGCCAGGTCCGCCACCAGGTCCTCGTCAGCGATCCCGACCGCCCCCAGCCCCTCCCGCCACGCGCGACGTCGGAAATCCGGGGCGAACCCCCGCAGGGCGACGGTGTCTGGGTCGTCCCCCAGCGCGAAGGTAGCCCACAGGCCTTCCCAGGAGGAGATGCCGATCCGACGGCAGTGGGCGGCGCTCGGCCCGGCCGCCCAGAGGCGTGCCGCGGCCGCGCGCACGCCGTCGATGACGGCGGCGGGGGAAAAGCCTCGCAGCGCCGCGGCATCCGCCACCGTGGCCGCGTAGGCCGCCTGTGTGCTGGCGTGTTCATGGATCAGCGTCTCGTCCAGGTCGAGCAAGACCGCGCTCACGTCTCAGCCTCCGATCCCGAAGATCACGCCGGCCATCGCGCCGACCAACAGCGTGAAGGCGATCACGGCGTTGAAGCGGGCAAAGGCCACCGGACGCAGGGCGCGGGTGACGGTCACGTGCTGCCAGAGCAGGATGCCCCCGACCAGGGCACCCGCCGTCCAGAAGGGCCAGGGCAGGTGCTCGCTGGCCGCCAACCAGGCCAGGGCCGCCAGGAAGAGGGCGTGGGCCGTGCGGGCGATGCGCAGCGTGGCGTCAACCCCAAGGTCGGCGGGCAGCGAATGGACCCCCAGGCGTCGGTCCCAGGCCACATCCCGCAGGGCGTAGAGACTGTCGAAGCCGACATACCAGAGGCCCGTGGCGGCCCCAAAGACCAGGGCACCGGGCTCCAGGCGGCCGGTGACGGCGATCCAGCCGGAAAACGGCAGGAAGAAACCGATGGCCGCCAGCGCGAAGTGGCAGCCCCACCCCCAGCGCTTGGTGAAGGAATACACCACCACCAGACCGATGACCACCGGAAGCAGCAGCGCGCACAGCGGGTTGAGCACCACGGCAGACACCGCCAACAGGGCCAGCCCCATGCAGCCGATGATCAGCGCGGTCGCCGGCGAGATGCGGCCGGCGGGGAGGTGGCGGTTGGCAGTCTCGGGGTGCTGGGCGTCGATGTCCCGGTCGATCAGGCGGTTGAAGGCCATGCCCCCCACCTTGCCCCCCACCACGGCGGCGGTGATCCAGGGCACCGTTGCGACCGGGGGCCAGCCCCGCGCGCCCAGGAAGGCGCCGGCAAAGGCCAGGGGGAGCGAGAACAGCACCTCCTCCAGCCGCACCATGTCCGCCAGGTCGAGCACACGCTGCCAGAGACCGGGGCGTGCGCGCATCCCGCTGTCCACCGCCCCCTGGACCGCCATCCCGGTTCCTCCCCCGTACCGATCCGCACTCCCCACCTTCACCTAGCCCGCGGCCGAAGGCAACGGTCAGCCGTCCTCCGGCGCGGCCCCGGTCCATGTCGGCGGCGGGGACGAAGGGCGCGCGCCGGTCGGCCCCGGATCCGTCCCCAGCCCGTACTCCGCCCAGCGCGCGGTCACCCGTTCGACGACCTCGGGGTCCATCGTCACCGCTTCTGGCCAGTGGCGGCGCGCGGCGTCGGTCCCGGCCAGTTCCTCCGGCCACTTGCGGGTGCCGTCCAGGATGAGCTTGCCGCCGAAGCCGTGCGCCCCCAGGGCGTGATCCAGCACGGACCCCGGACCGCGCAGCACCTGCAGATCGCGGGCGGGGTCGCAGTTGCACAGCGCCGCCCACCAGGCCTCCCCCGGGGTCCGCAGCCGCACCCAGTCGTCGACCACCACCAACACCTTGGACAGGCCCAACAGGCCCAGTCCCAGCAGCCCACACGCCGCCTGGTGGGCGTGGCCGGGGTAGCGTTTGCGCACGGCGATCAGCACGAGGTTGTTGGCCACCCCCTCGGGCGGCACATGCACATCGGCGATGTCGGGCATGACCGCGCGGATGAGGGGCCGGAACAGGCGCTCGGACGTGTCCCCCAAGAGCCAGTAGTCCTCCATGGGCGGCCGGCCCACCACGGCCGCCGGGAAGATGGCGTCGCGGCGGCGGGTGATGGCCTGCACGCGCAACACGGGGTACGGGCCGGCGGGGTCGTAGAAGCCGGTGTGGTCCCCAAAGGGCCCCTCGGGCAGGAGGTCGTCTGGATCCACGGTGCCTTCGATGATGATTTCCGCCTGGGCGGGCACCTGCAGATCAACCGTCTGCGCCGGACAGAGTTCGACCGGCGCTCCGCGCAGGAAGCCGGCGAACGCGAACTCGTCGAAGCCTCCGGGGAGGGGGGCCCCCGCGGCGTAGATGCTCGCCGGATCGCCGCCCAGGGCGACGGCCACCTCCAGCCGGCGGCCCTGGGCGCGGGCGCGGCCCCAGTGGGCGGCCCCTCCCTTATGGCGTTCCCAGTGCAGGCCCAGCGCGCGTGGGCCGTGCACCTGGAGACGATAGACGCCCACATTGCGCTCCCCCGTCTCCGGATCGCGGGTGATCACCGAGGCCAGAGTGAGGAAGGCCCCGCCGTCCCCCGGCCAGCAGTGCAGCGCCGGCAGGCGCGTGAGGTCCGCCTCGTCACCGCGCCGCACGAGCTCCTGGACCGGCGCCGGCCCGCGCACGGTCCTGGGCGGCATGGCCAACACCGGCCGCAGGTCCGGCAGGACCGAGAGGAGTCCGCCGATACCGCGCGGCCGGCGCTTGGCCAGCCCCAGGAGCGCGTCCAGACGCGCCGCCAGTTGCTCCACGTCGTCTACACCCAGCGCCAGCGCCACGCGCCGCCGCGACCCGAACAGGTTCACCGCCACGGGCAGATCCGAACCGCGGACGGCCTCAAAGAGCAGAGCCGGTCCCCCTGCCTTGCTGGTCCGGTCGACGATCTCCGAGATCTCCAGCCGCGGGTCCACAGGGACCGTCACGCGGCGCAACTCGCCGGCCGCTTCCAGCGCCCCCAGCAAGGCACGCAGATCCGTCAGGGCCACCCCGCCACCCCCCGCTCCCCTTCATATCATCTTGACACGCTGTGGGTAGGTTGGGTGGGTGAATTGCCACAGAGCGGCCGTGGTTTGACTTTACCACTCCCGGCCGTCTAGCATCCCCGTGTAGAAACGGCATCAAGCGCGGACCGCGAGGGAGGGACGCCGGTGGAGGCCGCCTTGGAAGTGGTCAACGTCACCAAGCGCTACGGACCAAATCGGGGCGTCGAGAACGTTTCGTTTCAGGTCCAGCGTGGCGAGATCCTGGGGTTGCTTGGCCCCAACGGTGCCGGCAAGACGACCACGCTGCGGGTGATCACCGGATACCTGCCGGCCACCAGCGGCCGGGTGCGCGTCTCCGGCTTCGACCTCTGGGATGCGCCCTACGAGGTCCGACGGCGCGTCGGCTACCTCCCGGACAACCCCCCCCTGTATCCCGAGATGACGGTCTACGACTACCTGGACTTCATGGCGCAGTTGCACGAGGTACCGCGGGAGCGGCGCGGGGATCGCATCGACGAGGTGGCCGCGCGACTCCAGTTGGGAGACCTCCTGGGGCGGCTGGTGGGCCGGCTCTCGCGCGGGCAGCGGCAGCGGGTCGGCCTGGCGCAGGCGGTGATCCACGAGCCGCCGGTCCTGGTCTGCGATGAGCCGACCGTCGGCCTGGACCCCGCCCAGATCGTGGAGATGCGGGAACTCATCCGCTCCTTCGGCCGGGAACACGCCGTGCTTTTCAGTTCGCACGTGCTGCAGGAGGTCCGGTTGCTGTGCGACCAGATCGTCATCATCGACCAGGGCAAGGTGATCGATCGCGGCCGGCCGTCCGAGGTCGGCGCCCGCCAGCACGCTGGGACCTTCGCCTGGACCCTGCGGGTGCGGGGAGCGGCCACCGACGTGACGGGGGTGCTCTCGAAGATCGCGGGCGTCTCCAAGGTGCAGCCCGAGGAGCAGGACGGGGTGACAACCGTCCGCGTGGAGGCCACGCCCCCGCACGGGGTTTCAGCCGACGCGTTCTCGGACAGGCTGTTGGACGCGCTGGACGCCGCCGGCCTGAAGCTGCGGGATGCGCACCGTGAGGACACCTCGCTCGAAGAGGTGTTCCTCCAGTTGACCAACCAGTCCGCAGGCAAGGGGGCGAAGAAGGGTTGAACGGGATGCTCAGCAAGTGGTGGGTCGTCGCCCGCCGCGAGTGGCAGGTGGCCTTCCAGACCCCGCTGGCGTACGTGCTTCTGGGCTTGTGGATGCTGGTCGCCGGCTTCTTCTACGTGGGACAGCTGCTGAGCCCCTATGGCGGCAGCACGGACATGGGGACACTGGTCGGGCAGCTCGTCGTGCTGGTGCTGTTCCTGGCCCCCTTCCTCACCATGCGCCTGCTGGCCGAGGAGCGCCGGATGCGCAGCGACGAACTGATGCTCACCGCGCCGCTGTCGCCGGCGCAGTGGGTGGTCGGCAAGTATGTGGGGGCCCTGATGGTCTGGACGGTCTTCACGCTGGCGGCGGGGCTCTTCCCGCTGATCACCAGCCGCTTGGGCCTGATGGACTGGGGGACCGTTGGCGCCTCCTGGCTGGGCCTGTGGCTCTTCGGGGCGGCCGGATTGGCGGTGGGGCTCTTCGCCTCGGCGGTCACGGACAGCCAGTTGGTGGCGGCCATGATCTCCTTCGTGATCCTGCTGCTGCTGTATCTGGCGGCCATCGTGTCCGCCAGCGGCTGGTTCGCCACCTTCCTGAACTACATGACCATGCCGTCGCATCTCACGTCGTTCACCGTGGGTACCCTCGCCATCAAGGATGTCATCTACTACGTGTCCCTGGTGGCCGGTTTCCTGTTCCTGAGCGTGCGCGCGGTAGATCTGCGCCGCTTGACGTAGACCCAGGTGCCGATGGGGAGGCGTGAGCAACGGTGGACAGCGGGCGGAAAGATCCCCCGGAGAAGCAGGAGCCGGCCAGCCCGGGGGCGGCGGCGCCGAAGCGCTCGGAGACCAGGCGCTGGGGAGCCGCCACGGGCGCGTACGTGGTCGTGGTGCTGGCCCTGTTGGTCGCGGTGAACCTGGTGGGCTCCCAGATCTCCACCACGTTTGACCTGACGACTTCCCGCAACCTGACGCTCAGCGCGGCCAGCAAGCAGATCGTCGGCAAGCTCCAGCACCATGTGAAGGTCTACGCCTTCGAACTGCCGGGCAGCGCGACCGGCACGAAGGTCAAGGTGCTGCTGAACCAGTACGCGGCGGACTCCCATGGCCACCTGACCTATCAGGTCGTGGACCCGCAGGCCGACCCGACACTGGCGCAGGCCTACGGGGTCACCACGGCCGGCGAGGTCGTGGTGGTCGCGGGGAAGAACACGCAGACACTGCAGGCCAGCGACCTCGTCACATACAACAACTCGGGCGCCGCGGTGTTCAGTGGCGAAGGGGCGATCACCAACGCCATCATCCGCGCCGCCTCCCCGGTGACCTTCACGGTCGACTTCGCCTCGGGGAACGGCGAACCGAATACCACCACCGGCCGCTTCCCGGGCGCCGTGTCGGCCCTCAAGGACCAGGGCTATAACGTTGGCACGCTCAGCCTTTTGAGCAGCAAGAGCATCCCCTCCAGCGTGGCCTGCCTGATCATCGCCTCGCCGCAGACGGACTTCACGTCGGCGGAGATCACCATGCTCAAGAACTACGAGACGGCGGGCGGACACGTCATGGTGCTGCTGGACCCTCTGAAGACCCCGCTGCCCAATCTGGACACGCTGCTCTCCAGTTGGGGCGTCACGCCGCAGAACAACCTGGTGGTCGACACCGGGCTGAACAACAATGTCCAGGGCAACGCGACGTACCTCATCCCCAACTACGGGAGCAGCCCGATCACCGCCCCGCTCACGCAGGCCAACCTGCAGTCCGTGATCCCCTACGCCCAGGGCTTCACCTTGGGCAAGCCCTCCGCGTACAGCCTGACCCCGATGCTGACCACCTCGGGTACGGCGGGCAGTTCGAGTCCCTCCTCCTGGGGCATCCCGGCCAGTGCCCTGGCCAGCAGCACCAGCGCCACCTTCGACCCCAAGACCGATCAGGCCGGACCCCTAACCGTGGGCGTGACCGTCGTGGCCAACGCCCCCGGCTCTGGATCCTCCAGCACCGCCTCCTCCGGCGGGAGTTCGACGAGTTCCACGGGCCCCTCGGCGGCCGGTATCGGGGTCAACCAGTTCCGCGCGGTGATCATCGGTGACAGCCTGTTCATCTCTTCTGGCAGCGCCAGCAGCAGCACGGTGGATCCCATCAGCACGTTCCCCGGCAACAAGGACCTCTTCCTGAACTCCGTGGGCTGGCTGACCGGACGCTCCCAGGGGATCGCGCTGCGGCCCAGCACCAGCCTCACCAGCCAGGTCACGCTCACCGGCGGGCAGTCCCGGCTCCTGTCTGACACGTTCCTGATCGGCGTGCCGCTGGTGTGCTTCCTGCTGGCGTTCAGCACCTGGTGGTCGCGGCGCAAGCTCTAGAGCTACGGGGGGCGGGTGGCTCCGATGGCCAGCGGCGGACGGAGATCGATGGGACTCTGGCTTGCACCGGCCCTGGGCTTGGTGGCCATCGGCGTGCTGGCGGCGGCTTACGCCGTGGTGGTCGGCAGCCACCAGCCGCCCGCGACGCCGTCGTTCCTTGGCGTCACGGTGAGCGAGATCAACTCCCTGACCTTCACGGCCAAGGGAAAGTCGTTGACGCTGTATCAGGTACCCGTCGCGTCCGCTGGCGGCACGTCGTGGAATCTCTCCAGCCCGTCGGGCGGCCCCGCGGACCAGGCGCTGACCCAATCCTTTGCCTCGGCGCTGGTGACGCTGCAGCCGAGCCGCACCCTCACCAAGGTGCCCACGGCCACGCAATTGAAGGCGTACGGGCTGGATCCCGTCACCGCCAGTGTCCGGGTGGGGCTGACCGGCGGCAAGAGCCCCGTGACGCTCGACGTCGGCATCGCCAGCCCGGTGGGTGGGCACTACGCCCAGATCGCGGGCCAGGCGCCGGTGTACATGGTCTCGGGTTCGGTCCCCAACGACATCAGCGCCGACCCGACGGCCTGGCTGCCCCCGCCGTCGACCAGCGGCACGAGCAGCACCAGCGGGACATCCAGTTCAAGTTCAAGTTCCAGCGGCGCCACGGGGGCCAGCAGTTCCAGTTCCCCCACGGGGACGACCAGCACTTCCAGCTCGGCTGGCTGATCGGGCGCGCGGTGCTCCGTCCGAAGAGCAGACAAACGCCCCGCTCCCGGCGGGAACGGCCGGGTCGGGGCGTTTGTCTGTCGCGGTCTGACTGTGCGGCATCGTCCCCCCGCAAGGGTGCGGCCCTGGGCCCTCAGGCGCGGCTCAGGCCACCAAGCATCTGCTGCGCCAAGCGCATGCGGCGCAGGTGGCGATATTCCGCCCCGCTACGCGCGCCCTTGTCGCTCCGGCACTCGCCACAGATCGTGCGGGTCTGCGATCTTTCCTCTTCGGTATGCGTCTCATGGACCCGCAGGGCCCTACCGCAGTACGCGCAACACGTTCCGCCGCTCTGGTAGACGCCCCAGAGCCTGTCCGCAGCAGACTCGCTCACCGCCATGGCTCGCCTCCCGCTCCCAGATCACACATGCGTGTCGTCCAGTCTGCAGTGCGCGACGGTATTCGTGCCGGGGCGCGCAGGGTCCTGCCCGCGATCGCCCGCGTCCGCGGACGAGATGGGGGCAGCATCCCACGCCGCGAGCGGCTGAAAGCCACGGAGTCACCCCCCCCACGGCTAGAGCCAATACCGCTAAGTGAGACACGGATGCGGACCGCCTTTTCGGGGCAACAGGTGGGCTGGGGCCACCGACGGTACTCTTGACGCTTGACGCCGAACTTCGACATCTTGCGCTTGACGACGCGGGGATTGGCACGCAGGCGTCGCGGAGGCAGGATGTGGCGGGGATCGAGCATATCAGCGAGAGCTTGCTGGCACAGGGTCTGCAACTGTAGCTAACGGGACAGAATGTCACCGAGGTGCGTAGGGGCATTGCCTCTCTCAGCAACGGATGACGGGTGGCGACGACCCGCCAGGGCCCCGCAAGCCAGCCGTCGCCGACCACCTGCTCCCTACCGACTCACGGGTGTGTCGCCCCCTCCCCGCTCCGCCCGTAGCTGACGTACATGCCCAGGGCGCTGGTGCGGGGCACCGCCGGCAGGGAGGCACCCCCCTCCTCCACCAGGAACCGCAGCAGGTACCCCTTCACATCGTCCACAAAGCCGCCCAGAAACGGCCAGATCTGGTCGTGCAGCCGTCTGGGAACGCGCGATGCCATGGCCGCATGGCTGAAAGCGTACGCCTCACGGATCATCCCGTCGTAGAGGTGCAGGACCGGCTCCAGCACCTCCAGCACCCTCCTCCGCTGCTCGTGCGTGAACACCAACAGCGTGGGCTGCAGCCGAATGCCCTGCCCGGGCACCTCGATCCGCTCCACCAAACCCCGCATCACCAGTTCGGCGACACACCCCTGGTCCGGGGCGTCCGCTTCCACCAACGCCACCACCGTCCGGATCTCCCGCGAGTCGAGCATCCCCGCCCGGAGACCCAACCCCTCGACCCCGGGGTTGTAGAACTCCGCCCGGCCGCCGTCCCACTTGGCGTCCTCGAAGTTGTTGCCGCCCTTCCAGAAGAAGGGCGCCCGGTCCCGCTCCTCGTACCCCTCGTACCCGACGGCGAACCACTGCCCGCCGTCCTTCCGCTCCGGCGCCTCCTTCCACGAGCCGGCCCCGTCCCGCTTGCAGTACCGCCCGTGTGCCTCGTAGAAGCTCATGGGCACCAGCGTCCAGAGCAGGTCGCCCCACGGCCTGGACGCCCCGTGGAAGCCGATGGCCCGCAGGTCCCCCTCCGCCGCGGCGAGCGCGTCCCGCACCGCCGGCCCGACACGGGCCACCAGCCCCTCCACGCTCCGGTAGATCTCTTGCTGAACAGCCATGCTCGCGATGACGAAATCCGTCTGGTACCGGAGGGCTCCGGCTCCGCCGACCTTCACCATCACCTCGCGATCCACTAGGTGGCGCACCTCGTCCTCGACATACGCGGCCGCTACCCCCAGTTCGTCCGCCAGTTCCCCAACCGTCCTGGGCGCCGCGAATGCCGCCGCCGCGCTGCTCCGCGCGATGCGCCGCTGCAGATATCGCTCCGGCGCGCCCCTGCCGTTGGTGTACACCGCGAGCCGCACGCACTCCGCCTGCCGGAGGCCCGCCCCCGCGCTTGCCATACCGTCCACCCTCTCCCTCAGCCGGTTCCGCGCCGTATGCAACCGGCGCTTGACCGTGCCCGCCGGCAGCCCGGTCAGGCCCGCGATCTCGCCGATGGCCCCTGCCCTGGAGGTAGTGCATCACCACGATCTGCCGGTACTCGGAGGACATCCGGGCGACAGCGATGAGCAGCGCCCGCACTGCCTCTTCTCTCGACAGGCGCTCGACGATCTCGTCCTCCATGTCCGGAGGCAGCCAGCCGATGATCCGGCGGCTCCGCCCCCGGCTTTCATCACCGCCCCCTTCCCCCTCGCGGTCGTCCCCGTCACCGCCGTGGTCCGCACCATGGCCTGCTTCCCCGCCCGCCCCGTCACCCACCACCTCGGCCCGCCGGGGACGCGCCCACTTCGCCCACGTGTTCTGGGCGATCCGCCACACCCAGCCGTCCATGTTCCGGATCTCGTGGCCGCGCGCCATGGACTTGCAGACCTGGAGCAGGATCTCTTGCGCGAGGTCCTCGGCTTGGTGCCGGTCGGCCGCCCGGCGCAGCGCAAAGCCGTAGACCTTGTCCACATAGGGCTCAATGGCGTTCAGCCCCGGCGAAGGACCCGGTTCCCCGACGGCGGCGCCCATCGCCCACGCCCCCTCGGATCGATCCGGTTCTGCCCATATAGTGTCAGAGACGACGGCCAGGGTTCGCGACGGGGTCGTGTCTGCTGACAGACCTTCGGCGCGCGCGGCGTTTGGCCCGCGACCCGCGCACGATACGTGTCCGCGAGCCTCTGCGGGATTTGGGGTTCCTACCCTGCCCGCCACTCACTGGCCAGGGCCGAGGCTGGCGCTGTCTTCACCTGACCAAATAGCCTGTACGCCTCCAGTTACGGACAACGGGTGGCGACGACCGGCCGTCGCCACCAAGTGCGCGGATGCCAGGGGGCAATGCCCTACGGCATCCGGTGACAGGGAATCCCGCCAGTAACACACCTCAGGTGAGGTGTCCCGTTGAGTTGTATGATTCGACCGCCCACCTCCCATTCTCGTGCGTGATCCGATTGACGCACGCATTCTTCAGAACGGTCTTTCCAGAGCCGATTTGCCCCCTGGAGATCTTGTCTAAAACGGCGTTAATGAGGGCACCGTGGGAGACGACAATGACCCTCATTCCAACGTGGCGACTCACTGTCCGCTCCAGGGCTCGCATTGCTCGTTGCGCAACATTGGCCCTTGCTTCCATGTTGGGGACCAGCCCGTCCGGATAGCGACTCGCGAGTTCTTCGCTTGTTAGACCCGAGGCGTCGCCGTAGTCACGTTCGCGGAGATCTCGCAGCACACGCACGGGCTTGGCGCCAACGTGAGCCGCGATGATCTCTGCTGATGCCTTGGCGCGCAGCAGTGGACTGCTCAACACGACATCCCAATGCTCTCTCGCCAGCCATAGACCGCATCTCCGCGCCTGCTCTGCGCCCACGGCGTTGAGGGGGATATCCTCGGCGCCTTGGAAACGACGATCTCGATTCCAATCCGTCTCACCGTGCCTGACCAGGCACAGAAGCTCCACTTGCTAGTCCCCCCGCCATTACCAAGTACCGGCACCGTACGGTGTGAAAGTGCCGCGCGGGCATTGGTAAAGAGGTCGTTGGTCGCTGTACACCCGATGTTCGTCTCGAACTGGCGGATGAAGTCCAACCTCGGCCTACCCCTCCTCCACGTTCGGGAGAGCATACGCAGCGAGCATCCCGGGGCTGCCTGTGCAGTGCTGCGAGCGCGACGTCGTAGATGCCGTGATCGGGCTGGGCGCAGCCGACTTCCGAGGAGCCCCCGAACAGCGGTGCAGCACTTGGCTGCGAGCCAAGTCACGACCGCTGTGGGGTTTATCCACACGCCTGGCCTATCAGGCAGAACCCCTCCGCGGGGGGAGCCCGTCTCGGCCATCCATGCCGACGACGAGCCCCGACCCGACCGACGCGCACTTTGTGCGCATCGTCTTATCCGTGCTGGCGCAGACGCGTCACGCGGAACGCCGCGGCGGGCCAGAGCGGACGCCGACAGTTCACCGCGTCGAGCCGCTCACCACCCGAGCCATTTGGCGTTGTTGAAGGGCCACCAGATGAGCATCACCCTGCCGACGATTCGGCTCAGCGCGATCGGTCCGTAGCACCGGCTGTCCAGGCTGACCGCCCGGTGGTCCCCCAGGACCCAGACGTCCCCGGCGGGGACGGTGTAGGGCGCGAAGTTGCCCGAGCGCCAAGACAGCGGTAGGTACGGCTCCGGCTGCAGCTTGCCGTCGACATACACCGCTCCGTTGCTCAGGGAGACGGTCTCCCCGGCCAGCGCGATCACCCGCTTCACGTAGTCATCCGGGTGCGGACCCACCTCGGGACAGGCCGCGATTTGCGGGGGGTGGAAGATGATGATCTGACCGATCTGGGGCTTGCTGAAACGATATTGGAATTTGTTGACCAGCAGGCGCTCGCCGTTCTGTAGGTTGGGCTGCATGGAGATCCCATGGACCTGGAAGGTTTCGACCACGAACGCCCGGATGAAGAGGGCCACAAGGATCGCGATGATCAGCGCCCGGGCGGTTTCGCCGATCTCCCTCCATGTGCTACGGGGCAAAACATCCCCTCCCCGGTCGTGGCAGGGCCGGAGGCGCGCGTCGGCCCCGGTTAGAATAACAGACGTGCCCGGGCCCGCATACCGCAGCCAGCGGCGGGCCGCGCGCTCAGCGCTCCGCGGCGCCGTCCTGGGGGTTTCCCTGGGCACCGCCGAGGAGGCGTTCCAACTCCTCTTTGAAGCGGCGGACGTCCTGGAACTGCCGGTACACCGAGGCGAAGCGGACGTAGGCCACCTGGTCGACCGCGCGCAGGTGCTCGGTGACCAACTCGCCCACCTCCTTGCTCGGGACCTCGCGCTCGTAGCGCGCGCGCAGTTCGCGCTCTACGTTCACGACCAGGGCCTCCAGGGTGGAGAGCTCGACGGGACGCTTCTCGCAGGCCGTGATCAGCCCGCGCAGGATCTTCTCCGGGCTCCAGGCCTCGCGCCGACCGTCCTTCTTGATCACCACGAAGGGGCGGGCTTCCACCTTCTCGCGCGTGGTGAAGCGATTGCCGCATTGCGGGCACTCCCGCCGGCGGCGAATCACCGTCCCGTCCTCGGTCGGGCGGGAATCGAGGACCTTCGTGTCGTTCTCACCGCAGAAGGGGCAACGCATGACGACCCCCCGCTCCACCATCCGCCGTCCGGGTGGACAGGTTGGCGGCAGGAGGCCATCCCCCCTGCCGCCCGGCTCCCCGGATCGGTGCCCGCTGTGCACGCGCGCTCAGTGCGCCATTCCGGCTCCGGCCCAGAACGCAAGATGGAAGAAGACCTGCGGGACCACGCCCAGGGCCACGCAGCCCACGGCGCACAGGCCCATGCTCAGGCCGAGCCCACCGGAGTGGCTGATGGCGCCCGCCCCCTCGGGAACGGGATCCAACCACATGGCGCGGGCCACGCCCCAGTAGTAGCCGATGGAGATCGCGCTGTTCACGGCAATGGCCACGGCGAGCCAGACGAGGTGCCCGTTCACCGCCGCGCCGATGAGGCCGAGCTTGCCCATGAAGCCGGCAGTGGCCGGGATGCCCACGTACGAGGCCAGGAACAGCGTCAGCAGGCCCGCCAGCCAGGGGCTGCGGCGCCCCAAACCGCCGTAGTCGGAAATCTGGTCGCCCTGCCCACGCACGGACAGCGCGATCACGACGGCGAAGGCCCCCAGGGTGGTGAACAGGTAGGTCGCCAGGTAGAAGAGCACCGAGCCGGTCCCCACGGTGGTGGCCACGGCGATGCCCGCCAGGATGTATCCCACCTGGGCCACCGAGGAGTACGCGAGCATGCGCTTCATGTTGGTCTGCCACAGGGCGGTCACGTTGCCCACGGTCATGGTCAGGACCGCCAGGCCCGCCAACCAGATGCCCCAATGCACCTGCAGCGGGCCCATCGCCGTAGAGACCAGGCGGAGGATGGCCGCAAACCCGGCCGTCTCGGCCACCACCATCAGGTAGGCCGTCACCGGCGTGGGCGCCCCCTCATAGGCGTCGGGGGCCCAGAGGTGGAAGGGCGCGGCCGCGATCTTGAAGGCGAGGCCCGCCAGGATCAGGCCAAGCGAAACCCAGACCACCCCACCGTAGGCCGTGGCCAGCGCGGCCCGCAGCTGGCCCGCCATGGCGGGGATGGCCGTCTGCCCGGTGAGCCCGTAAGCCAGGGACAGTCCGAACAGGAGGATGGCCGAGGCCAGGGCCCCATTGAGCAGATACTTCAGACCGGCCTCATGGGAGCGGGGCTCGTCGCGCAGGAAGGCGGCCAGGATATAGGAGCTGACCGAGAGCAGCTCCAGACCCACATACAGGCTGACGATGTTCCACGAGGCCGCCATGGTCATGGCGCCGGTCGTGGCAAACAGCAGCAGCGCCAGGAACTCGCCGAGGTCCTTGCCGCGCTCCAGGATGAAGTCCACCGAGAACAGGGTGACCAGAAGGCCAGCGGACAAAAAGAGCAGGCGGAAGGCCAGGGTCAGGGGGTCGAGGACCACCGCGCCCTCCAGGCCCACCGTCCCGTTATGCGGCAGGGCCAGGGCGGCC
This sequence comes from Bacillota bacterium, assembly GCA_021846605.1. The sequence goes on along the minus strand of JAJZWQ010000001.1, from coordinate 42,675 downwards.
ACACCCGAGATCACAAACCCCGCGAGCGCCAGCCAGGCCAGCCAGCGCTGGCGCGCCTGGGGCACGACGGCGCTGGCCAGGAGCAGCGCGATCCCCACCACGGACAGGATGATCTCGGGCCAGACAGGCCAGAATATCATCTTCTATCCTCCCCCCAGGCGCGCGGCGAGCACGGCCGCCGGGTGGTTGACCACCGAGATCAGCACGGCCGGAGCCACGCCCAACAGCACGACGGCGCCCATGAGGGGTACCAGCGTGACCAGTTCGCGCACCTTGACCGGTGGGAGTTTTGCCCACTCGTCCCGGGGTGGTCCCATCAGCACGCGTTGCATCAGGACCAGGTTGAAGGCCGCCACCAGCACCAGGCCCAGGCCCGCCCAGTAGGCGAGGACGCGGTAGCGGGCAAAGACGCTGGCCAGCGTGAAGAACTCGCCGACGAACCCGGAGAGCACCGGCAGACCGAGGTTGGCCAGTGCCGCAAACGCCAGGACCGTGCCCGCCAGGGGCAGCGCCCGGTACATCCCGCCCAGGCGCCCCAACTCGCGGGTGTGGCAACGGTCATAGAAGACGCCCACCATGAGGAAGAGCATGGCCGAGATCAGCCCGTGGCTCACCATGACGAAGATGGCCGCCGCCAGGCCCAACTGTGAGCCCACCGCGACGCCCAGCAGGACAAACCCCATGTGGCTCACCGACGAGTAGGCGACCACCTTCTTGAAGTCCTGCTGGGACATCGCGGCCAGAGCCGCGTAGATGATGTTGATCACGCCCATGATGCCGATGCCCAGCGCCAGCGTGTGCGTGGCCCCGGGGAGGATCGGCACCAGGATGCGCAGCAGCCCGTACCCGCCGATCTTCAGCAGCACCCCCGCCAGCACCACAGACATCGGCGTCGGCGCCTCGACGTGGGCGTCGGGCAGCCAGGTGTGGAACGGCACCATGGGCAGCTTGATGGCGAAGGCCAGGAACACCGCGGCGAAGAGCAGCAACTGGCCGCCACGGGAGACGTCCTTGGGGACCAGGATCGCCAGCGTCGGGATCGCGAAGCTGTGCTGCCCGGTCAGGAAGTACATGGCCAGGACGGCGACCAGCAGCAGCACGCTCCCGGTGAAGGTGTAGATGAGGAACTTGAGGGAGGCGTACTCGCGGCGCGGGCCGCCCCAGATGGCGATGAGGAAATACATCGGCACCAGGACGATGTCGAAGAAGAAGATGAAGAGGATCAGGTCCTCGGCGCAGAAGACGCCCAGGACGCCGGTCTGCAGCAGCAGGAACCAGAGGAAGTACTCCTTGACGCGCGTGTCGATGCCGTAGGAGGCCACGGCGGCGATAACGCCGATGAGGGTGCTCAGGGCCAGCATCGCCATGCTCAGGCCGTCGACACCCAGGAAGTACTGGATGTGCCACGCCGGGATCCAGGGCACCTGCTCGACGAACTGCAACCCGGAGGCGCCGTAGTGGAATCCGGCGAACAGGATCGCGACCAAGACCAGCGGCACCGCGAGGAACGCGGTGGCCACCCCGCGGATCGTGCCCTTCGCCTCCGAGGGCAAGAGCGCGACGACGAGCGCCCCCAGCAGGGGGAAGAAGACGACGAGCGTGAGCACGATGTGTCCCAACGTCTAACCTCCCATGGCCTGCAGCGCGACCAGACCGACCACCAGGGCCACCACGATCGTCAGCATGTAGGTCTGCGCGTTCCCGGTGGAGAGCGTCCGCCACTGCCGACCGAACCAGCGGCAGAGGCTGGCGACCCCGTTGACCAAGCCGTCCACCACGTAGCGGTCAAAAGCCGCGATGAGGAAGCTCGGCCCGACCCCGACGGCATACATCACGGCCATGCCGATGTGGTCGAAGTACCACAATTGCTGGAACAGCACGTAGGGCGCCCGCACCACGGGATTGCGCAGCAGCCGCTGCCGGAGCGCCAAGGCGTTGGGCGTACCGTACAGGACGTACGCGACCGCCACCCCCACCAGCGCCAGCAGCAGCGGCACGTGCTCCACAAGGCCGATGTGCACCGGCGCCGGGCCGCCCAGCAGGTGCCGCAGCGGCGTCGCGATGACGCCCAGGCCCGCCGCCGGGATGGCCAGCAGGATCAGGGGCACGACCATCACCGCCCGGGACTCATGGGCGTGCCCGAAGTGCTTCTCGCTGCGGGGCGCGCCGAAGAAGGTCATGAGCACGGCGCGTCCCATGTAGTAGGCGGTCAGCGCGGCGCCGAGCGTGCCCAGCCACCAGATGATCGACACGGGGTAGGTGTAGGCGGCGGCGAGGATGGCATCCTTGCTGAAATACCCCGAGAACGGCCAGATGGCCGCCAGGGCCAGGGCACCGACCGCGAACGTCGCTGTCGTGTAGGGCAGCTTGCGGTACAGGCCGCCCATCTCGTGCATGTTCTGCGTATCGGTGGCGTGGATCACGCTGCCGGCGGCCAGGAAGAGGAGGGCCTTGAAGCAGGCGTGGGTCAGCAGGTGGAAGATGCCCCCGGCCATGTCGCCAATCCCCAGGGCCATCATCATGTAGCCCAACTGGCTGATGGTGGAGTAGGCCAGGACCTTCTTGATGTCGGTCTGCACGCAGGCGATGGTGGCCGGAATGAACGCCGACAGGGCCCCCACCAGCGCCACCACGAACAGGGCGTGCGGGGCCTCCAGGAAGATGCCATAGGTCCGCGCCACCAGGAACACCCCGGCGGCCACCATGGTGGCCGCGTGGATCAGCGCGCTGATGGGCGTGGGGCCGGCCATGGCGTCCGGCAGCCAGATCTGCAGCGGAATCTGCGCCGACTTGCCGACCGCCCCCAGGAAGATCAGCAGCGCGATACCGTCCAGCACCGGCCCGGACATGCCGTGGAGGGCGGCCGGCAGCGCGGTGAAGCTGAAGGTGTGGGTCAGGGAGAAGGCCCACCAGATCCCCAGGAGGAGGCCGACATCGCCGATGCGGGTCACCAGGAAGGCCTTGGTCGCGGCCCGGCAGTTGGCGCGGTCCTCGAACCAGTGCCCGATCAGGAGGTACGAGCAGAGCCCCATGACCTCCCAGGCCGCGAAGAAGAGGATGAAGTTGTCGGCCACCAGGGCCGTGAGCATGCCCGTCACGAACAGCGTGACGTTGGCGAAGAACCGGTTGTAGCGGCTATCGCCGTGCATGTACCCGATGGAATAGATCTCGATCAGGCAGGACACGATGGTGACCATCGTGAGCATCACGGCTTCCAGCGGCCCGACCTGCACGCCCATCCGCACCTGGAAGGTGCCGATGGTCAGCCAGGGGATGCTCCCATGGAAGGTCACCCCGTGGATCGTCTGCACGAGCAGGCTGACCGCCATGATCGCGCCGATGCCCATCGCCACGATGCCGAAGAGCGCCGTGCGCTCCCCCACCTTGCGGCCGAAGGCCACGTGGCACAGGTAGGCCACCAGGGTGAGCGCGGGGATCAGGGGCGCAAACGCAAGCACGCAGGGGTCACCCGCTTTCCGACACGCCTAACCGCGCATCAGGTCGATCTTCTCGATCGCAATCGCGTTCCGCCGCCGGGAGACGATGATGGCCAGCGCCAGCCCGACCGCGGCCTCGGCGGCCGCGACGGCTAGGACGAAGGTGGCGAACGCCTGGCCCTGGTCGTTGTTCTGCGGCAGGAAGCGCGAGAACGCCACGAGGTTGATGTTGACCGCGTTCAGCATCACCTCGATACCCATCAGGATCATGATGGCGTTGCTCCGTCGCAGGGCCGTGAACAGGCCGATGGCGAACAGGGCCGCCCCCAGCACCAGGAAGTCGATCAGCGGCACACCGCTCGTCATCGGCCCTTCCCCTCGCTGCGGGTCAGGATGATCGCGCCGACCATCGCCGCGAGCAGCAGGATGGACGCCACCTCAAACGGGAGGGCGTAGATCCCGAACAGCGCGTGGGCGATGAACCGCGTGGAATTGGCGGCGGCCGGCAGGGGCGTGGACGGCCAGCCGGCGGCGCCCCGCAGGTACACCACCAGCAGAACGACGAACAGCGCGACGGCGCCCGCCAGGGGCGCCCAGCCAAGCTTGGCCGAACGCAGCTGGCCGGCGATCCCCTTGCCCGCGGCGTCCTCCAGGCCGGTCTCCGAGAGCATGATCGCGAAGATGACGACCGTCATCACGGCACCGGCATACAGCAGTAGCTCCACCGCCGCCAGGAAGTCGGACTCCAGCAGGAAGAACAGCCCGGCCACCCCGGCGAAGGTGGCGGCCAGGAACAGGGCCGCGTGCGTCAGCAGCGGCGCCGTGGCCACGCGCCAGGCAGAATACACCGTCATCGCCCCCAGAAACACGAACGCGACCATGGGCCAGTCCAACCCGGCACCCCCTGATGCCAGGCGGCAGGCGCCGATCCGCCCGCCGCCGGCTCTCAGATCCGCTCGCCACCCGCCACGCGCCGGGAGCGGCTGGTCTTCCAGAGTTCGGCCAACTGCTCCTTATTGAAGATCAAATCCTGCACCTGGTAGGAGGCCAGTTCCACGACCTCGGCCATCTCCAGGGCATCAAACGGACAGGCCTCGACGCAGAGGTTGCAGATCATGCAGTGGGAGAGGTCCAGTTGGAAGGTCTCCGGCCAGGACTTCTTCTTCCCCTCCGCATCCACGGCCTGAACGATCTCGATGCAGCCGGGCGGGCAACTGCGTTCGCACAGGCCACAGCTCACGCAGTTCAGCAGACCGCTCTCCTCGTTGACCTTGAGCACCGGCACGCTGCGCGAGCCCTTCTCCAGGACGATGCGCTCCTCCGGATAGCGCAGCGTCACCGGCTTGTGCAGCATCTCGCGGATGGTGATGCCGTGGCCCACCACCATGCTCTTGCCCGCGTTCCAGATGCGTCCGATGACAGACATCGCTCACTTCACCGCCAGAAGGAGGGCCGTGCCCAGAATGTTGGCGACAGAGACCGGAAACAGGAACTTCCAGCCCAGGTCCATCAACTGGTCGATCCGGATGCGCGGCAGGGTCCAGCGGATCCAGATCCCGACGAAGACCCAAATGTACGTTTTGAGCAGGAACCACACCCAGCCGGGGAGCCAGGGACCGTGCCAGCCGCCCAGGAACAGCGTGACGCCCAGGGCGGAGGTGGTGAACAGGTTGCTGTACTCGGCCATGGCGAAGAGCGCCCAGCGGATGCCGCTGTACTCGGTGAAGTACCCGGCGATCAACTCCGACTCGGCCTCGGCCAGGTCGAAGGGCGTGCGGTTCAGTTCGGCCAGGGAAGCGATGAAAAAGACAATGAACCCGAGGATCTGCGGGAAGACGAACCAGACGTGGTGCGATTGGTCGCGGACGATGGTCTGCAGGGTCAGGGTCCCGGTGATGATGACGATGCCGATGGTGGACAGGATCAGCGGGATCTCGTAGCTGAAGAGCTGGGCGCCGGCGCGCATCGCGCCCAGCAGCGAATACTTGTTGTTGCTGCCCCACCCGGCCATGAAGATGCCGAGCAGCGTGAAGGACGTCACCGAGGCGAAGAACACCAACCCGATGTTCAGGTTCTGCAGGACCAGGCCGCTCCCGATGGGCAGCACCATGTAGACCAGCACGGCCGGGACGAAGATCACCACGGGCGCCATCCACCACAGCCAGCGGTCCGCCGAACTCGGGCGGAAGTCCTCCTTGCTCAGCAGCTTGAGGATGTCCGCCGCGGACTGCAGGATCCCCGCGGGCCCGCCGACGCGCAGCGGGCCGTACCGGCGCTGGATGTAGCCGGAGACCTTGCGCTCGGCCCAGATGAGCACGAAGGCGTTGAGTCCGACGAAGAGGATGACGGCGATCGCCTTGATGACCGCCGCGAGCCAGATGTTCACCCTGCCAACCCCTTCCGGGACCCTTGCACCCGGACACGCATCAGCGGTCCACCTCGCCCATGATCACGTCCATGCTCCCCACGGCCGCGATCAGATCGGCGACCTTGTTGCCCTCCGACATCAGGGGCACCAACTGCAGGTGGGAGAACGACGGCGCCCGCCACTTCAGACGGTAGGGCTTGCCGGTGCCGTCCGACACCACGAAGACCCCCACCTCTCCGCGGGGGCCCTCGACCCGGCTGTACACGTCCCCGACGCGCGGCCGGAGATTGGGGCGCACCCGCGCCAGGACCGGTCCGTCCGGGAGGGTCTGCAGCACCTGGCGGATGATGCGGATGCTTTCCTTGATTTCTAGCATGCGCACCATGGCGGAGTCGTAGGTGTCACCGTTCTTACCCACCGGGACGTCGAACTCGAACTGGTCGTAGCAGAGATACGGCGCGTTCTTGCGCAGATCCCAGCGGACGCCGGCGGCCCGCAGCATCGGCCCGCTCGCGCCCCAGGCGATGGCCTGTTCCGCGGTGAGCTTGCCAATCCCCAGGGTGCGCTGACGGTAGATCTCGTTCTCGATCAAAAGGCCCATGTACTCGGGCCAGGCCTTGTGCTCGATATAATCCAGGTACTCCCCCAACTCCCGCAGCCAGGCCTCGCCCACGTCGTTGCGGAGGCCGCCGACGCGGTTGTACCCGTAGAGCATCCGCGCCCCGGTCGCCTTCTCCATCAGCGAGTATCCCGTCTCGCGCTCCCGGAAGGCATACATGAAGGGGGTGAAGGCGCCCAGGTCGAGGCCGAAGGTTCCGTAGAACAGAACGTGGCTGATGATGCGTTGGAGTTCGGCAAACAGGACGCGCAGGTGAACGGCGCGCGGCGGGACCTCGATTCCCGCCAACTCCTCGATGGCCAGGCAGACCGCCACCTCGTTGGTGATGGCCGCCAGGTAATCGTTGCGGTCGGAGAAGGGGACGATCCCCGAGTACGCCCACGCCTCGACGATCTTCTCGAAGTTGCGGTGCAGGTAGCCGATGTCGGGGACGACCTCCGTGACGATCTCCCCGTCCAGGGTGACGACCAGACGCAGCACCCCATGTGTGCTGGGGTGCTGGGGCCCCATGTTGATCGTCATCTGCTTGCGTTCGCCCTCCGGGGAGCCCCCGGGGGAGACGCTCGTGCTCTCCGCTGCCATGGCCTTCCCTCCCGCCGCGCCTAGCGTTGCCGCACCTTGCGCCGCCGCTGCCCCCGCTGATCGACATAGTCCTTCCGCAGCGGGTAGCCGCCGTCGAACCCTTCGGGCATCAGGATGCGGCGCAGGTCCGGGTGACCCGCGAACACCACGCCCAACAGGTCGAATACCTCGCGCTCGTGCCAGTTGGCCCCGGGCCAGACCCCGGTGACGCTGGGCAGTTCCACCGTGCCGTGGGCGTCGCGCTTGGGGGCTGCCGTCTTCAGCACCAGGCCCCTGGCCGGGTGGGCAATGCTGAAGAGGTGGTAGACCACCTCGATGTACTCGGGGTAGTCCACCCCGGACAGGCACGCCAGATACTCCAGCGACAGTTCCGGCGCGTTCCGCACGGTGCCGCAGGCCTCCAGAAGACCCTCGGGCGGGACCCGGAAGGCCGGCAGCCCGAACGTCGCCGTGTCGCGGGTCGCGCCCGGCAACAGGCGGGCGGCCGCGGCGGCCAACTCCTCCAGCTCCGGCCGCAGGGGCGGAGGCGCCTGGGGCACCGGCGGCCGGATGGGCGCGCGCGGGGCGACGGCCCCGGTGGTGGCGGCATGGCCGCGCGTCCCGGCAGACCGCTGCTCGGCGGCCACAGCCCGTTCCTTGGCGGGAGCGGAGGGGGCGCCGCCTTCGGCCAGCGGCGCCGTGGGGGAGCGCTCCGACAATGCGGCCTTCGGGCGGTCGGGCGCGTTCGGAGCGACCGGATCATCACTCACTGCGGATCCTCCCCTGCGTCCCAACGTGCGTCGGGCTCCACCCGCGCGGCGGTCCCGGACTGCAGGCGGAGAAGCTTCTCCTGCAGGAGCATGACCCCGTGCAGGAGGGCCTCCGGTCGCGGGGGGCACCCGGGCACGTAGATGTCCACCGGAACGATCTTGTCGACGCCGTCGACCACATTGTAGCCCTGATGGTACGGTCCGCCGTTGCTGGCGCACCCGCCCAGCGCCAGGACCCAGCGGGGCTCAGACATCTGGTCGTACAGCAGCTTGACGCGTGGCGCCATCTTCTCGGTGACCGTACCGGCCACGATCATCAGGTCGGACTGGCGGGGCGACCCGCGCGGGATCATCCCGAACCGGTCGAAGTCGTACTTGGGCCCGCCGGTGGCCATCATCTCGATGGCGCAGCAGGCGATGCCGAAGGTCATGTACCAGATCGAGTTGGACCGCGCCCAGTTCACCATGGACTGGAGCTGACCCGTGAAGACCCCGGGCAGGTGCTGCCAGAGCGGAATGGCCGGCAGGAGCTCGGACTCGCGCCCCTCCCCGCTGATCGGCGCCGTCCCCAACCACGTGACCGGCTCCTTGGTCACGGTGGACATCTGCCCCGGCCCGCGTTCGGCCTGCTGCCGTCCCTGCGATCCCTCCGGGTACTGCGTCGCCTCGCTTTCGGCGGCCGAGGCGGCCATCGCCGCCTCGGTCTGCGTCCCGTGGTCCCGCCCAGAGGAATCCGGCGTGGCCCCGCCCGCCTTCTCGCCTACATCCACGTGAGCACCTTCTTCTTCCACGCATAGCCCCAACCGGCGAGAAGGATGACGACGAACACGACGATCTCGCCAAAGGCCAGGCTGTGATTGAGATGGAGATAGACGACCGCCCAGGGATAGAGAAACACGCTTTCGATGTCAAACACCAGGAAGATCAGGGCAAAGATGTAGTAGCTGATATGGAAACGGATACGCGCGTCACCGATGGGTAGCTCGCCGCTTTCGTACGCGCGTTGCTTCTCGGCGTCTGGATAGCTGCGTTGCAGCACCCGAGCGGCCACAACCGTGGCGATTGGAAACATCAGACCCGCGACGGTGAAGATCACGATGTCGAGGTACTTCTCCACCGGTCCCAGCCTCCTGCGGGCATGCCGCACCGGGCCGCAAGCGACCCGGCCCGGTGCCCGAAGCATTATAGTGCCGGCTGGAAGGAGCGTCAATTTTGCAGCAGGGGCGGGCACGGTTGCCAGCCCCGTTCCGCGCCGGCGGCAGGGGCGGCCGGGCCGGGATGGAACCGTGTCGGCAGGTGATGGGGGCGTGCACTGGTTCTGGGCGGCGGACCGCCTGTTGTTCCTGGCGCTCGACGGCCATCCCGCGGGGGCTCTCTTCCGCGCCGTGGCCGAGTTCCTGCTGCGCATCTCCACGGGAGGCGCGCTCTGGCTGGCGCTGTTCGCCCTGGGCTTCATCGCCGGGGGCCCACGCGGCCGGCGCGTCGCGGTCACCGGCGCGCTGGCGGTGCTGATCGCCCATGTGGTGGCCGTATGGGGCCTGCAGGGCCTGTTCCAACGGGCCGATCCGTCGCACCAACTGGCCGGCGCGCATGTGCTCACCGCCTTCCAGCCGGTGTTCTCCTTCCCGGCGACGCGGGTGGCGCAGGCCTTCGCCGCCCTGCCCTATCTCTCGCGCAGCGGGGGCGCGGGCACGGTCCTGTTCTGGGGGCTGGCCGTCGCCGTGGCCGTCAGCTGCGTTTACGCGGGCATCGCCTTCCCCACCGACGTGCTCGGCGGGATGGCCGTCGGGTGGGCAACGGCCGCGGGGGCGCGTTGGATCCTGGGAGACCCCTTCATCCGCAGGCGCGGCGCGATCGTCCCTCTGGCGCGCTCCCGCTGATCAGGCCCGGGGGGCGCGGAGCACGGCCAGGGCGAAGCGGGGCAGCGCCAGCTGCCGGCGCCAGCGTCGGGGCTGTGCGGCCAGCCGCCAGAGCCATTCCAGCCCGGCGCGGCGCACGAGGGGCGGGGCCCGCCGGGTCACCCCGGCCAGCACGTCGAAGCTCCCCCCCACCCCCATCGCCAGGCGCACCGCGCCCAGAGCCGCACGCTGGCCAGCCAGGAAGCGCTCCTGCGCGGGGGCGCCCATCCCGACAAACAGCAACTGCGCGCCGCTGGCGGCGATGCCCGCCGCGACCCGGGCCGCGGCCTCCGGCCCGAAGTAACCGTCGTGCGTCCCGGCCACGCAGAGGCCGGGGAAGCGCTCGGCCGCCCGGACGGCCGCCTGGCCGATCACATCGGGCCGCCCTCCCAGGAAATAGACCGGGCGGCCCTCGGCCGCGGCCCGGGCCAAAAGGTCTCCCATGAACTCCACCCCGGGGACGCGGCCGGCCAGGGGGACGCCCCGGCGCCGCAAGGCCCACACCACCCCGACCCCGTCGGGAAGGGCCAGATCCGCCGCCCGCGCGACGGCCAGCAGGCCGGCGTCGTGCCGGCTGTGCATGATCAACTCCGGGTTGGGGGTGAACACCAGCGCGGGACGACCCGGCCGGGCGCCGGTGAACAGCGCCTCGGCGCGGGCCAGGGCAGCCTCCCGCCCGACCGCGTCCACCGGGACCCCGAAGATCTCGGCCCGTCTGGGGGTGGAGTCCGCAGTCATCCGGGCGCGGCCTGCTCGCCCGCCTGGCGGGAACGCTGGAGCAGGTAGGCGGCGATGAAGGGCGCGATGCCTCCGTCCATCACGGCCTGGACGTTGCTCGTCTCCGCCTCGGTGCGGTGGTCCTTGACCATCTGGTAGGGCGCGAAGACATAGGAGCGGATCTGGTTGCCAAAGGCGATGTCGCCCTGGGGCCCGCGCATGTCCGCCACCTGACGCTCGCGCTCCGCGGCCTGGCGTTCGGCCAGCCGGGCCCGGAGGATGGTCATCGCGATGTCCAGGTTGCTGTGCTGGCTGCGCTCGTTCTGGCAGGTGACAATGATCCCCGTGGGCAGGTGGCGCACGCGCACCGCCGACTCCGTGCGGTTGACGTGCTGACCGCCCGCGCCGCTGGCGCGGAAGCGGTCGATCTCCAGGTCCTCGGGACGGATCTCGACGGTCTCCTCCTCGGGCAGGTCGGGCAGGACGTCCACCGAGGCGAAGGAGGTGTGCCGCCGGCCGGAGGCGTCGAAGGGGGACATGCGCACCAGGCGGTGCACGCCCTTCTCCGAGCGCAAAAAGCCGTAGGCGTTCGGCCCGCGCACCGCCACGGTCGCGCTCTTGATGCCGGCCTCCTCCCCCTCGAGGAGGTCGAGCACCTCGGTCTTCAGTCCCTGGTCCTCGCCCCACCGCCGGTACATGCGCAGCAGCATCTCGGCCCAGTCCTGCGACTCGGTCCCGCCCGCACCCGGATGGATCGAGAGGATGGCGTGGGCCGAATCGTAGGACTCGGTCAGCAGGGTCTCCAGTTCGAGCGCGTCGGCGGCGGATTCCGCGGCGCCCAGGGCCCCGTTCGCCTCGGCCAGCAGGTCGGCATCCGCCGGGTCCGCTTCGGCCAGTTCCACCATGGCCTCCAGGTCGGCGACCCGCGCGGCCAGGGCCCGCAGCCGCTCCTGGGGCGCGCGCAGGCCCTGCAGTTCGGCCATCTTGACCCTGGCGCGCTCCGGGTCGTTCCAGAAGTCGGGATGGGTGGCCTCGAGTTCGAGGCCCGCGATCCGCCGCTTCACCGTGAGGGTGTCAAAGAGACCTCCCGAGATCGGCAACCCGCGACGCCAGCGACGCCACCTTCGGCCGGACTTCCTCCCACTGCATCCGCGCAACCACCTTCCGCCTCGGCGTTCAACGCCCGTGGCAGTGCTTGTACTTCTTCCCGCTGCCGCACGGGCAGGGATCGTTGCGGCCCACCTTCCGCTTGACCACAGACCCGCCGGACTGCCCGGCCTGGGCACCGCCGACGACCCGCAGACGCGGGGGCGGCAGCGCGGCCACCGCCGGCACGGGCCCCGTCGCTGCCGCCGCGGCGGCAGCCCCGAAGGCTGCCCCGGGCGTGCCCGGCATGCCGGCGGGTGCGGCGTCCGACACCTCCGGCAGGGCTTCCACCCGTTCCGCCGCACCCTGGTCGGGGGGCGCCTGGGCCAATTGCGCCACGGGCTGGCCCCCGCCCTCGGCCGGGGGATCCTGCGCCACCGGCACGAAGTGCACCTGGTGCACCAGCCGCACGACCTCCTCACGGATGTGGGCGATCATCTCTTCGAACATCTCGAAGGCCTCGATCTTGTACTGGGTCAACGGGTCCAACTGCCCGTACGCGCGCAGGCCGATGCCCTCGCGCAGGTCGTCCATGGCCTCCAGGTGCTCGATCCACTGGGTGCTGACCACGCGGAGCAGCACCTGTCGTTCGTACTCGCGCATGGCCTCGGCGCCGACCTGCTCCTCGCGCTCGGCATACGCGGCGGCCGCATTCTCCTCCAGCAACTGGCGCAGTTCCGGAATGTCGTGGTCGGCCAGCGCGTCAGCCGTCAGCGTCCCGGGCGGCAGGAAGTACTGCTCGGCCGCGGCCGCCAGCCCCGCCAGATCCCACTCCTCGGGATCGGACTTCTCCGGGGCGTGCGCCTGCACCAGGGCGCGCACCAAGTCGCGGACCATCGGTTCCACGATGGGATGGCAGTCGTGTTCCAGCAGGACCTGACGCCGCTGAGCGTACAGCTTCTCGCGCTGCTCGTTCAGCACGTCGTCGTAATCCAGCACGTTCTTGCGGGCCTCGAAGTTGCGGCCCTCCACCTTGCGCTGCGCCCGCTCCAGGGCACGGGTCACCATGGGCGACTCGATCGGCTCGTCCTCGTCGACCTTGAGCCAGTCCATGGTCTTCTGGAGGAACTCACCGCCGAACAGCCGCATCAGGTTGTCTTCGAGCGACAGGTAGAAGCGCGAGTCGCCGGGGTCCCCCTGGCGGCCGCTGCGGCCGCGCAGCTGGTTATCGATGCGCCGCGACTCGTGCCGCTCGGTCCCGATGACGCGCAGCCCGCCAGAGGCCACCACCTGTTCGTGCTCGGCGTCGGTGCGCTGGCGGAATTCGGCGACGAGGTCGGTGTACCGCTGGCGCAGGGCGGTGATCGCCTCGGGGGTGCTGCCCACCGACGCGGCCTCCTCCGCCAGGGCGTCCGGGTCATCGCTGGCCCGCTCGGTGGCGATGCGCAGCATCTCCTCCTGGACGCCCTCGGCCTGCATACGCTCGCGCGCCAGATAGCCGGGGTTGCCGCCCAAGAGGATGTCGGTACCGCGCCCGGCCATGTTGGTGGCGATCGTCACCGCCCCCAGCCGTCCGGCCTGGGCGATGATCTGCGCCTCCCTCTCGTGGTGCTTGGCGTTCAGCACCTGGTGCCGGAGGCCCTCGCGGTCCAGCATTTTGGACAGCCGCTCGTTCTTGTTGATGTCCACGGTGCCCACCAGCACCGGCTGGCCCGCGGCGTTGCGCTCGCGGATCTCGCCGACCACGGCGCGAAACTTGGACTGCTCGGTGCTGTAGACGACATCGGCGTGGTCCTGGCGGACCATCGGCTGGTGGGTGGGGATCACCACCACGTCCAGCTTGTAGATCTTGTGGAACTCGTCCTCCTCGGTGGCGGCCGTACCGGTCATGCCCGCCAGCTTCTCGTAGAGGCGGAAGTAGTTCTGAAAGGTGATCGTGGCCATCGTCTGGGTTCCCTGCGGGATGCGGCAGCCCTCCTTGGCCTCGATGGCCTCGTGCAGGCCATGCCCATACCGCCGCCCGAACATGAGGCGCCCGGTGAACTCGTCGACGATCACGACCTCGCCGTCTTTGACGATGTAACGTTCGTCGCGGCGAAACAGGGCCTTAGCCTTCAAGGCGTTCTCCAGGTAGTGGGACAGGTTCATGTTCTGCTGGTCAAAGAGGTTCTCCACGCCCAGGGCCCGCTCGACCTTGTGGATGCCCTCCTCGGTGGGGGCGACCGTCTGCATCTTCTCGTCCGCCTGGTAGTCGAGCTCTTCTTCCAGGTCCTCGACGACCCCGGCGAAGCGGTAATACATCTCCATGGGCTTCTCCACCACATCGGAGATGATCAGCGGCGTGCGCGCCTCATCGATCAGGATGGAGTCCACCTCGTCGATGATGGCGAAGTGCAGCGGGCGCTGGACGAGGTCCGCGCGGTCGTACACCATGTTGTCCCGCAGGTAATCGAAGCCCAGTTCGTTCTCCGTGGCGTAGGTGATGTCCGCCGCGTAGTTCCGCTGCCGCGCCGCGGCGTCGAACTCGTGCACGATCAGCCCGCAGGACAGCCCCAGGTAACGGTAGATCTGGCCCATCCACTGGCTGTCGCGCCGGGCCAGATAGTCGTTCACCGTGACGATATGGACGCCCTTGGCCATCAGCCCGTTGAGGTAGGCGGGCAGGGTGGCCACCAGCGTCTTGCCTTCGCCGGTCTTCATTTCGGCGATGCGGCCCTCGTGCAGGACGATGCCGCCCATCAACTGGACGTCGAACGGCCGCAACCCCACGACGCGCCGGGCCGCCTCGCGCGCCACGGCGAAGGCCTCCGGCAGGAGGTCGTCGATCGACTGCCCGTTCTCCAGGCGCTGTCGGAACTCCGCCGTCTTGGCACGGAGATCGGCGTCGCTCAGCGCCTCCATCTCCGGCTCCAGGGTGTCGATGTGGGCGACGGCGCCCTCCAGGCGCCGCAGTTCCCGTTCGTTGGCGTTGAACATGCGTTGCAACCAGCCCGCCACCGCCGCTTCACCTCCGGGGAATGGAGTGCAGGGGGAATCGCTCCAAGACTGCAAACACGCCGTAGCAGTGTAGCACTGTCACCCACCCGGGGCAACGCGGGGCACGCGCCCCAGCAAGCGGTTCGCGGCGTCGAGCACTGCCCGCGCGGCCGCATCCCGCTCGTCGCCCCGGACCTCGCATACGCCCAGCAAGACACGGTCCCGTCCGGCCAGAGCGCACAGCACCGCCCTGCAGCCGGCGATCACGACGAGGCGCACGCCTGCCAGCTCCATCTGGACTTCGGGCGGGAGCGCCTCGCGCAAGGCCTCCATGGTGGCCAGCGCGGCCAGCCGGCAGATGTCGGCGCCCTCGGCGGGCGACTCCGCCGTCCCCTCATAGGTGCGGCCGCCACTGAACAGCGCCGTTGTGGCCGCCAGTTTCTCGCCGTCGTGGTGCAAGGTGATCTCGCACAGTTGCAGCCGGCGGATGCGGGGTTGGAAGTCGAGGGGCGAGCGCACGGGGGTGACCACGAAGCGCCCGCGCGGCACGTACACGTTCCACACCGTAAACCACGCCGTCTGGATGTCCTTGGCCACGGCCAGCCGGCGCGAGGCCTTGACGACCACCCGCACGCGGTCGGGGAGGGCCGCACCCTGCGCGCGGTCGACACGGCAGGCATAGACGCCCACCACCCGGCCCGCGCTGTCCTCCAGGTCGGAGGTGGCGATGCGGGGTTGCGGGTGCCGGGCCGCAAACACCTCCTCCGCGGAGAGATCAGCCCCCGGCCGCGCGGAGCCGCGTCCCTGCGGATCAAGCGGCACGTCGCGTCGGGTGGACTCGCTTGGCACGCTGCCTCCTCCGGCCGGACGGGCCCGGCCTGTCAACAGATCGCCGGATAGTGCCGGCGGATCACGCGGTCGGCCAGCAGCCACAGCCCACCGTACACGAGCGTGTGCCCACCGAGCACGACCGGGGCGCCGGACCGGCTGGCAGCCTCGGTGAACGCCGCCAAGCGCGGGTCGCTGACGTGCGCGGCCCAGCCGATGTCGCTGTAAAAGCGGTCGGCGTCGGACAACGGCGCGCGCCAGTGGGCCATGAGCACGCGGCTGTCGAACAGGGAGGCCCCCGCGCAACCCTCCAGCAGGTCGAAGAACACCCGCGGCCCGACCTGGTCCAACAGCCGGCCCATCAGGGACACGGCCCGACCGGACGCCACGCGTCCCAGCGCCCGCATGCCGCGCTCCTCGGAAAACACGCGCAGGCGGCAGCGCAGGTGCATGTTGAGATAGGCGGTCACCGGCGGGCCCACGCGGCCGAACAGCGCCAATTCGCCGCCCTCGGTGGCCAGCACGTCCTCCACGGCCCGCAGTCGCGCCGCCGCCGGCGGAACCCACGCCAACTCCGCGCAGGCCCGCCGCGTCAGGGGCCCCGCCCCCGGCTCCCCGGCCAACAGCGCGACATCCGTCGGGGTATCCACGTCGAAGTTGACCCGCGCGCTGTTCTCCACCAGCACCCGCCGCAGCCCGGCCAGCGCCAGGGCCTGGCCCAGCGCGTTGTCACTGTTGGGCAACTCCACCGCCAGGGCCGCCGTCGCCGGGGAGAAGGCCACGACGTCCGGAGACTGGGGATTGTTCTGGACCGCAGCCCCCGGGTTCTCGCGCGCCAAGGTGAGGAAGCGGCGGAGGTCCTCCGGCCCGCAGAGCGCGGCCGCCGCTCCGCCGAGCACCATGGCCAGGGCAGGCCGCCGCTCCGCGATGAGGTCCGCCAGGAAGTCGCCGAAATGGAAGGGGGGAGCGCCCGGCCGTGGGCTGGAGTCGCGCACGTCGACCCCGGGCGGCACGGCAGAAGCCAGTTCGGGGCGGTCGGTGACCAGCAACACCTGGTCGAGTTCGCCCAGGCGCGCCAAGCCGGCGAGCGCACCCAGGGTGTCCAGGGCGATGGCGTGCCGTACCCGCCGCAGGTCGTCCTCCAGGGGGCTGCCGATCGAGCCGCCCCCCTCGAAGACATACGCCACCGCCGGGCGTAGGCCATCCCCCAACGCGTCGCCCACCCTCGTCCTCCCCCCGCCGCTACCGCCCAACGATCAGCCCGTAGCCGCCGTGGCGGCGCCGGTAGACGACCTGGACCGACTCGGTCTTCGCCTCCCGGAAGACGAAGAAGTCGTGTCCGAGGAGGTTCATCTGCATGAGCGCCTCCTCGACGGTCATGGGCTTGAGGGGGAAGCGCTTCTCCCGGACCAGCGCCTCCTCGCCCACCTCCTCCGGGTCCGCAGAGTGGTCGGGTAGCGCCGGCACGTCGTGCCGCAGCTTGCGGTGCTCGCGGGTCTTGTGCTTGCGCAACTGCCGCTCCAATTTCTCCAGCACCAGGTCGCAGGCGGCATACATGGAGTGCTCGGACTCCTCCGCCCGGAGCAACATGCCCTCGAACGGGATGGTCACCTCCACCCGCTGATGCTCCCGCTGGACGCTGAGCACCACTTGGGCGACGGGCACCTCTCCGTGAAAATGCCGATCGAGTTTGTCCAGCCGCTGCTGGACATAGTTGCGCAGCGCCTCCGTCAGTTCGAGGTTCTTCCCGTACAGGGCCAACTGCACGGCGCACCACCTCCTTGGCCATGCGCACCGGGCGGGTGCCGGAAGCGCTCCCTTCCTGGGGCAATCCCTCCCAACGGCGGCGGGACCGCAGGCGGGAGGGATCCGGCTGGTACTGTCCGTGTGTCCCCCCTCGCCCAGGCGATATGGCACAATGGTTAGCGCTGGCCCGCGGCAAATCCTTCCGCGGGACTGAGCAGGGGAGCGCTGGACGTTGTCCGACATCCGCCCAAGACCCCGGAGGCGAACGGGAGACCGTCCCGCCTGCGCATGCGGGCAATGATCACCGCCGCGCCGCGATACGTCGACCTGGCCCTCCGGGAACTGCGCGGGGTGTTCCCGGTCATGCAGACCACGGAGTTGGCACCGGGCGCCCTCCTCGTGGCGGCGCCCGGTCCCTTCCGTGCGCTGGCGCCACGCGTGGCGGGCTGCACCTTCCCCCGCCACGCCTGCCCCGTGCAGGGAGAGTACCCAGTGGATGCGGACGCGGGCTGGCCCGCCGCGCACCTGCCCGAGTGGCTGCGGCCCCTGGGCGGAGGCGGCCCCGTGCAGGTGCAGGTCCAAATCCTTTCCGGCGCGGCCCCCTGGGCGCCGGGAAGTGTGGCGGCGGCGGCCGGGGAGGCCCTCCGCGCGACAGGGACCCTGGTCACGGGGGGGCCGGCGCCCGAGGTCGTCTCGCTGGTGTGCGCCCCCGGCCGCGTGCTCATCGGGCGCGCGCCCACGGCCGCCCAGTTGTCTCCCTGGGCCGGGGGCCAGGCGCGGCTGCGGCGCGCGCCGGACGAGGCCGCCCGTTCGGCGCGCAAACTGGAGGAGGCGCTCCTGCTGTTCGGCGTCCCGGCGGAGCCCGGCATGCGCGCGCTCGACCTGGGGGCGGCGCCCGGCGGTTGGACCGGGGTGCTGCTGGCGCGCGGCCTGCGCGTCCACGCCCTGGACACCGCCCCGTTGACGCCGCGCTTGGTGCACGCCCCCGGCGTGACCGCCGTCCGGGGGACGGTCCAGCGGGCGCCGCTACCCGCCGGCCCCTTCGATCTGCTCTGTGCGGACCTCAGCTGGGATCCGCTGCGCGCCGCCGATGCGGCCTGCCGCTTCGCCCCCTGCCTGCGGCCCGGGGCGCACGCCATCCTCACCGTCAAGTTCTTCGCGCCCGATCCCCTGCAGACGATCCGCGCGGTGCGGGAGCGGCTGGCCCCGGCCTACCGCGTCGAGGCCGTGCGCCACCTCTTCCACAATCGCGCCGAGGCCACCGCCCACCTGCGTCGGGCCGGCGGGTGAGCTAAGCGCGGTTGCCGGCCCGGGACTTGCGCGGGCGGGAGGGCGCGGTGGGCCCATCCTTGGCCCGGCGGGCCTCCAGTTCCATGATGGCGTCGCGAATCTCGGCCGCCCGTTCAAACTCCAGGCGCTGGGCGGCCGCCCGCATCTCCCGCCGGAGCTCCTCCAGGACCTTGGGCACCTCCCGCGGCGCCACAGGACCCCGTGGGGCGGTCCCGGCCTGGGCCGAGGGCGCCCGGGTCGCCTCAAGGACGTCGCGGACGGGCTTGACCACGCTGCGCGGCGTCACCCCCTGCCGTTCGTTGAAGGCGTGCTGGATCTCGCGCCGGCGCCGCGTCTCGCCGATGGCCCGTTCCATCGAGGCTGTGACCCTGTCGGCGTAGAGGATCACCCGCCCCTCCACGTTGCGCGCCGCGCGCCCCATGGTCTGGATCAGGGCCCGCTCGGAGCGCAGGTAGCCCTCCTTGTCCGCGTCCAGGATGGCCACCAGCCCGACCTCGGGGAGGTCCAGCCCCTCGCGCAGCAGGTTGATCCCCACCAGGACGTCGAAGGCGCCCAGGCGCAGGTCCCGCACGATGAGCATCCGTTCCAACGTGTCCACCTCGGAGTGCAGGTAGCGGACCGCCACCCCCACCTCGCGCAGGTAGTCGGTCAGCTGTTCGGCCATCTTCTTGGTCAGGGTGGTGATCAGCACGCGCTGCTTGCGCGCCACCCGGGCCCGGATTTCGCGGAGGAGGTCGTCGATCTGCCCCTGCGTGGGGCGCACCTCCACCTCTGGGTCCAGAAGCCCGGTGGGCCGCACGATCTGCTCGATCAGCCGTCCGGTGGAGCGGCCCAACTCGTAGTCGGCCGGGGTGGCCGACACAAAGAGCGTCTGCCCGATGCGGGCCTCGAACTCCTCAAAGGTGAGGGGGCGGTTGTCCAGGGCCGACGGCAGGCGGAAGCCGTACTCCACCAACTCCAGCTTGCGCGAGCGGTCCCCCGGGTACATGGCGTGGATCTGGGGCACCGTCTGGTGCGACTCGTCAATCATGCACAGGAAGTCCCGCGGGAAGAAGTCCAACAGGGTGTAGGGGGGTTCGCCGGCGCCGCGGCCGGTGAGGTGGCGGCTGTAGTTCTCGACCCCGCTGCAATACCCGACCTCGCGCATCATCTCCAGGTCGTAGCGCGTGCGCTGTTCCAGGCGCTGGGCCTCCAGCAGCCGGTCGCGCCCCCGCAGTTCGCGCAGGCGCTCCTCGAGTTCGGCCTCGATGGTCTGCGTGGCCCGCTGCAGCTTGTCCTGCGCCGTGACGTAGTGCGTGGCGGGGTAGATGGCGACGTGCCGGCGCTCCCCCAGCACCTCGCCGGTGAGGGTGTCGATCTCGGTCAGGCGCGTCACCTCGTCGCCGAAGAGCTCGACGCGCACCGCGCGCTCGCTGCTGCCGGCGGGGTGGATCTCCAAGACGTCGCCGCGTACCCGGAAGTGCCCGCGCCGCAACTCCAGGTCGTTACGCTTGTACTGGATATCGATGAGCTTGCGCAGGATGCGTTGCCGGGGATACTCCCCCCCGACGCGCAGCGAGAGCACCAGGTCGCGGTAGTCCTCCGGCGAGCCGAGGCCGTAGATGCAGGACACCGAGGCCACGACGATCACGTCCCGCCGCTCGAACAGGGCCATGGTGGCGCTGTGGCGGAGCTTGTCGATCTCCTCGTTGCGCTGGGTATCCTTCTCGATGTAGGTGTCGGTGCTGGCGATGTACGCCTCGGGCTGGTAGTAGTCGTAGTAGCTGACGAAGTACTCCACGGCGTTGTCCGGGAAGAACTCGTGGAACTCCCCCGCGAGCTGCGCGGCCAGGGTCTTGTTGTGGGCGATGATCAGCGTGGGGCGCTGCAGCCGCTCGATGGTCCAGGCCATCGTCGCCGTCTTGCCCGAACCGGTCACGCCCATCAATGTCGCGGCCGGTGCCCCGGCCTGAAAGGCGGAGACGATCCCGGCGATGGCCTCCGGCTGACCGCCAGCCGGGGGAAACGGCGCGCGCAGCTTGAACTCCGGCATGGTCTCCCCCCCGCTTCGCTTCAGTGCGGCACCGCGTAGGCCTCCCACACGGCCCGCCCGGCGCGGGCGATCAGGTCCCGCGCGACCCGGCCCTCCCCGCAGCCGCGGGTCAGCACGCTGATCACGATGCTCTGCCCCGGCACGTAGAGGATGCCGACATCATGCTCGTGCCCGGTGATGTTCCCGGTCTTATGCGCCATCTCCCAGGCGGGGATGGCGCCCACCGCCCCACCCCTGACGTCCTCGGGGTCGGGCAGCAGCGCGGGCAACGCGCCGTTCAACTGCTGCCGCTTCAGCGTGGCCACGATGCGCCGGCACGCCTCCCATGATACCGCGCGTCCCTCCGCGATGCGCAGCAGCAGGCCCGTCAACTCCCCGGCGGTCACGGTGTTGAACCCCTTGGCCCCGGCGGGGATGATCTGCAGCCCGCGCAGGACGCGGGTGGTGCGCATACCCAGCGCCTCCAGGCAGGCGTTGGTCTCCACGACCCCGATGCGGTCCAGGACCATGTTCGTGGCAGAGTTGTCGCTGACGGTGATCATCAATTCGGCCAGGTCGCGCAGGGTGATGCGCAGGCCCGGGGTGAGCAGTTGCAGCACGCCGGATCCGGTCACCTGGTCTCCCGGCCGCAGCCGCACCTTGGCGTCCAGGTCGACCCTGCCCTGCGCCGCCGCGTCATGCAGGGCCAC
The DNA here is from genome assembly GCA_021846605.1 of Bacillota bacterium. The sequence goes on along the minus strand of JAJZWQ010000001.1, from coordinate 21,658 downwards.
CAGGATCGGCACCTTGATCGTGCTCGCCGCGATGAAGGGGCGGTCCGCCAGGTGGTCGAAGGCCTCGTCCCGCTCGTGGTGCCGCAGGCTGATGGCCATCTCCCCGCCCCGCGCGGCGGCCTCCCCCGTCAACGCCGCCAGCGCCTGCGCCAGCCCTTCCGGCACCTGGCCCGCCACCGGCCCACCCCCCGCCCCAGCCTACACGATGCCCGCAGGGGCAGCCAGGCGGCGGGGGCCTCGCCACGGGTCACGGGAGCACCCTCCAGCCGGCAGGCACCTCCCCGGGTCCTGGCCGACCACGCCGTCGGCGGAGTTGGCGATGGCATCCATCTGGAACTCGACCACGCCCGCCGCGGTCTTGGGCCCGAAGATACCGTCGGAACACAGGGTATGCGGCGGGGAGGGGCCGGTACAGGCCTCCAGGAGCTTGGGGGACGTGGTCGCCAACCCCCGATTGCCGGGCGCGGCCAGGCCCCCGGCCGGCAAGGCGCTGGTGGACTCAGGGCACGAGCAGGCTGCCCGCCTGGGCATACTCCTGGCCCCAGGCGGCGCACTCCCCCGCCCCCGGCGTGCCCGTGTGCGCGACCACGCCGTAGGCGAGCGCCCAGGCCTCCCCAGGCGCCAGGAGGCGCTCGCGGGCGTAGGTCGGCGCGGCGCCGATGAACGCCATATCCCCGCTGAGGGTGAAGAAGGGAACGGGGTGCGGATCGTTGCCGGGGTGGCTGAGCACGGTCACGCCGGCCTCCCCCACGCCCCCGTCCAGGTATCCCGAGTAGTCGCACCACGCGGCGGGCACGCCGCAGGTGCCCTGCTCGCCCACGCCACCGACGGAATTGAGGATGCGGGGTCGGATCTGCAGCGAGCGGACCAGACGCAGTCCGAGGCCGTTGTACTGCGGGGGAGTCGCCAAGCGCACCGGCCGGTCCAACGCCGCGAGCACCGTCTCGACCCGGAAGAGCCAGGCGCCGCCGAAAAGGAGTGCGCCGCCGAAGGCCAACCGCTGGCGCAGCAGGGGCCGCCCCTCTGGGTCCACCCAGTCCAGTTCGGCCGCGGCCCAGGCGTCCGCGGGCCGGGCGACGCGGTCCAGCCAGCACCGCCAGACGATGCGCCCGCTGATCCGGGGGCCCCGGTCCTCCTCCCAGAAGTTGAAGCCGTTGACATCGGACCAGGCCAGCATGATGCCGCGGTGGTGCAGGTGGTCGAAGGGGCGGTGGAGCGCAAGCGGGTCGCCGCCGAGCGTGGCCAGGTGGGTCCACGCGGGTTTGGGGGCCTCCATCCCGTAGGCGAACCGCGCCAGGACGCCGTGGGGACCGACCAGGTCCAGATGCACGCCCGGCTCCTCGTGAAAGCGCACAGCCGGCACCCTCCCTGCGTTGCGGAATCCGGCCCCAAGGTATCGGAGCGTTCATCCGGCGCGCACCGCCCGACCGGGCACCCGACATGCGGCCCAACGGGCGTATCCCGCGCGCGGGCCCCCGCGCACTCTGGGGGTGGGTACGCGCCAGCCGCGCGGGCCCACGCAGCCAGGAGGTGGTCCGGGATGGCCCCCGTCCGGGTCGGCCTGATCGGTGCGGGCGGGATTGCGGGGGCCCATGCCGAGGGGTACCGGCAATTGGCGGCCGAGGGCCTGGTGCGCGTGGTCGGGGTCTGCGACGCCGTGCCCGCCGCGGCCGCCCGGCGCGCGCGGGAGCTGTCCGCCCCACACACCTGCTCGGACCATCGCGACCTCCTGGCCCTGGAGGTGGACGCGGTGGACATCTGCCTCCCCCATGACCTCCACGCGGAGGTGGCGTTGGCCGCCATCGCCGCGGGCAAGCACGTGCTGGTCGAAAAGCCCGTGGCCACCACGCTCGAAGACGCCGCGCGCATGGTGCGGGCGGCGCGCGCCGCCGGCCTCGTCCTGCAGGTGGGGCACAACGAGCGGTTCGACCCGCAGTACCAGCAGATCAAGCGCCTGGTCGCCGAGGGGGCCCTGGGCGCGGTGTTCGCGGCCCGCGCCGACCACAACCAGAATGTGCGGCTCCCCGAGGCCCACTGGCTGCGCAGCGCCACGCGCTCGGGCGGCGGGGCGCTGATTGGCTCGGGCATCCACCGGGTCGACCTGCTCCGCTGGTTCCTGGGGGACGTCCAGGAGGTATACAGCGTCCAGCGCGTCCTGGAGGGGCGACTGGAGGGGGAGGCCCTGGCCCTCACCACCCTGCGCTTCCGCAACGGCGCGCTGGCGACCCTCTCCACGAACTGGGCGGTGCGCCGGTTCCCCTGGTACGAACTCATGTGGCTCTATGGGACGGAGGGGAGCCTGCACAACGTGGGTGGCCTCCACCTGGACAGCGAGCGCCACGCGGCGTGCGCCGACGGCTTCGTTACGCAGCCGCTTCCGGTCAGGGACTCGTTCACCGAGGAGATCCGCCACTTCCTGGACTGCGCCGGACAGGGCCGTCCGCCCCTGGTCGGCGGCGAGGAGGGGATGGCGGCCTTGGCCGTGTGCCTGGCCGCCTACCGGTCGGCGGCCTCGGGGCGGCCCGAACCCGTGGAGGGGTGACCCGCATGGGCCTCCCCTCCCTGCAGGCGTCCGAACCGCCGCACCTGCTCGGGGGTCACCGGCACCGGGCCGTGCCCGCCCCAGATGCGGCGCAACCCCGGCAGGGCCAGTAGCCGCGTCCAGGTGGCCGCGAAGGCCTGGGGATCCGCGGCAAAGAGCCTCCCGGCATACAGCGCGTCCCCGGCGAAGAGGTCGCCGCGCTCGGCGTCATACAGGGCCAGGCCATCCGCGGTATGGCCGGGCGCCCGGTGCACCTCCAGGCGGACACCGCCCAGGTCGATCCGGGAGGGAGGCGCGCGCCGAGGGGGGGGCGGCAGGGGCCAGCCCGGCGGCTCCGCCGGCCTCCAGGGGGTGTTGGCTGGCCGCTCCAGGCTCCGGCGCAAGGTGCGCACAGGGATCCGGCCGGGCCGGGCCAGCGCCCACACCCAGGGGAAGGCGCCGGCCTCCCCCACGTGATCCCAGTCGCGGTGCGTATGCAGCGCCCAGACGTCGGGCGCGGCCGCGCGGGCGCGCGCGGCGATGCCCCCCAGCCCGGTACCCGAATCCACGAGGAGCGCGGCGCGTTCCCCTACGATCAGGTAGGCGTGGACGTCCGCCGTCCCCCACCGCGGGCAGACCCCGATCGGCTCGGTGAACACGGTGAGGCCCGGACGCACCCGCCGCGCCTGCAGCCATCCCTGGGGAGGAACGGTCTGGGGCTGGCGCAGGTCGGCGGAGGGGGCGCCCAGGGGGCGGCGACAGTCGAAGACCGGAGTGCCGGGCGGCCCCTCCGCGCAGACCACCGGGGCGTCCGCGGGGAGCTCGGCGGCCACCTCCGAGGGCACGCCCCCCTCCAGCCAGAGGGGGGCGTAGCCAGCGTCCAGGAGCATCCGCACCTGGTGCTGGACCAGGGGTCGGCCCTCCCATGGCAACTGGGCCCGGAGCGGGTCTCCCAGGCGCAGCCGCGCCCCCGTTTCCCTCATGCCGCCGCCTGCCGGGCCAGCCAGCGCAGGGCGGCGGCCAGTTGCGGGTCGGTCGCCGGATTCCCCAGTTGCTGGGGCGTCGCGCCGGGGAAGGGGATGACCTGGTCGGGCTCCACCCCGGTGCCGTTGACGTCCCGCCCGTCGGGCGTCAGGTACTGGGCCACCGTGAGCCGCAGCGCCCCCCCGTCCGGAAGCGGGAACACCTGCTGCACCAACCCCTTGCCGTAGGTGCGCTCGCCCACCAGGGGGGCGCCATGGTCGTCCTGGATGGCGCCGGCCAGCAACTCCGCCGCGGATGCCGTCTGCCCGTTCACCAACACCGCGTAGGGGAGCCCCAGGGGGTGGGTGGAGGTCAGCCGGTAGGCCTGACGGGGCCCGGAACGCGGCTGCAGGTAGGCGACCACCCCGGGCGGCAGGATCCAGCGCGCCACCCCCAGGGCGGACGAGAGCAACCCGCCGGGATTGTTCCGCAGGTCCAGGACCAGGCGCTGCATCCCCTTGGCGCGCAGTTGGCCTACGGCGGCCGCGAACTGGGCCGGCGTCCCGGTCGCGAAGGAACGCACACGGATGTAGCCGACTCCCGGCGCGAGCATGCGGGCCACGACGCTGGCGGTGGTGACGGCCTGACGACGCAGCAGGAAGGTCAGGGTGCGGCCACCGCGGTCGACCTCCAACTGCACCAGCGTCCCCGGGGCGCCGACCACGGCCGCGCGCACGTCCGACGGCGTCATCCCGGACACCGCCCGACCATCGACCCGGAGCAGGCGATCCCCCGCCGCCAGGCCTGGGGCCGCCCCGGTCGGAGCCCCCACGTAGGGGGTCTCGGCCGCGGGGGTGCCGGGCAGGATCGCGCGCACCACCACGCCCCCCGCCTGCTCTTCCACCTCGATGCCGATGCCGCTGTACTGGCCGTTGGCGGAACTGCGCAGGGCGCTGTACGCCGCGGGGCTGAGGTAGGCCGAGTAGGGATCGCGCAGGCTGGCCACCGCCGCCTGCAGGGCGGCCTGGTCCACCTGGGCCATGTCGGGGGTGCGCAGATAGTGCTCGGAGATCAGGGTCAGGCCATCCACCAGGCTGGCGGCCTGTGGGCTACGCAGCAGGTGCGCCGCCGCCCCCCACCCCGCGGGCGGCGGTCCGCCCGCGGTCCAAGTGGCCAGTGCCCAGGTGAGCACAGCCGTGACCAACACCAGCACGACACCCCACAGGGCGGCGGTCCGCCGTGCCACCATCCCGGTCCCTCCCCGCCAGGGCCCAGGCGGGATCCGCCGGCCCAGGCTGGGCAATTATACCGACGGACTGTGGCTCCGCATGTATAAGCCAGCGCTCGGCGCGCGCCCCTCCCGTGGGGCGGGCCGGGCGCAAGCGCTCAGACGTTGAGGTGGCGCCGCACGGAGATGGCGCTGCCCAGCGCGCCGAGCAGGACACCCGCCCCCAGCAGGGACTCCCCCAAGGTGGGGACCACATGCGTCGCGGGGAGGAGGGGCAAAAACGCCATGCTGCGTCCGACCGCCCGAGCCACCCACCCGTATCCCCACCAGACGACCGCCCCGCTGACCACGGCGCCGCAGAGCCCGAGCACCGCCCCCTCCACGAAGAAGGGCCAGCGGATGAACCCGTTGGTCGCGCCCACCAGCCGCATGATCGCGATCTGGTCCCGCCGGGCGTAGACCGCCACGCGCACGGCGTTGCCGATCACCACCACGGTGGCCAGGGCCAGGGCTGCCACCAGGAAGATTCCCAGGACGCGCACGGCCTGGGTGAAGCCGCTGAGCTTGTCCACCACGCTCTGGGCGTCCCGGACGGACTGCACGCCCGTGAGCGCGGAGACCGCCGTGACAACGGACTGCACCTGGGCCGGCTTGGCCACATAGACTTCGACCGCGTCGGGCAGCGGGTTGTTGTTCTGCACGCTGGCGAACAGGGACGAGTCCTGCCCGAACTGCTGCTTGAGTTGCGCCAGGGCCTGCGCCTTGGAGATGAACGTCACCCGGGTCACGTTGGGGAGCGCCCCGATCTGCTGGGTGAGCGCCGAATCCTGCGCGGACGTGTCGGTCGTTTGCAGGTAGGCCACGATCTGCACCTGGGCGTCCACCACCCGCGCCAGGTGTTGCATGTTGAGCGCCAGCAGTGCGACCAGCGCCAGCACGAAGAGCGAGATGCCCACCGTGCTGACCGCAGCCAGGCTCAGCAGCCCGTTGTCCCATACGCTGACGACGCCCTCACCGCACAGGTGGGCGATGGTGCGGAGCCGCACAGGCCAGCCTCCTTCACAAGCTAGGCGCGACGCCCCGAGCGCACCGACCATGGACTGGGAGGCGACAGACGGCGTGCCGCCACCCCGGCGGCCAGCGCCAGGCGGCGCTCGGTCTCCTCCGGGATCAGCGCCTTCCGATCCACGTACCCTCCGCGCATCTGGTCTCGCACGACGCGGCCCCCTTCGATCTCGACGACGCGCCGACGCAGGCGGTCCACCATCTGCGCCGAGTGCGTGGCCACGACACAGGTCGTACCGCGGCGGTTGATCTCCACCAAGAGTTCGGTGATGGCCAGGGAGTTCTCCGGATCCAGGTTGCCTGTGGGCTCGTCGGCCAGCAGCAGCACCGGGTTGTTGATGATCGCCCGCGCCAGCCCGGCGCGCTGCTGCTCGCCGCCGGACAGTTCCGCCGGCAGGGCGTCCGCGCGGTGCTCCAGGCCCACGACCTCCAGGATCTGCCCCACGCGCCGACGGATCTCGCGGCGTCCATATTCGGCGACCATCAGCGGGAAGGCCACGTTCTCCGCCACCGTCTTGTGCGGCAGGAGCTTGTAGTCCTGAAAGACCACGCCCACGTGCCGCCGGAAGAAGGGGACCCGGCGCGAGGCCATGGCCATCAGATCCAGGCCGTTGACGTGCACCTCTCCCGCGCTCGCCTGCTCTTCCCGGTACAAAAGGCGCGTCAACGTCGACTTCCCCGCCCCACTGGAACCGATGAGGAAGACGAACTCGCCTCGCTCCACCTTGAGGGTCACGTCCGAAAGGGCCGCGATCCGAGGGGGATATACCTTGTGGACAGCCTTCATGCTGATGATGGGCGATCGCCCCTTCCAGAAACTCCCGTACCCCAGCGGTAGTACGATGGAGATTTTCGACAGTACAGAACGTCGGTCCTGCCACAAATGTCGAGTTTCCGTCTTTTTCGCCTTTTCCACCCCCTATGGGATCCCCCTCCCCGGCCCGAGCCAGCCCCCGCGGAAACGGGGGGCTGGAGACGGACGGTGGCGCATCCGGTACAATGGCACGCACGACCCCGCCCGCGGCACCCCTGACCCGGGGGGCGTCCCCGCCGGTGCCCCCGGAGCCCACAACGGTTGCCGGGTAGGCGGGCAGATGGGAAGTGCCCCCATGAACAAGCGGAACGCGCGCCGGCCACACCGGTCCTTCCTCGCCGTGGTGCTGGCCCCCCTGCGCTGGGTCCGCGATTTCGTCATGGTCGAGGTCCCCGTGGCGGATGCCGACAAACCCGCGCCAAGGGCGGCAGCGCGTCCCCGGCCCGCGTCCAAAGCGCGGCAAGGGTCTGGGCCGGGGACCTACCTGACCGTGGCCCTGGTCGGCGTGGCCGTGCTCGCGGTGGTCATCGCGGGGGCGCGTTGGGGGGGCGCGCCCCCGCCGTCCGCGACATCGTCGCCGACGCAGGCTTCCCACAGCACCTCCCAGACCACGACCGCCCGTTCCTCTTCCGCTTCCGCGCGCTCGTCGGTGGCCTCGCAGTCGACGACGGGGACCTCTGCGGCCACGGGCGGCCCGGACTGCGCCTCGATGCAGATGCGGGAGGTGCCGCCGGTCGCCGGCGCCGCGCATCCGGTCATCTCTGGGCTGTGCGCATCCCTGGGCAACGGGGAGAACTGGAAGGTCGGCTGCGCCCCCGGCTTTCAGACCACCTGCGGGCCCGCCCTGCGGCCGATGATCGCATGCCTGTACAAGGTGGGCGCCCAACAGCCGATCGCCACGGCCGACGTCGAAACGTGCGCGCAGACGGTCGAAAAGCAGTTGGCGGGCGGCGGATGAAGGCGGGGACCCGAGCCGCCCGCCGTGGAGCATCACTGCTCCGGGCGCATCTCGCCGATGCTGTCGGCGTCGAACGGCGGGTATTCGTGACCGCCCCTGCCGCGGGGTCGGCCGGTAGGCCGAGGCCCGCTTCTGGTTCCGAGGTCCGCGGGCCACGCCAAGTCGCGATGCGCCTCTCCGGGCAACGCCCGCACCGCCAGCAACTGGCCGCACCACTGGCCGGCGCCTGCCGACGCCGGCCGCAAGGGCATCAGGCCGCGGGGCCATCCCGCGTTGACCTGCCGTTCGCGCCCTCCGTCTCCGGTGCGCCCTCTCGGCTCGCCGCTGCGCCAGCCTTTCGGCCACGTCTGGCTTGGGCGGCTCGCCGCTCCTCCGCGGACGATAGCGGAAAACCCGCCCGCACTTTCGCGGGAGGTTCAGGGCCGCCACGACGTTGGCATCGCCCGTCCAAGCACAAAGCCCGCAACGGAAGCGGCTGGGGTAGCCGCGCCCGTGCGGGGCCGCCGCCATGTCCGGCCATGGGGGCGATCAGGCGCGGTCCGAGCGCGGGAGTTGCCCGCGGCCCTCGGGCAGGGAGGCCAGCAACCCTCCGAGGATGGCGTTGTTCTGCGCAGCAAGCGCCTGCAGGTCGCTCACGGCGTGGTCGAGGACCGGCCGGCGGGCGTCGGCGGTCGCCATGCGTTCCACCACCGCCGCGGAGATCGCGTCGGGGGGGCTGTCCAGGGGGAGGTCGGCGATATCCGGGTGCAGGCCTTGGGCAAACGCGCGGATCTTGGGGTCGTAACTGAGGCCGACCGCCGGTATCCGCGCCAGGGCGGCCAGGATGAGGGCGTGCAGGCGCATACCCACCACCGCGTCGAAGGCGGTGAACACCTCGGGGTATCGCGTGGGGGAGACCTCGCCCGGCAACATCACGGCACCGGACGCCAGCAGTCCGGCAAGGGCCCGGCAGGCCACCGAGTCCTCGCGCCGCTGCATGGCGACCAGCACCACCTGGGCGCCGGTGCTGGCCGCGACCGCGTCCACGGCCGCGGCCAGCCCCGCCGAGAACGCCGCGGCGCCATAGGGGCGCGGCGCCACCGCCAGGATGGGCCGGCCCGCGTCCACCCCCAGGGCGGCCAGTTCGGGCGGCAGGCCCCCCTCCCGGGTCGGGGCCTCCAGGCAGAGCGCGGCGTCCGCAGTGAGGCGCACCCCGCGCACGCCGGCGCGCTGCAGCATCTCGCGCGACTCAGCATCGCGCACCGTCACGGCCGCCGCCCCGCGGAGCAGGTGCAGCCCGGCGCGGGCCCAGGGCGCACGCAACGGCCCGATCCCCTGCGCGTAGACCATCACACGGCGGCCCATGGCGCGGGCGACGGCCACCACGCCGAGGTAGTAGGGCACGGTCCACGGACCGGACGCGTCCTGCAACAGCCCTCCCCCGCCGGAGATCAACAGGTCGGCGCGGGCCAGTGCGCCGAGAATGGCGCGCGACTCCATGCGGTGGACGGCGTCGACGGCCTGCTCGCGCGCCGTGGCCTCGGGGTCGGCAGAGAGCACGGTCACCTGGTGGCCGGCCAGCGCCCTGCACAGAACGCCGAGGATGAGTTCATCCCCGGCGTTGCCGAACCCGTAGTACCCAGACACCACCACCCTGGACAGGGCCATGCCCCCTTCGACCATTCGCCCCCAAGGCTACCCGGTGGCCGGCCGCCGGTGCCAGGCCTCCCACAGACGCACGAGCCCGGCGATCACGAACAACCCCAGGGTGCCAGTGATCATGCCGGCCGCCATGCCCAGCCCCTCCCGCGCCATGGACAACATGAACGGGGTGCGCAGGTGCTCGAAGGCGTCCACGATGGAGACCTGACCCACCGCCGTGCCCAGCAGGAAGAGCAGGAAGGGCCACCGCCAGCGCCGCACCGCGCAATACACCGCCATGAAGATGGACGGATAGCCGACCAGGAAGTCCTTTTCGCGCGGCCGCGCGATCAGGTGCCGCTGCAGCCAGAGCCGCATCTGCGCCTCCAGCGGCAACACGAGGGACGCGCTCACGTTGCCGCTGCGCAGCAGGTAGTACCCGAAGATCGCGGCCAGGACGAGGAACGCGGCCACGTGGCGGTAGGTGATGGGCTGGTCCCCCACCCACTGGACCTCGGAGAGCATGCCCTGCGGCCGCTCCTTCCCGCGGCGCCCCAGGCCCACCAGTCCGGTGAACGCCAGAAGGCCGATCAGCGGGACGCCCAGGTACGTGACTTTCACGCCGCGGAAGTATTCCCATTCGATCATATGGATCGTGTTCCCCAGAACACTGCCGACGATGGCGGCCCCGACGAAGGAGAGCAGTGCGGCGATCACCCCGACCGCCACGCCGCGCGCCCAGACCTTCCAGAGCGGCAGCGCGTCCCCGGAGGACCACCGGTTCCACAGGTTCGCGATGAAGCACACCGCCAGGCCCGCCATGCTCACGGCGGCGCCGAGCGCGGTGAGTTCCCCGCCCAGGGTGCGCGAATGCAGGTTGATCAGGATGAAGCCCACGCCCAGCACCCCGAGCAGCCACCACCCCCACGCCAAGAGCGACGGCCAGAGCAGGGTGAGCAGGAGCAGGCCGGCGGCGACGGCCGCCACCGCCTGAACCAGGCGCTGCGCAGTGGACACCTGGAGCGTACCGATCGGGTGGGGCGGGCTCAACTGGAAGTGGTCGGCCCGGAGGGTGCTGGCCACCTCGGAATACAGTTGAACAGTGCGGGCCGCCTCGTTGGAACCGGTCGTGTAGGGGTGCAGGTAGACCAACCGCAGGTTGCGGATGCGCACGCTGTCCACGATCGCCGCCTCGGTCTGCGTCATCGAGTAGCCGGCCAGCATCCAGGTCGGCACACTATACACGCGGACGGCATTCTGGTTGAGCATCGCCGACAACTGCGAGGTCCCGGGCTGGTTCACGTTGCTCAACTGCTGCGGCGTCTCCAACAGGCCCAGCCGCCAGCCATACTTGCGGAACGCCGCCGCCCAGGCGTCCAGGCTGGACGGGTACCCCGGCAGGGCCCAGGTGGAGGCGCCCGCGAACAGCACCGAGTGCACGGGGCCCGCGCTGGCCATGCGCTGCACCAGCGACGAGACGACGTTGGGGTTGAAGGGGAACGGTGAGGTGGCCGGCCGGGGCACGATGTCCATGCCCACCTGGCGGGCCAGTTGGAAGGCGCCGGGCGCAAAGCCCAGGGGCAGGCCGAGCAGGCTGCCGGGCGGCAGCGGTACCGCCACCACCGGATGGCCGCCGGTCGTCAACTGCTGCACCCCGGACGCCTGGCTGGAGAGCCCCGTGGCCACAAACGCCGGCAGCGTGGAGGGGGCCGTGCTCGCGAACAGGATGTACGTGTCGTTGGGGTGGACGGTGAAGGACGGCTCGGGGACCCCGGCCGACCGCCTGGCGTTCACCCAATCCACGCCGGAGACCACGGTCACCAGGCCCTGCCCCTCCAGGGAGGACAGGGTGGACTCCGAAACGCCGATCCCGTTGACGCCGGCCGCCTTCAACTGCTGGAAGAACGGCACGATCGGGGTGTTGGTGTCCTGCGCCAACTGCACAAACGTCTGCTGGTCCGCGACCAGTTCAACGCGGGTGTCCGCGCCCTCCAGGTGCAGACGTCCGATGATGTCTGGCACCCCCGCCAACAGGCCCAGGGCGATCAGGACGACGAGCACCGTCCGATACCAGCGCATTCCGGCACCTCCAAAACCGACAGAGGGAGACCCTTGTCGTCGTCTCAGCAGAGAGTGTCCCATGCGAGACCTCCAGGGAGGCGGGGCCATCGCGCGTCCGCATTCAGTCTGCCCGCAACGATTCCTTCCCGACCACGATCGACACCCAGTGTCCGCCAAGGCACCGCGTTCTGTCCACCATCAGCGCGCCATGTGGCGCGCACCGGCCGCCTTGATGGCCGCCACCGGGCTGTGGGCCGCATCGCCGTGGAACCGGCCGTGCGGATCATGGGCCTGGTGCGCGACCTTCGCCACGTGCACGCGGTCCAGGCGGGTGCAGAGCACCGCCGCCGCGACCGCCCCCACCAGGGGACCCAGCACGTAGATCCACATCACGCCCGTGGAGTGGGACACCAGCGCCGGCCCCAGCGAACGCGCCGGGTTCATCGAGGTCCCACTCCAGGGCGCCTCCAGCCCCACCAGCACAGACACCAGGGGTGGGATGAGGGCTGGCGTGAAGGCACGCAGGCGCCGGTGCCCCACGAAAAACAGGATGCCGCCGACCAGGCAGAACGTGGCGATGATCTCCCCCGCCAGGGCCAGCAGCCACCCGGCCGACGGCAGGCTCATCCCGAAGGACACGGCCGCGCCGAAGCCGCCCCACAGCGGGGGTAGCGCCAGCGCCCCCCCGACCGCCCCGACGCCCTGCGCCGCCACATACAGCGCGGTGTCGGCGGGCCCCAGGCTCCCGGCCAGCCAGAATCCGAAAGACAGCACGGGGTCCAGGTGCGCGCCGGAGATCCTGCCCAGCGGACTCAGGGCCAGCAGCGCCCCGACCCCGCCGAAGAGCAACCCGGTGAGAAAGCGCCGCAGCAGGGGGTCTGGCAGGAGGTGGACCACCGGCGAGCCCGGTCCGAAGTCGAAGATGACGACGCTCAATCCGGCGAACACCAGGATCGCGGTACCCAGGCATTCCGCGCCGTACGCCGACCAGTGCGGCCGCCAGGGTCCCGCGTCCGGGGCGGCCATGGGGTCTCCCTCCCGCCGCGCAACCTTCTCCGGCCCGGGGGAACGTCGGGACAGGCCGGCGCCCGGCCGTGGCCGCTGGGCGGCGGCGGCTTTGCCGGCACCCCGGGCGGGCCGCCCGGCGCGCGGCGTTAAGGAAGGATGACCGCTGGGGCTCAGGGGGCCTGACGCCACTGCGCGATGGCGGTCGCCACCTGCGCCACCGTGCGGGCGCTGCCCATCGGGAAGAGGTGGAGGCCGCAAACCCGCGGGGCCAGCGCCCGCGCCGTCTCCGTCAGGATCTCCAACCCCGTGTCGGCACCACCGCCCTCCAGGCGTCGCACGAGCGCCTCGGGAACCTCCATGCCCGGGATGGCGGAGAAGTAACGAGCCCGTTCGGCGTCCCTGAGGGGCAACAGACCATAAAACACCGGGATGGCCAGCGTCCGGCGGCCCTCCTCGAAACGCAGGGCGCGCTCGACATCGAACACAGGCTGTGTCTGGCAGAAGCGCGCACCCGCCTCCACCCGGCGGGAGAGCTTGTCCAGTTCACGGGCAACGTCCGGCGCCCCGGGGTTGGCCGCGCACCCGACCAGGATCTCGGTCGCGCCCTCCAGCGCCCGCCCGCTCGCGGTGTGGCCACCGTTCAGCGCCCCCACTAGGGCGATGAGGCCCTCGGTGTCGAAGTCACCGGCCGCACGGGCCTCGGGTTCGTCTCCCTTGCCCGGCGGGTCCCCCGAGAGCGCCAGCACGGCGCGCAACCCGAATGCGGCGGCGCCCAGCAGGTCGGCCTGCATGGCGATGCGGTTGCGGTCGCGCACCGTGAGGTGCGCGACGACCTCCAGGTCCAGGCGCTGGCGGATCGCCGCGGCGGCGAACAGACCCGCCATCCGCACGCGGGCCAGCGAACCGTCGGTAAGGTTGACGGCGTCCACGTGCGGCGCGAAGCGCTCCGCGCGCTCCAGCAAGGCACCCAGGTCTGGGGCGCGGGGCGGGTCGATCTCCGCCGTCAGCACGCACCCGGTCCGTCCCAGACGCTCCGCCAGGGACCCCGCACGCCGTTCCGCCGTCACGCCCGCACCCCCTCGGCTCGATCCCGTCGGCAGGCGCCCACCGGACTCAAGAGAGCACCCGGCAGGCACCGTCCGCGCCGCCGACCATCACGGTGGGCCCCATGCCCGTGAACAGCCCGTGCTCCACGACCCCCGTGATGGCCTTGAGCCGGGCGCCAAACAGGGGCAGGGCCAGAGTGGCGAAGCGGCAGTCCAGGATGTAGTTGCCCCCGTCGGTGCGCACGGGGCCGGCGGGGCCCGCGCGCAGCACCGGGGCGGCACCGAGGTCCGTCAGCGCCGCCGCGGTCCGCCGCCACCCGAAGGCCACCACCTCGACGGGCAGCGGGGAGCGGGCGCCCAGTCGGTCCACCAGCTTGCTCTCGTCCACCACGACGACCAGCCGGCGGGCGGCCATGGCCACGATCTTCTCGCGGAGCAGGGCGCCGCCCAGCCCCTTGATCAGGTTACGCTCGGGGTCCACCTCGTCGGCCCCGTCGATGTCCAGATCGAGGACGGGGTGCTCCTCCAGCGTCACCACGGGAATGCCCAACTCCCGGGCCTGCCGGGCGGTGGCCTCCGATGTCGGGACGCCGACCACCCGCAACCCGTTCCGCACGCGGCGGCCGATCTCGGCGACCACCAGGGCGGCGGTGCTGCCGGTTCCCAGACCCAGCACCATCCCGTCCTCGACCTCGTCCACGGCCCGCCGGGCGGCGACGGCCTTCTGGGCGACCTGGTCCAATGGCAGCGCAGACACCCCCGGAGATGCGTTCGTCGCTGGCGACGGGTGGCCTGCCTTTGGGCGCATGCTAGAATGGACCCGCTTGCGGGGGAGGGATCTGTGTTGCCCGAGGCGCCAGCCGAGTTATGCGTGATCATCGGATCCGGGTGTGCCGGCCTGACCGCGGCGGTCTACGCCGCGCGCGGCCGCCTGCGGCCCTTGGTGATCGAGGGGATGGAGCCGGGCGGCCAACTCTCACTCACGAGCGTGGTCGAGAACTTCCCTGGGTTTCCCGACGGCATCGGGGGCTACGACCTGATCGAGAACATCAAGCGCCAGGCGGAGCGTTTCGGGGCCCGCTACCGGCCCGGCCTGGCGCGCCATATCGACTTCGACGTCCAGCCGTTCCGCATCCACTTCGAGGGCGAGGACGACGTCGTCCGGACCCACTGCCTCATCGTCGCCTCGGGCGCCCGGGCCAAGACCCTGGACCTGCCCCAGGAGAAGACCCTCTGGGGACACGGCCTGTCTTCCTGCGCCACCTGTGACGGGGCATTCTTCCGCGATCAGGTGGTCGCCGTCGTCGGCGGGGGCGACTCCGCCATGGAGGATGCGCTGTACCTGACCAAGTTCGCGCGCGAGGTGCACGTGGTCCACCGCCGGGACAAATTGCGCGCCAGCAAGATCATGCGGGAGCGGGCCCTGGGGCACGACCGCATCCACTTCCACTGGAACCGCACGCCGGCCGCCCTGGTGACCGACGAGCGGGGACGCCTGGCGGGCCTGCGCCTGCAGGGCAGCAACGGGGAGACGGCGGAGGAGACCCTCCACGCCGACGGGGTGTTCTACGCCATCGGGCACGAGCCCAACACGGCGATGCTCGCGGACGCCCTGCCCAAGGACGAGCAGGGGTATCTGAGCGCGCACGGCGTGGTGAGCGCGATCCCCGGGGTGTTCATCGCCGGGGATGTGGCCGACCACCGCTATCAGCAGGCGGTGACCGCCGCCGGGACCGGGTGCGCGGCCGCGATGGAGGCCGAGGAGTGGCTGCAGGCCCAGGGGCTGCTGCCCGAGGCCTGACACCGGCGGGGGCGCCGGACCCCGCCCCTGGATCCGCGGGGTCCGGCGCCGCGTTCTCTCCGGGGCCGCCTACGCCAGGAAGACCGGCGTGGACGGCGTGGCCACGTGGACGGACACCTTGCCCGAACCCAACGTGGGGTGGGTGCAGGTGACGGTGACCGTCCCTTCCTTGTCCGTCATGCTGCGCACCCAGACGGCGCCCACCCCGCCGTTGGAGGAAAAGGGGAAGTCCTTCTCCCCGACCAGGACGCCCGGTCCCTCCAGGGCCACCGTGACACTCCCGCTCGGGTAGGGCCGAGGCGCACCGTAGCGGTCCATGGCGCGGAACACCACGCGGGTCGCGTCCCACCCATCGGCCACCAGTTCGGTGTCGTCGATGGTCACCTGCAGGTAGTCGAGCTTGTGGTCGCTGGAGAACTTGCGCGAGAGGCGCTTGGTGCTGCCCACATACCCGTCCACCTGCAGGTCGGGATTGCCCGTGCCGGTCACCCGGGTGACGTCCAGGTAGAAGGGCGGGTAGGCCAGCCCTGGAAACGCGGTCTTCTGGGGCAGCAAGGTCTGGTAGTGCTTGCCCCCCACGTAGACCTCCAGGCGGTCGCAGTTGGACCAGATGACGGCCTCCGTCATCAGGTCGGTCACGGGCGACGTCGTGTTGAAGTCCCAATAGAAGGACGGCTGGATCACCGGGTGCACGTCCGGGGAGACCTGCGACTGGTACATGGCGGCGCCCGGCTTGGGCACGCGGAAGGTGTCGCAGACGCCCGGCCACTTGACGCCGTACTGCTGATCCCCGTTGTCTGAATCGTAATCGAAGCCGCACCAGGCGATCACGCCGCTGTACCCGTTGTTCAGCGCCCCGTCGCTGTGCACCTCACCATGCAGCACGGCCTGGTGCTGCTGCCAGGACTGCGGCACCGTGCGCTCGTAGTAGTGCGGGGAGTCGAGGGCCCCCACGGCTTCGGTGACCAGGTAGGGCACCCCGGGCAGGGGCGGCAGCAGGAACGCGACGGAGTCCACGCCGATGTTGGTCCCGTGGCGGCTGTAATCATCCATGGCGAAGACGTCCTCCGCCCAGCCGGCGGTAGAATGGCGCGTCATGGTGCCCGAACTGGGGCGCGAGCCGTCCAACTGGTAGCAGATCTGGCGGGTCTGGGCCCAGAGCGTCGCGAAACTGTTGGACGCCTCGTTGACGCGCGTGCCCCAGATGATCACCGAGGGCCGGTTGCGGTCGCGGATGATCATGTCGGTCACGTCGCGGACCACGAGCGCCTGCCAGGCCGCATCGCCCACGAAGCCCCACCCGGGGGTCTCCTCCCAGACCATCAGACCCAGTTCGTCGCAGGCGTCCAGGAAGTAGGGCGACTGCGGGTAGTGCGAGCAGCGCACCATGTTGCAGTTGAGTTCCTGGCGCAGGATCTGGACGTCGTGCCGCTGCACCCGGCCGGGCATCGCCATCCCCACCCAGGGAAAGATCTGGTGGCGGTCGAGCCCGAAGAGCTTGTACCGGCTACCGTTCAGGAAGAAGCCGTCGACCTCGAACTTCGCCTCGCGGAAGCCCAGGCGCACCTGGTAGCTGTGCAGGGCGGACCCGTTCAGTTGGAGCGTCGTGTTCAGGGTGTAGAGCGTGGGCGACTCGGGGCTCCACAGGGCGATGTCGCCCAGGTTGCCCACCGTGAAGGACACCGTGGTCTGCCCGGTCGCCTTCACGGACACCGGGGCCGTCGCCCGGCCCACGACGCGGTTGCCGGCCGTGCGCAACTCCGATCGGAGCGTCAGCGTGCCCGAGGGTACCGTCGCCGCGTCCACCGTGCACTGCACCTCGACGCGACGCCTGCTGGCGTCCAGCACGTCCGCCGGGCGCCCGAAGACATCGGAGATGAACACCTGGGGAACGGCCTGCAGGTACACGTCCCGGTAGATGCCCGCGGGCTCCAGGTAGTCGATGGCTCTGGGCCCCCCAGGACTGCCCTCCGGTGGCACATACAGCCAGCGGCCGTCGTCCTCCACGGCCAGCAGGTTGTCTCCGGGCTTGACCTGTCCGGTGATCTCGTAGGAGAAGGGCAGGTACCCGCCCAGGTGCTGCGGCAGCAGGTGCTCGTTGATGGTCGGGGTGGTGCCGGTGAGCACCCCGGTGAAGTGGAGGAACACGCGCAGGCCCTTGAACTCCGTCGGCAGCGAGAAGTGCCGCCGGTAGGCCCAGCGGTGTTCCCAGGAGGCGTAACTCCAATTCCACCACGAGAGCGGGGTGACGCAGTGCGGCACGGTGACGGGGGTGTAGGCGGAGTCTGGCAGGGTGAACCCGAGATCGTAGCGGCCGCCGAAGAGCCACCCGGCATTCATGGGCAGGGTGATGCTCGCCGGCCCGCTCGCACCCTGCGGGGCCACGCCGCAGGCCGTCAGGAGCGATGAGGCGGTGACGGCGACCAGGCCGCCCGCGCCCAGTTTCAGAAATTCCCTGCGTCCCACGGTCCCGGCACGCGCATCATCCTGCGGCAAGCCCGTCACTCCCGTTTGTCGCACCGCAGGTCGACGCGCAACCGTGGTGCTCGGCGTGTACTCACCGATTCGACCCAGGAACCGAAGCGCCTTCATCACAATCTCCGCGCGACCGTCTGATACCCCCGGCTTCAGCCGTGGGCTGGGCCGCGCGTTCCCTCCCTTGTGGTAAAATGGAGACGCACCTTGAAAACAGAACGTATGGCGTTGCGCCGAGGAATCTGTCGGCGCGTAAAACGTTCGCGGAACATACGGGAGATCGGCGTTGTCCAAAGGCACCGGCTTGCCGGAAACAGTTTCGGACATAAGCGTCACCTCCCTGGCCAGCCCCGCTATACGTGGGACTGGCGGGCCGCATCGTCAGACGGCCTATCGCAGCACGATCCGGTAGCTGCAAGCCCCCGGCTTCAGCCGTGGGGTTCTGACGTCTGCAGGGCCGGCGATGCAGGAACAACCCAACAGGAAAAGCGCCGTAGAGCGCGTATAGCACCTTGGCTTCACACCCGGAGAGAGGGGCCTGGAGAAATGCATCGGACTCCTTCATCCCGGATGGCGGCGGCCGCGATCGCCGGCGGCGTCCTGCTGGCGGCAGGTCAGGCGGTCTTTGCCGCGAGTAGCGGCAGCGGGCCGTACTCCAGTACGCTGGCAACCGGTACACTGAACACCAGGATTTGGACACAGGTGGTCGGTCAGGACTCGCAGCTGTCCATGACCAAGAACCCCGGCTGGATGACCATCGGCACCGAGTACGGCCCGAACGCCGCCTGGGCGCAGCACCTGCACAACATGGTGCTGCAACCGGTCTCCTCCAGCGCCAACTGGACAGTGAGCGTCGAGGAGTCCTTCTTCGGGGCCACGCTGACCAGCATCCAGCCGCCGAACTTCGTCCAGGCCGGCATCTACGCCTGGGTCAGCCCGACCAGTTGGCTGCGCATCATTCGCCAGCCGGCCGGCTGCCAATTGCAGGTCAGCTGGCTGTCCAGCGGCACGGTCGCCCAGCCGAGCGTGGCCGCCACGAACGGCACGGTGGCCTGCGCCTCGCAGGACGACCCGCTCTGGCTGCGGCTGACGAAGTCCGGGAACACCTACACCGGCTACTACAGCACCAACGGTACCACCTGGGTTGAGACCAACGCGGAGACCATGCCCAGCACCTTCGCCCCGGTGGACATCGGCCTGAACGCCGACCAGGGCGGCAGCCAGGCGCCGCCGACCGACATCGGCTTCAAGGACTTCACGGTCCTCGGGCAGACCGGCGCGTCGCCGTCGGCGACCACCTCCAGTTCCAGCACAGCCGCGAGCACGACCAGTTCCAGCACGGCGAACTCGTCGACCAGTTCCTCAAACTCCAGCACGGCGGCGACCACCAGCTCGACCACTAGCGGGACCATCGGCGGCACGACGACGGTGCCGAAGACCGGGTCCGGCCCGTTGCCCTTCGTCGGCGGCATCCTGCTCATCGCCACCGGGGCCTGGGGCCTGACGCGCCGCCGCCCGCGGCCCGGCCAGCAGTAGTTCAGCGGACCGCGGCATCCCCAAGAGGCCCCCCGCCAACCCGGGGGGCCTCTTGCTATCCGCTCCCGCCCTATAGTCGCTCAAGTAGCGCGCTGCACTCGATGTGGGCAGTCTGGGGGAACATGTCGACGGGCTGCACCACAGCCAGCCGGTACCCGCCGGCGGCCAGCGCCTCCACGTCTCGCGCCAGGGTCGCCGGGTTGCAAGACACATAGACGGCCCGCCGCGGCGCCGCCGCCGCGAGCGCGGCCAGCACCTCCGGCGCCGCGCCCTTGCGGGGCGGGTCCAGCACGACCACATCCGGCCGCAGCCCTGCGCGGACCAGGGCCGGGAGGACGTCCTCGGCCCGCCCGAGGTGGAAGCGCAGGTTGCCCGCCCGGTTGGCCGCGGCATTGCGGCGGCCGTCCGCCACGGCCGGGGACACCTCTTCGACCGCCTCGACCGCCCCGCAGCTCCTGGCCAGGAAGAGGGAGAGCGTCCCCACCCCGGCATAGAGGTCCACAACGGTGTCCCCCAGGGTGGGCGCCGCCTGCTCCACCGCAACGCCATACAGGACGCGGGCCTGCACCGGGCTGACCTGGAAGAAGGAGGGCGCGGAGACCAGGAAGCGGATGCCGTCCAGCTCCTCGACCAGATGGTCGCGCCCATCCAGCACCCGGGTCACCCCGCCGAGGATGGCGTTACCCGGCGCGCCGTTGATGTTCTGGACCACCCCGACGCACTCCGGCACCGCCCGGCGCATCCCGGCCGCCAGCGCCGGCCCGGCCGGGAACTCCGGGTGGGCGGTGACGAGCGCGGCCAGTACCTGGTCGCCGCCGTGGCTGACGCGCGCCACCAGGTGGCGCAGGAGACCCGCGCGCGTCCGCTCGTCGTAGGCGGGAACCCCCAGTTCGTCCACCAGGCGGCGGGTGGCGGCCAACAGGCGGTCCAGCAGGGGGTGCTGGATCTGGCAGGCGTCGAAGGACACGATGCGGTGGCTGTGCCGTGCGTAAAAGCCCGCCCGTATCCGCCCGCCGGGGCGGGCGGGGGGCGCGAAGGGGACCGCCGTCTTGTGCCGATACCGCCAGGGAGGGTCGGCCGGGAGGACCCCGAGCACCAGCCGCTCGGCCGCCTCCACGTGCCCCAGGCGCTGCAGGGCCTCCACCACGATCGTGCGCTTCCAGCGCAGTTGGGCGCCGTACTCCAGGTGCTGCCAGGTGCAGCCCCCGCACTCCTGATACACCGGGCAGGGCGGGGCGACCCGGTCCGGACCGGGTCGCAGCAGGGACACGATGCGCGCCCGCGCGTAGCGCGCGGCGGACTCGGTCACGGTCACCCGCGCCACATCGCCCGGCGCCGCCTGGGGCACGAACACGGCCAGGTTGCCGTACCGCCCGACACCGTCCCCTTCGGCGGCCAGGGACGTGATCTCCACCTCGAAGCTCGTTCCGGCCGCCAGGGCCCCGACTCGCGCTCCAGACACGCGCGGCACTCCCCCCCGGGCATTGTAGCCGAGCGCGCCAAGCTGGCGGGGCCGGTGCCGCGCGCATGGGGAGGGGCGCGGCCCAGACGGCCGCAAGTGCCGGTCTGGAAGCCGCGCTCGAGGCAAGCGGAGTTCCTGGGACCAGAGGTGAGAGGGTGCGCCCCGAAACAGGCCCGTCCATGGGAGCCGCATCCCGCGGCCGATCCGTCCCTGGGTCCCGGGGCGCCCGGCACCCTCCTGGGCCGGTGTATCTATGCCTTTCGTAGCACCCGACGGCGCTTTGGGGGCAGACGCTCAGCACATCTCCGGATACCCCAGTTGCCGGCACGCCTCATAGACGGCGATCGCCACAGCGTTGCCCAGATTGAGGGAGCGCCACCCCGGCAGCATGGGCACCCGCACCCAGGAGTCGGGCATGCCCTCCAGGATGGTCGACGGCAGCCCGCGGCTCTCGCCGCCGAAGACCAGGGCGTCCTCGGCCCCATAGCGCACGGCGGCGTGCGGACGCATGGCGTGCGCGGTGAACAGCCAGATCGGCCGCCTCCCCAACTCCTCCCGGCAGGACGGCCAGTCGGGATGGACAGAGAGCGTCACGCTGGGCCAGTAGTCCAGTCCGGCCCGCCGCACCCGCGACGCATCCAGGGAAAACCCGAGCGGCTCCACCAGGTGCAGGTGGCACCCCGTCACCACACAGGTGCGGGCCACGTTCCCCGTGTTGGGCGGGATCTCCGGCGCGACCAGCACCACATGCAACGCCACAACGTACCGTTCCTCTCTTCATAGCCCTTTGTTTCCAACCGCTTGCGCCTGCTTGGAGATTCCTGCTTCGCAGGAGCCGGTTTCGCCGGGCAGTGCTCTCAGCCAGAGCCTTCTCCTCCACAGGCGTTTCGCGTCTCCGGGGAACTCCCGGCGACAAGCGACGCGAGATTCCGCGCCGCGTTCAGGTCCCGGTCGATCTCTGCCCCACCTCCCGCGCAACGGAAGACCCGCTCGCCCAGTGAGATCTCGGCCTTGGTGTGACCACAGGCCGAACAGGTCTTGGTCGACGGGTAGAAGCGGGGGGCGACGATCAGCCGGGACCCGTACCATGTGGTCTTGTA
>JAJZWQ010000251.1 GCA_021846605.1 Bacillota bacterium | reverse complement strand
GGTGAGCGGGTATTTCCAGTGCAGGCCGCAGTGGAGCGACGGCAGGGCGATGCCGGCGTCCGCCGCCGCGGCGCGCAGCGCGGCCAGGTCCGGTTCCGGTGTCTCAAGGGAAAAGGGGCCCTCGGCCACGACGTTGAGTTCAAGTCCCTGTGCCCCGGCAGCCTGGGCGCGTTGGATCGCCGCCGTCGGCAGCGGATTCCCCGGGAAGATGCCCGCGTTCAGACCGATCCGCATGGTGCCACCCCCATCGCGTCGGGGGCATTCCGTGCGCCGGGTGTTCGCTCCTGCGGCTGCAGGCGGCAGGGAAGCACCACCGGGTGGGGGAAGCGATGCTGCGCGGTGCCGACCGGCGGGCGGCCGTTGGGGGTGGTCGTATGGAACCGTGGATCCCCGCGCACCAGGGATTGGCGGCCGTGCTGGCGCACCTGCGAGCCCGCGACCTGCCGCTGTTTGCGCCGCGACCCTGGAAGCCCTGGGCCGACCGTGGTGGGATGCCATGAGCAGCGTCGAACCGGTGGCGCCCGTGGCCGGTATGCGTCGTCCGTTCGATGCGGGGAACTGGGCGGACCAATTCCGGCTCAGCTTTCTATGGTTTTCCGGCAACGCCCTCTGGGAGGCCCTGTTGACCGTCCTGCTGCCCCTCCTGGTGCTGCAGGCGGTGGGAGAATCGCGCAAGGTCGTGGCGCTCAGCCTGATCGCGATGCTGGGCACGCTCTTGGCCAGTGTGGTGCATCCGCTGGCCGGCTGGCTGTCCGATGGCACGCGATCGCGCTTCGGGCGTCGGCGGCCGTACGTTCTGGGCGGCGGCGTGCTGGCGGTCGCGGCGACGGTGTG
Organism: Bacillota bacterium; assembly: GCA_021846605.1. Next base: position 2,327 of record JAJZWQ010000251.1, on the reverse strand, counting down.
GCTGGGGTATACGCGCGGCTACACCGAACTGATCGTGGCGGTCCTCGGTTTGCAGTTTGCGTACAACGTGGCGATCGCCGCCTACCAGGCCTACATCCCTGAGGTGGTCCCCGACGCCGGCCGGGGCAAGGCCAGCGGCTTTCAGGGGCTGATGTCGAGCCTGGGTGCTCTGGTCGGGGCGATCGGCGCGGCGCTGCTGGTGCGGCCGGCCAGCTACCATTGGATGCTGCTCTTCCTGGCCGTGCTGCTCGCCGCGGGTGTGGCCGTCACCGTCTTTGGCCTGCCCGAGGGCCGCATGCCGCCGCCGCGGCCGGAGGTGCGGCGGGGGACGCGCAACTACGCCAACCTGGTTTGGGTGATGGTCACCCGGGCCCTGGTCATGCTCGGCTTTTACACACTGCTGACCTACCTTGCGTATTACCTCCACGACGTCCTGCGCCTCCCCCACGCGATCCAGGACACCTCCTACATCGTGGCGGTGACCATCCTTTCGGCCAGCGCGGTCACCCTCTGGTGCGGCCGCTGGTCCGACCGGGTCGGCCGTCGGGCCATCGTGTCCGTCGCCGGCGTGGCGATGGGGATCGGATCCCTGGCGTTCCTGGCCGTGCACGGGTTTTGGCCGGTGTGCGCGGTGGGGGCGCTTTTTGGCGCCGGCTATGGCGCCTATATCTCCGTGGACTGGGCCCTGGCCACCGATGTTCTGCCGGACGCCTCGGGGGTGGCGCGCGACATGGGGGTCTGGGGTCTGGCGATCACCGTGCCGCAGATGCTCGCGCCGGCCCTGGCCGGGGGGGTGTTCCTGCTGCTGCCGCAGCAGACGGTCGCCTACCGGGCTGTGTTCGTGCTGGCGGGGCTGTATGCGTTGGTGGGTTCGGGCCTGGTCTGGCGGATCCGCGGCGTCCGTTGACGGGCCGCCGCCGCGGCGGGCGCCTGCGGGATGGATGCCGGCGGGGGTGGGTGTGGGGATGAAGGCGTCGGACGGCCTCGGACTGGTGGTCCACGTGGGTGCGACGCGCCAGGAGATGGCGCGGCAGGCGGCGCGGGCCGTGGCGGAGCGGCTGCGGGCCCTGCGGCGTCGGCCCCGCACGGTGCATGTGGCGTTTGCGGCCGCGCCTTCGCAGGCCGAATTTCTGGAGGCCCTGCGGCGGGAGCCGGGGATTCCCTGGCCCCGCATGGTCGCCTTTCAGCTCGACGATTACGTGGATCTACCGGCCGGCGCCCCCCAGCGCTTTGCGTCCTGGCTGGACCGCCACCTGTTTGCGCAGGTTCCGCTTGGGACCGTGCACCGCCTCGACGTCGGTGCCGGCCCGGACGCGGCGTGCGCGCGCTATGCGGCCCTGCTGCGCGCCCACCCCCTGGACATCGCCTGCGTCGGCATCGGGGATAACGGGCACCTGGCATTCAACGACCCGCCGCTGGCCGATCTGGAGGACCCCCTGTGGGTGAAGGCCGTGGAGTTGGACGAGGCCTGCCGCCGCCAGCAGGTGGAGGATGGCTGCTTTCCCGACCTGGAGGCCGTGCCGCGCCGGGCGCTGACCCTCACGGTGCCCGCCATCTTGTCGGCGGGCTTCGTGTGCGCGGTGGTGCCGGGGGCGCGCAAGGCGGCCGCCCTGCGGCGGGCCCTGTGCGATCCGGTGGGGCCGGCCTGTCCGGCCTCGGCCCTGCGGAGGCACGCGAATGCCCTGCTGTGGTGTGACGCGGCGGCGGCATCGGAACTTCCCCGCGCACCGGCCGGGCTTGCCGACGGGTGGGTGTGGGGCGAAGATACGGGGGATGGCGGGCCGGCGCCCCCTCGGGGTTGAGGGGGCCGGGTCGGCCCCTGGGGGGGAAGCGGTGGTGGATCGGGTGGTGCTGACCCCGGAAGCGGTGCGGGAGGCGCGGGAACTCTTGACGGCCGACTCCCTGGACGGCGTGCGCAACAAGGTGTTGCGCATCGCGGTCGGCAGTTGTGGGCTGCGGCGTCCGGTCGCCGCCCCCGCTCCGGCCGAGCCCCAGGACGAGCGGTTGGTGGTGGATGGCCTGCCGGTGGCGATCGCACCCACCCTGCAGGGCGTGTTTCGGGTGACGGTGGGGCGCGGGCGTTTCGGCGCCTGGCTGAACGTCGAGCACGAGCAACCGGGGGATTGAAGGGGGCGGCCGCGGTGGATGTCTTTCTGGTCCGGCACGGCGAGTCGCTGAACAACACCCTTCCGTCGGACCGCCACCAGCCCGATCCGCCCCTGACCGAGCGCGGCCGCCTGCAGGTGGCGCAACTGGCCCAGGCGGACCTGTGGGCGCGGTGGCGGCCGCAGCGGATCTTTTCAAGTCCGCTGCGGCGGGCCATGGAC
>JAJZWQ010000250.1 GCA_021846605.1 Bacillota bacterium | reverse complement strand
GAAGCGACCTGATCGCGCATTATGGCTTGAACCTGCCGCTGCGGCTTCAGTATGTGCGCTACCTGCACAACCTGCTGCGCGGCCGCTTGGGCTGGTCCCTGGTGAACCCGCACCGCACGGTCGCGGCCATCCTGGCACAGGGCTGGCCCGTCTCGGCGACCCTCGGGCTGCTGACGCTGGCCTGGTCGGTACCGCTCGGGTCGCTCCTGGGCCTGGCGGCTTGCCGCAGCCGCGTCGGGGATGCGGTCGTGTGGGCCGTCTCCGTAACCGGGTTGGCCGTCCCCAACTTCGTGCTGGCCGCCGGGCTGGATGCGTTTTTCGCGGTGCGCCTGCCCTGGCTGCCCGTGGCGGGGTGGGGACGGCCGGCGCAGGCCGTGCTGCCCTCGCTCGCCCAGGCCGGCGCGGTGCTGACGTCGGACTACGTCCGCGGCGCGCGCGCCAAGGGAGTGGCGGGCTGGACCCTGCTGCGCCGCCACGTGCTCGGGCCGGCCCTGCTGCCGGTGGCCACGGCGCTTGGTCCGATGGTGGCCGCACTCCTGGTGGGTTCGTTTGTCGTCGAACACACCTTCGCCATTCCCGGCCTGGGCCGGGCGTTCGTGCAAAGCGTCCTGGACCGCGACTATCCGGTGGTCCTGGGGCTGACCGTCTTCTACGCGGCCCTGCTCGCGGGAGCCAATCTGCTTTCCGACCTGCTGGCCGGCGTGCTGGATCCCCGGGTGCGCACCGCCCAGTTGCAGCGGTCGTGAGGGCCGCGCGGCCAACGGAGGCATGGGGGCGCCTGCGCGCCAATCCCGTCACCGCCGCCGCCCTGGCCATCCTGGCCGCGGTGGCGCTGGTCGCCGTCTTCGGTCCGGCGCTGCTGCCGGCCAGTGCCGGCGTCATGCACCTGCGGCGGGCGAATCTTGGGCCGGGTCCGGGTCACTGGTTTGGCACCGACGCCCTCGGACGCAACCTGGCGCTGCGGGTCTGTCTGGGCGGCCGCGTCTCGCTCTTGATCGGCCTGGCCGCGGTCGCGCTGGACCTGGTCGTGGGTGCGGTGTGGGGGGCGCTGGCCGCCTGGAGCGGCGGTTGGGCCGACGCACTGTTGATGCGCGGTGTCGACCTGCTGTACAGCGTGCCGTACTTGGTCGTGGCCATGGTGCTGCTGCTGCTGCTCGGCCGCGGACTGGCCACCATCGTCGTGGCGATCGCCCTGGTCAACTGGCTCGGCATGGCCCGATTGGTGCGGGGGCAGGTGCTGGCGCTGCGCCGGGCGCCCTTTGTCCTGGCGGCCCGGGCCAGCGGCGCGCCCGGCCTGCACGTGCTGCGCCGCCACCTGCTGCCCAATCTGCGGGCACCCGTGCTCGCCTGGCTCTCCTTTTCGCTGCCACAGGCCATTTTCGCCGAAGCCTATCTCTCCTACCTCGGCCTCGGTGTGCAACCCCCGGACACCTCTTGGGGTACCATGGTGGCGCAGGGGGCGGCGGGCCTGCCGGCGCACGCTTGGCAGTTTGCCTTCCCCAGCCTGGTCCTGTGTCTGACGCTTGCCTGCTGTTTTCTTGTGGGCGATGGGTTGCGGCATGCGCTGGACCCGCGCGGCTGACGCGAGCGCGCCGCCGGATCCGCCTGCCGCGCCGGCTCCGGCGGAGATGGCTGGAGGGATGGGCATGCGGGTGCAGGTGTTTCCGGGAAGCGTCCTGGCCTCTTCAGCGGACGCGGTGGTCAATGCCGCAAACACAGACCTGGTCCACGGTGGCGGCGTGGCTCGGGCCATCGCCCACGCCGCCGGCCCGAGCCTGACGGCGGAGAGCCGCCGCATCGGACACTGCCCGCTGGGCAGCGCCGTGGCGACCGCGGCGGGCAACCTCGCCGCCCGAGTGGTGGTGCACGTGCCAACCATCCAGTATGGTGCCGACGCCCGCCCCGCCAGCGAGGCCGAGCTTCGCCAGAGCCTGCACCGCGCCCTGACGCTCGCGGTCGCGCATTCCTGTCGGTCGGTCGCGCTTCCCCTGCTGGGCGGGGGCATCGTTGGTCTGTCCCCGGAAGCCTCATGCCGCCGCATCGCCGACGCCCTGCGGACCGCCGTGCCCCCGCTGCCCGCCCTGGTGATGATCTGCGCCTTTACGCCCGCGGAGCAGGCGGCCGCCCGGGCCGTCTTTGGCCCCGAGGACGACGCAGGTCAGGTGTAACTCAGTAAAGGCCGTTGCGCCGCGCCAGTTCAACGCCCTCGCCGCTCACCTGGGCCAGGATGTCGGCCGTGGGCCGGTCCCCGTCCACGATGCGTGCCGGCAGCGCCGCATCCGCCGCGAGACTGCGGGCGCGCTGCAGCACATCCGCCCGCAGGCCGAAGACCACGAGCTCGATGCGGCTGGCGCTGTGAAAGCGGTCCGGGTGGACCAGCGTGCCAATGGCCACCACCCGGGCGGCGCCAAAGTCGCGCACGAGCCTCTGCCCCGTCTGCAGTGCCTGGCGCCAGGCACGTCCGTAGCGCAACATCCGAGCCCGCTCACCATCGGCCGCAGCCCGAGGGCGCAGGCTGTCGCCGGCGCGCGCCCCCGGCCCCACACTCCGTTGCATCGGCGCCACTCACCCCCAGGTGCGCCGCAGGACGCCCCCCATGGTAGCGCATCGGGGGCGCTGGGACGAGTGCCAGCGCCTGGCTGTGCGCCGCCTAGCCGCCTAGCCCTCGGTGACCAGGCTGAGGGCCAGCGCATCCTGCCTTCCCTCCGCGTTGCGCGTCGGCACGATGCTGGTCACAAACGGAGCGGCCCCGACGGTCTCCAGATAGCTGCGCAGCACCTCGGCGTTGTGCGGACCCACGTTGTCTGCGGCGACCAGGCTGCCGACGTGGAGGTGGGGCCGCAGCAGGCCAAGGTAGCGGACGTAGTCCGGCTTGACGGCGTCCAGGAAGGCAAAGTCCAGCGGACCGTCCAGGGAGGCCAACAGGGCGGGGAGGGTCTCCAGAATATCGCCCTCGACGTGGGTGATCCGGTCGGCCACCCCGGCCGCCTCGAAGTTGCGGCGCGAAAGCGCGAGCTTGAGCGGTTCGAGTTCGCAGGTCCACAGCCTGCCCCCGGTGCTGGCCAGCGCCGCCGCCAGATGGATCCCGGAGTAGCCGGAAGACGAACCGAGCTCGACCGCGCGCTGCGCGTTGGCACTGCGGCAGGCGATATACAGCAGTCGGC
>JAJZWQ010000044.1 GCA_021846605.1 Bacillota bacterium | reverse complement strand
GTAGCACGCTGTGGTAGTGAGAACGGTCGGGGCAGCGGGGGCAGTCGCGGGTGCGGCCGGGGTAGCAGACGCCTCATTAGACGCCGACGAGCTCCCGACGGCGTTGACCGCCTTGACGGTGAAGTAGTACTTCGTGCCGTTGGTCAGCCCGCTCACGGTGTACGAAGTGGCGGTGCCCGACAGCGGCGACGCGTTCACCGGGGTCGCGGACTCCCCGCCAGCACTCGTCCCCTCGTAGACGTTGTAGCCGGTGATCGTGCTGCCGCCGTCAGTGGACGGTCCGGTCCACGTCAACGCCACCTGGGCGTTGCCAGGAGTGGCGGTCAGCCCCGTCGGAGCCCCAGGAGTGGTCTTCGGGGTCGCAGAGGCCTCGTTCGACGCCGACGAGCTCCCGACGCTGTTGATCGCCTTGACGGTGAAGTAGTACTTCGTGCCGTTGGTCAGCCCGCTCACGGTGTACGAGGTGGCGGTGCCCGACAGCGGCGACGCGTTCACCGGGGTCGCGGACTCCCCTCCGGTGCTCGTCCCCTCGTACACGTTGTAGCCGGTGATCGTGCTGCCGCCGTCAGAGGTGGGCGCGGTCCATGTCAACGCCACCTGGGCGTTGCCAGGAGTGGCGCTCAGCCCCGTCGGGGCGCCAGGCGTAGTGGCCGGGGTCGCAGAGGCCTCGTTCGACGCCGCCGACGTGCCGACGGCGTTGATCGCCTTGACGGTGAAGTAGTACTTCGTGCCGTTGGTCAGCCCGCTCACGGTGTACGAAGTGGCGGTGCCCGACAGTGGCGACGTGTTCACCGGGGTGGCAGACTCCCCGCCCGTGCTCGTGCCTTCATAGACGTTGTAGCCGGTGATCGTGCTGCCGCCGTCAGAGGACGGCCCGGTCCACGTCAACACCACCTGGGCGTTACCAGGAGTGGCGGTCAGCCCCGTCGGAGCAGCAGGCGTGGTCTTCGGTGTGCCGGACGCCTCGTTGGATGCCGACGACGTGCCGACGGCGTTGATCGCCTTGACGGTGAAGTAGTACTTTGTGCCGTTCGTCAGCCCGCTCACGGTGTACGAGGTGGCGGTGCCCGACAGCGGCGACGCGTTCACCGGGGTGGCAGACTCCCCTCCGGTGCTCGTCCCCTCGTACACGTTGTAGCCGGTGATCGTGCTGCCGCCGTCAGAGGTGGGCGCGGTCCATGTCAACGCCACCTGGGCGTTTCCCGGAGTGGCGGTCAGCCCCGTCGGTGCGCCGGGGATAGTGGCCGCCGGGATGGCAGACGCCTCGTTCGACGCCGACGACGTGCCGACTGCGTTGATCGCCTTGACGGTGAAGTAGTACTTCGTGCCGTTCGTCAGCCCGCTCACCGTGTACGCGGTGGCGATGCCCGACAGCGGCGACGCGTTCACCGGGGTGGCAGACTCCCCTCCGGTGCTCGTCCCCTCATACACGTTGTAGCCGGTGACCGGGCTGCCGCCGTCGGAGGAGGGCGCGGTCCACGACAACGCCACCCGGCCGTTGCCGCCGCTGGCGGTGAGGCCGGTAGGCGCACTCGGGGCGGTGGCCGGTTGGTAGGTCCAGGTGTCGCTGAAGAAGTCGGAGCTATTTGCCCCACCGAACAGGACCATGCTAGCCGTCGTCGAGTCATAGGCCATCGACGCATAGAAACGGGCTGAGGGACTCGTGGCAGGGTGCTGCTGGGTCCAGGTGGTGCCGTCGTACGTCCAGGTGTCGCCGAGGGCAGCGCTGCTGCTGGTTGCCCCGCCGAAGAGGACCATGCTGGCCGTCGCCGGGTCGTAGGCCATTACTGCACCGCTGCGCGCCGATGGACTCGTGGCAGGGTGCTGCTGGGTCCAGGTGGTGCCATTGTACGTCCAGGTGTCGCCCAGGGTGCTGCTGCTGGTTCCCCCGCCGAAGAGGACCATGCTGGCCGTCGCCGGGTCGTAGGCCATCATGGCATAGCCGCGGGCCGGGGGACTCGTGGCAGGGGTCTGCTGGGTCCAGGTGGTGCCATTGTAGGTCCAGGTGTCGCCCAGGGCGGCGCCGCTGCTGCCGAACCCGCCGAAGAGCACCACGTTCCCGGTCGCCGGGTCGTAGGCCATCGCGGCATTGATGCGGGCCGGGGGACTCGTGGCCGGGTGCTGCTGGGTCCAGGCGGTGCCATTGTAGGTCCAGGTGTCGGCCAGGTCGTTGCTGTTTTCCCCGCCGAACAGGACGATGTTCCCGGTCGCCGCATCGTAGGCCATCGACGCCGAGTCGCGGGCCGGGGGACTCGTGGCCGGGTGCTGCTGGGTCCAGGTGGTGCCATTGTACGTCCAGGTGTCGCCCAGAAAGCCATAGCGCTGTCCGCCGAAGAGGACCATGTCCCCGGTCGCCGAGTCGTAGGCCATCGCGGCAAGAAAGCGGGCCGAGGGATGCGTGGCAGGCGTCTGCGCGACCCATGTGAATATGGCGCTCGCCGCCGCCGCCGGCGTCGCCAGGACGGCCATCAGCGCTGCCACTATGGCCACACGGGGCAGGACGGACGCCACCCGCCACGGACGGGCCGACTGCCGACCCCGCCCCGCAACCTGTCCGCCTAATCCCCCCCTGGCCCCCGCCCGCCTCGCCAGGGATCCCCATGCCCCCCGTGTGGCCACGCTCCATCATCCCTCCGCTGCGCTCCGCTTCCTCTGCCGAACCGAACCCACGCACCCAACGCCCGCGGTCAGGAAGCCGGTGGCCGCCCGCCCGACTGGGGATCCGCCAGATCCGCCGATCCCTCGACTGCCTTGGGGGGCTCCTCCGGATCGAACTCCTCCAGCAAGCCGACTAAGCCCAGCACCCCGTAGAACGGGAACTCCGCACCGCCTTCGCCGTGCGCGACCCGCCCGCAGAAATGACCGTCGGCGGTGCGATACAACTCCAAGCGCACCCGCACGCCAACACCCCCGCGAGGTCCACTTCCGGAACGTCTTCATGGTGGGCTCTGGTGCACGCCGTGACGACGGGGAGATCCCTCGGATCCCCCCTCGACATGCCCCTGCAGATCCTCGAAATCTCCTAATGCATGCCAGGCCTCGTTGCGCTGCGGAATGCGGGTGCCCCCACCCGCAGGTGAAACCCGAATGGTCGAACGGGCGCCCGGGACATGCGGCAGCACGCCCGGTCCGGGATCGTGGGGGCTCCGGGTGGGGAGGCACGGCGACGTGGCGCCGGGGAGGATGGCCCGGCGGGAAGCACGGGGGGCCGGATCGATCCATCAGCGCGGTGCGGTGGGGTCCTCCGGCGGCAGCGCTGCCCCGAGATGGCGTCGCGAGCGGACGCCGAGCTTGGCGAAGACCTGGCCCAGGTGGTGCTCGACGGCTTTGTGGCTCAGATATACCTGCGCACCGATCTCTCGGTTGGTCAGCCCCTGGGCGGCCAGGCGTGCCACCGCCATCTCGCGCGGGGTGAGGTCCAGGGGGTTGGCCCCGGTGCGCGGCACGCCGCGAAGGCCACAGGCCAGCAACTCCGCGTCGCAGGACGGCAGCCAGGGCGCGGCGCCGAGCGCCCCGAGCGCCTGCCGCGCGGCCCGCAGGGCTTTGCCGGCTTCGCGCCGTTCCCCCGCGAGACGCAGACAGCGTCCCCTCGCCAACTGCAGCTGCGCCCGCTCGAAGGGTGCGCCCTCCGCACACTGCGCCAAGCCGGCCTCGAACGCCGCGCGAGCCGCGCCGTCCCTACCGCGGGCGGCCTCAAGGCCGCCCCGCAGCCGGTGGGCGTCGACCGCCAGGGGGGTGCCCGGACGCACCCGGGTCTCCAGGTCGACGAGGGCGTCCTCGGCCTCGGGCAGGCGCCCGAGGGCCAGCAACGCCTCCACGCGTTCGGCGCGCACGTAGAACCGTCCCAGGTTGTCCAGGATCTCCACCAGCGGCGGAAGGCAGAGCGGCTCGACGGTCGCGAGGGCTCGCGCGGGATCGCCCCGCAGCCGCGCCAGTACAGCCGCCGCCAGCCCGGCGTGGCCGCGAGCGCCCCAGGAGGCGGGCTGCCCGGCCGACGCCTCCGCCGCCGCGCGCACGCAGCTCTCCGCCGGGCCGAACCCCCCACGGCAGGCCAGAATCAGCGCCGCCACGCCGTTGGCCGCGGCCCGGTGCCACTCGTAGCCGGCGTCCTCGGCCAGCGAGACCGCCATGTCCGCCTGCTCTTCGGCCGCCGCCCAGTCGCCCAGCCGGAAGCGCGATTCGGCCAGGTAGACGTAGGCCAGGGCCGACTCGCGCCACCGGTCCGCCGCCCAGAGGGTCTCCACCGCCGCCGTCAGGTCGGGTGCGGCGGCGGCGAAGTCGGCGGCCGCAGCCAGCACGGCCCCGCGCAGGGCACGCGCGCTCGCCGACTGCACCGCGTCGGCGCCTGCGGCCGCCACGGCCGCGTCGGCCAGCGAGAGGGCATCGTCACGCCGTCCCAAGGCCACGAGGGAGGTCAGCAGGGCAAGCAGGGCCAGGCGGCGTGCCCAGGGCAGGAGCGATTCCGCGGCGAGGGCACGCCGAGCCAGAGCCACAGCCTCCGGCAGGCGCCCCTGCTGCACGCGGACCATCGCGAGCGAGGCCGTGGCGGAGGCAGCCTCCTCGGGATCGGCGCCGGGGGGCACCGCCGCGAGAGCCTCCTCCAGGAGTCGCCCCGCGGAGGCGAGCCGGCCCCGATCGAGGTCGAGCCTTCCCAGCACGTGGCTGCGCCGCAGACCTGGCCGGCAGGCCTCGACAAGCGGCCGCAGGAGCTCGGCCCGGGCCAATTCGCCGGCCCCGTGCAGGGTGGCCGCGGCGGTCAGCACCCGCCGCTCTCGGTCGGGCCCGTCGGCGCAGATCTGCACCGCCGAGAGCAGGTGGTCGGCGGCGGCATGCAGGTCTCCGGCGGCCGACTCCGCCACCGCGAGAGTCTCCAGCTCGGTGGCCAGGCCCGCGTCGGGCATGCCCGCCGCAGCGGCCACGCGGTGTGCGAGCGACGCCGTCAGCTGCGCGATCCGTTCGTGCAGGCGCGCGCGGCGCCCGGGCGCGAGGTCCTGGTAGACCGCCACCCGCAGGAGGGGATGCGCGAAGGCGATCTCGTCCCCCGACGGGCCGGCGGCGGGCCGGACCATGTCGATCGCCCGGAGCTGGGCGAGGGCGCCGTCCGCGTCCGGCAGCCCGGCCACGGCCGCTGCCAGCCCCACGCGGCAGGGCCCGCCCGCAACGGCGAGCGCCTCGGCCAGCGACCGCGTCGCGGACGATACGCCGGCCAGCGCAGCCGACACCGCCGCGGACAGGGAACGGGGTGCGGGCAGGCGCCCGACCGGTTGGCGCAGCACCTCGGGCGGCAGTTCGCGCAGGAGCGCCCGGAGATGGAGGGGGTTGCCACCGGTGTGCTCCCGCAGACGCTCCGCAGCCCCCACGGGCGGGGCCTCCCCCTGCAGGGCGGAGGCCAGCTCCCGCACCTCCGGGGTCGACAGACCCGTGAGCAGGAGCCGGCGGCAGAAGGTCGGCTCATCGGTCAGCCGCCGCCAGCCGTCCGCGTGCGGGACCGGTGCCCCGGCACGGACCGTGAGCAGTGCCAGCACGCGCTCGGCGCGCAGCCGGCGCAACGCGAACAACAGCGCCCGGGCGGATGGCCCGTCGCACCACTGCAGGTCCTCGACGGCCAGGACCACCGGGCTGCCACCCGACTGCAGGCCGCGGAGCCAGTCGCCCAGCTCGGCACCGAGCGCCAAGGGGTCGGTGTCCGGCGGGGGGCGGCGAGCTAACAGGCGCAAACCGGCGCTCTCTATCCCCGGCGCTGGCGGGAAGACCTGGCCCAGCAGCCCGTACGTCAGCCCACCCTCGCCCTCCTCGCCGCTCGCCCGCACCAGTCGGACGCCTGGCGCGCCGGGCCGGGCCAGGAACTGCCGCAGGAGGGCGCTCTTGCCCACCCCCGACTCGCCCTCGATCCAGACGACGCGCGGATGGCCCGTGCGCACGGTCTGCAACTCGGCCGACAGCAGCCGCAACTCCTCGCGCCGCCCGACGAAGATCTCGGCCAGGCGGTCGATGACAGCGTGCTGCACGGGCCACACCCCCGCGGGGCCGGACTCCAGACACGGAGTACGGAACCCCTTGACTGGATAGATTCGGACGCTTTCTCGGGGGGGCGTGGCTTCGCCACGCTCCGCCCGTCGACGGTCGGCTATGCCCCTTGTGGACCCATACCGGCCATATCGCCTGCGGGGACGGCGGCAACACCCTGACCGCAGTCGTGGCATCGGCCTCGGCGGCACGCAGCCCTTGAATGGGCACGTGGATCCCGATGGCATGGCATCGCACGGGCGGCCGGCAGGGTATCCGAGGGGATACTTCCATCCGCCCCGGTAGGCTCTGTCTAGACATAGATCGAGTAGGCTTTTCGACCAAAGATGGGCGAATCCTGCAGGCGGCGGCCTACCCCCGGCCTACTCCCGCAACCGTGGGATCCCCCCGTGGCTTCTGGGCGCGCTCACGGTCGAACCGGCGAGGGAAGTGGGACGGCGTTGGGCCTGCCTGCGGCAGAGAGGTCCCCGGCGGGACCGCTCCCCCCGGACGGGGGCCGGTCCCCCGCCCCCGGACCCCGCCGGCGCCCTGGGCAAGCCGCGTGGCCCCCCTGCGGGAGGGGGCCTGTCCCGGGGACGCATCCGCGGCGGGAGGGGGTCTAGGCCGGCCGGTCGGGCACGGGGGTGGCCTGCAGTACAAAGCGGCAGAGCGCATTCACCAGCCGCAGGCGCTCGGGGTCCGCACTCCAGGCGTGCAGCAGGGCCGGGCTGCCCACCAGCACCGCCAGCGCCTGCGCCCGCGAGATGGCGACGTTCAGACGGTTCAGACTGAAGAGGAACTCCATGCCGTGCGGTAGGTGCTCCGGGTCCGAGGCCGCCGTCGAATAGATCACCACCGGGGCCTCCTGGCCCTGGAACCGGTCGACGGTACCGACGCGAGCCCCGGCGGGCAGGGCGGCGCCCAACCGCTGGACGTGGGCGTTGAAGGGCGCGACCACCAGGATGTCTTCCAGGGTCAGGGGGCGCGATTGCCCCATCCCGTCCTGGAAGCCGCAGCACAGGATCTGGTCCACGATCCGCGCGACGCAGGCCACCTCCTCCTCCGACGAGCGGCGGTTCCCCACGTGCGCGACGGGGATGTAGCAGCGATGGGCCGTCCCCCAGGGTGGGGGCCCCTGGAGGCGACGCTTGGCGCACGCCGGCGCGGACTCCAGCCGCCCCTCGTAGGCGATGGCCGAGATGAAGGCGGCGATGTCCGGGTGCAGCCGCCGCGTGACCGGGAGGAACAGGCCCCGCTCCGGCGGCATGGTGGCGTGCCCCGCCAGCACGTGCTCCAGCGCGGAGACCGCCACCCCGGGCGGGTGGCTCCCCTGGACCACCTGCCGCAACTGCTGGGGGTCGCCGACCAACACGAGGTTGCGCGCCGCCGTGCCTGAGGCGACGGCATCCGCCAGGGAGTACTGGCCAGCCTCGTCCACCACTAGGACGTCGAGCCGCGCGTCCAGCTCCGTGCGTGCGAACAGCCAGGCGGTGCCGGCCACCAGCCGGGCTCCCTCGTGCAGCGCGCGCACCACGGTCCGATTGTCTTTCGCCGGGGCCACCCAAGGCAGGGTCACCCCCTGGCCCTCGGGCGCGCGCTGCACCCCCCGGATCGCAGCGCGCCCGTCCCCGAGGGCACGGTCCACGGCGCCCAGGAGGTTGCCGATCACCTTGTGGCTCTGGGCCGTGATGCCGACGCGGCGGCCCGCGCGCAAGAGTCCGGCGATCACCGCCCCTGCCAGCGTCGTCTTGCCCGTGCCGGGGGGCCCCTGTACGGCCAAGGTGCTGTCTTCCAGTTCCAGCGCCAACCGGGTGGCGCTGGCGACGGGATCGTCGCCGTGCCGCTGCAGGACCGCACCTGGCGGGACACTGCCGAAACGGGGCGCGGCGCCGGCCAACAGGTCCCGCAGGTGGCGGTACGGCCCCTCCCCCGTCAGCCCGTGCTCCCCGACCGCCTGGGCCACCCGGGCCAGGGCCGCCTCCTGCTGGTCCACGCGGAGCGGCGGCCCCGGGATCAGGGCGCGCAACCCGGAGATCTCCCGCCCCGACCGCAGCATGACCTCCCCCCGCCGCGCGTCCAGGCCGACGATGGTACCCGCAGTCGCGCCGGTATCCGGATCGCAGGGCTGGTCGCCGATCCGCAGGGTCCACTCCTGCGCAGGGTCGAAGCGGAAGGTCCAGAGGTCGCCGGCCCGGTTGCCGATCTCCAGCCCGCCGAGGCAGTCCGGGTCCTCCAGGAGTTCTTCGGCGCTCGCCTCCACGTGCGAAAAGAAGGCCCACCACTGAGACTTCTGCTCCCGCCGGTACCAGTGCACCAATCCGGCCAGCAGCGCCCGCCCGCCACCCTCGCCCGCTGGACCACCATCCAGTGCGGCCGCAGCCTCCAGCAGCGCCGTGTCCCGCTCGCGCACGGCGGCCGACGGCGCATCCGGCGCGGCGGCGGGCCGGTCGGTCAGGCCGGCCTCCGATCGCAGGGACTCCAGCCAGTCCCGCAAGGCGACCGTGGAGCGGCAGTCCTCCTCGTTATAGGCGCGGATCTCCTCCAGCACCGCCCCATCGCCCGTCGACTTCCACAGGTCGTAGGCCACGATGCTGCCGACCGAGGTCTGGACCCCCGCATGGCGCCGCTCCGGCAGGTACAGCGGCTCCAGGTGCTTGATCGAGTACGACTCCCCGGAGACGAGCAGGGCCTCGTAGGCCACCCGATAGAGGTCCACGAAGACCTGACCGCGCAGCAGGGCGTCCACGGCCGCCTCCCGGGTGCCGTGGCGGCCCGAAAGCCGTTGCAGGGCCGAGACCTCGTAGGCGGCGTAGTGGTAGACGTGCATGTCCGGCCAGCGCGCGCGCAACTCCGCCACCCGGTCGACAAAGGCCTCGAACGCCGCCCGCTCCTCGGCGGCCGTGTGGGCCCAGCGGTGCTCGTACGTCCAGCCCTCAGGGGTACCCACCAGCCAGCCCCAAAGGTATTCCAGGGACCCGCCCGGGGCAAACGGGTCGCCCTCCAGATCGAAGAAGACATCCCCCGGGCCGGGTTCGGGCACCCTCCCGAGCCCGGTGCCGGGGGCCGGTGGTCGGAGCGCGTGGCTGGGCTGTCCAGTCTCGCGCTCCCGCAGGCGAAGTTGGGCTAGGCGGATCAGGCGGGCGTCGGTGGGGTGCTGGCGCGCCCGGCGCGGGTGGTCGGGGTCCTCGGAGGCCAGGTCGGCCACGGTGGAGATCCCAGCCGCCCGCAGCCGCACGATCTGCCGATGCTGGATGCCCGGCAGGGAGAAGAGGTGGTCCTCCGACCGGCGCCAGGCGTCGCAGTGCGGGAGAAAACGGCACTGGGCGCAGTGGGGCACGGGGTCTGGCGCGTTCAGGGGGACCCCTGGCGGGGACTCCAGCAGCCGCCGCCGGGCCAACTCGGCGTAGGCGGTGTAGTCGGCGGCACGGAAGCGGGCGATCTCGCCGGTGCCGAGCCAGAGGTGGAGGTGCTCGGGGGCAACGCCCTGGACCCGATCTAGGATCAGGCTGTACACCGCCCCCTGCACCAGGGCCTGGCTGCGCGCGTGGCGTGCGAGCTTGGCGTCCAGGACCTCGTAGCGGAAGGGGCCGAAGCGGCTCTCGCCGGGGACCTTGCGCAGGAAGTCCGGACGGCCCAGCCACGGTGGGGAGAGGAGCACCCCCTGGTAGATCACGTCGGCGCCGGCCGCCATGGCCCGCTCCATCGAGGTGGCCGCCCGCTCCGGCGGGTGGGCGGGGATGTGGACGACGACCCGTCCCCCTTGCGCCAGGTCCCGCAGCGCGTTCTCTTCGTGGAGTGCGGCCTGCCGGGCGACCAGGTCCCGCTCGCGGTCGGACACCGGCTCCAGGACCAACCCGCCCTGCAGGCGGGCACGCTCCAGTGACCGGAGGACCGGGCAGGCGCAGGCGTCCACCACATCGCTGGCGCTCAAACGCGGCCGCGGGTGCGGCTGGCCCTCGGTTTCGCCAGGACGCGCCGCCGGGGGCCGGCCGCGCCCACCGCCGGACCCCGCGGCGCACCCGGGCGCCCCAGCACGGGGCGTCCCGGGCGCGCCTCACACCGTGAAGCGGTAGCCGACGCCCCAGACGGTGGTGATCCGGTCCCCGGCCGGCCGATCTGGCCGGTTGGCGCAGATGTCGCGGACTGGGCCGTGGTTTGGGCGCAGGTGCCCAAGCCGCATACCGTCACGGGGCTGCCCGACCGGGGTCGCGGTAAGTAAAAGTGCCGAACTGCGTGGCGACCGCCACCGATCCGTCGGTCAGGAGATGGAGCCCCCCTGGCTGAACTGGTGGGTCCCCCACCGGTTCAGAAACGACTTGCCAGGTGCGTCCGCCATCGTCGCTCTGCGCCACCCCCAGGCTTGTAGCCGCGAACAGAGGGCCGCCTGGGACCTGGAGCACGGCATCCACCGGAAGGCCGGTCGACGAACCGCTGGCTGCGGCCCAGAATGGGATATCCAAGGGTAAAGGCTGGAATGTTGTCCCGCCGTCGTTCGATAGCCAGACCCGGCCGGCACCGCCCGCGACTACCTCCGTGGATGTCGGCGTGCCAACGGAGAAGACCGGCCCAGTTACGCCTGCCACCCGCGACCATGTCTTGCCTCCATCAACGCTCCGCCACAACCCGGATGCACCGCTGTCCAGTCCCGGATAGGCCACGACATAAAGGGTTTGGCCTGTCCCCGGGGCGATGCGCAGACCGGTCACTCCAAGGTCCGAAGGAAGCCCGGACCGCCGCCAAGTGCGTCCGCCGTCGGCGGAGGTCCACAGGCCGAGATCCCCCTGGGTCAGCCCCTGGATCTCTATCCCAACATACAGGCGCTGGGCGTTGACCGGCGACACGGCCAACGTCGACGCCACCACACTCCCCATCCCCACGGCGTCGGCAGGACTACAGCAGGCAACTCCGCTCGGCAAGGCCACCCTGTATGTGGTCGGGAAGGTTTTTCCGCTGTCGTCGGACACGCCGAGCGTCCCACTCGGGCTCAGGCGGTACACGGTGGTGGGCGCCAAGGCTGCCGCCGCAGTGAGAGGGGGTGCCCCCGAACCGGCTGGTGGCGCGGTCCACCGGTCCTGTCCGGCCGGTGCCGGCGGCTGCAGCCACGTCGCTTGCGGATCGGCCACCACGATGATCCCGAATCCCTGCCCCGCCACGTAGAACCGGCCCGGGCCCGCAGGGGCGACGTCGGTGATGATGTTATCCGGGGCCGTCCGCCACACCGGAACCCATGTCGTGCCGTCATCCCGAAGCAATGCGAACTCCGTGGCGAGCAGTGCCCCTGGATGGCGCGGGCCGAAGGCCAATGCCTCCACCATGGTGGTCACGGGCGCTACGCCCGCACTGCCTGGCTGCGCCAGGTCCCAGGTGGCGCCACCGTCCACTGAGCGTCGCACGCCGTTGTAGACGACGGCGGGATCGTAGGGGTCTGAGGCGAGGGCATGGGGCGTGACGCCGTCATATTGGTCGGCCCCTGCCCCAAGGACCTCGGTGATCGTCGGCCCGACGGGCTTTCGGTCGGTGATGTGAGTCCACAAGCGGGCCAGGCCACGTGGCGTCGGGGCCAACCGGATGCGCCAGGCGCCAAAGCCTACGCCACTCCACCATACGCCACCCGGCGCGGGCGCCAGGTGCAACGGAGCCGGAGCGGCCGATGGCAAGTCGACCTTGGTCCAAACCGCCCTGCCGGGCGCCGACCGATACAACCCCGGGGTGGTACCGCTCTCGGCAACCCACCAGATGCCGCTACCGGGCGGCGATTCGGTGACGGCCGTGACCCATCCCGCACCGGGCGCCGGGAGCGACCACCAAGACCGCCCCGCATTGCCGGAGAGATACGCTTCAGGGGGAGACTTGCCCAAGGCGGCGCGGATCACGGCGACGCAGCCCCCATCTGGGGTCCAACTGAGCTGTGTGATGCTCCTGAGCGGGCTGCCGGGCGGGGTGCGGGCGTTCCACGTCTGCCCGCCGTCGGCGCTGAAGAAGAGCCCTCCCCGCCACCCGGCCGCTACGAGCGTGGGGCGCCAAGCCGCGCTGGCGACCACTGTGGCGGGGGCAGCGATACCCTCGGCGCGAACGACACCGACGTCGCCCGATCCCACGAGGACCGGACCGGCGTCGGCGGGCACCCACACCTGGGTGCCATCGACCACAGGCTGGCCGATGAAGCCGGAGGGCATCTTGATAGTCTGCCAGGCCCCGCCGGTCTTGGGGCCTCGCCAGAGGACACCCTCGTCCGACGCGTTGTCTGCGGAGATGTACAACTGCCCCGCCGTGGCGGCGACGTAGATCGAGGCGTCCTTAGCGACACCCGAAGGCGTCGGGATCGATGTCCAGGTCCGCCCACCGTGCGGCAGCGTGAAAAGACCACCGGCGGTGGCCAGGTAGAGGGTGCCCGACGGCCCGGCGGCCAAGGCAAACACCGGAGAGGTGGCGCCCACGGGGGGCTGTGGCGGCGTGGCCACCGCGCCGGGGCTCAGCGGCACGCCGAACAGGCGCACCGGCCCGGCGCCCTGACCCACGGCCACCAGGGCCGTACCGTCCATGACCGCGAGGGCCTCCCCGTGCCCGATGGTTGCCGGCAGGGGGTGCGCCGTGAGGGTGTGGCCGCCATTGGTGCTCCCATACAGCAAAAGACGGCCCGTCCCTGTCTGGGCCCCCAGGCCGGCCAGTACATTGGAATCGGCCGGGTCGAAGGCCAGCAAGGTGAGGTTCTGGACGGGTTGGGTCTGCCATGTGGACACAGCGTCTCCGGCCGGGGCCGGCAGCCCGAGGACATAGAGGTCCTGCCCGTCCGAACCGGCGAGAGTGTGGCCGTTCGGCGAGAGGACCAGGGGATCGAGCGAGCCGTTCACCGGGGGAAGGGGCTTGGGCAGATGCGTCCAGTGGAGACCGGTGTCGGTGCTGACGTAAAGGGGATTCGGTGAGGCCACGCCGCTCCCCGCGAAGGTGACGACGGTTCCGCCCACTGCCGTGAGGCTGTGATCTCCCACCGCCGCGCCGTAGATGGGCAGGGACCGGTCTGGGGTTGCTGTGCTGGCAAGGATGGCAGTGGCTGCAGGTTCTTGTACGGGGCGCGGGCCGCAACCGAGCGGCAAGGCGGCGGCGGTCGACGATGAGGGCAAGCTCCGCGGACCGCATCCCCCCAAAAGGGCGGTGATGGCGGCGAGCACGCCGAGCAGGGCGGCCCATCGATGTTTGAAGGTGTTTGCTGCTGGCAGCATATACCCGTCCTTCCCTGCGAGGGTCGCTACACCTCAGACGCCCGGGTGCCGGTCGAGGTTCCGGTTGACGATGTGGCGGATCGTGAAGGCCTGATCGGGAGTGGCCGGCGGTGCCGGCCCGTCTGGGTCGAAAACAACAGCTTTGCTCCGCCAGCGCTGGTGCGTCAAACGGCGCCTTCAGCCATCCCTCGGCTCCGCGAAACAATGGCCGCACCAGCATCTGCTTGCGCTCGCCGTGCTCCACGGAGCGCATGTTCGGCTTGCCGTACCCCCCGGTCTCCCCAACCTCGGTCCAGCCGGCCGCCCGATGACAGGTCCCCGGAAACCGCCCCCCGTCCACAAACGTTTCCGCCAACACTACCGCGTGCCCGGGGATCCGTCGCCAGTTGTAGAGGCTCACGCTCGGTGACGTAGGAACCGGGGGTTTTGGTCGGACTGGGAGACGCCTCCCTGGCAGAGGCCAGTTGGAAGGGGTTCACTGAAGGAAAATCCAGGGGACCGCCAAGTCGATGAGGACTGGCGATCCCGACCCCCCAGGCGCCGGTGGTAGCGGCGTCGGTGAGTATGACCGGTCTTCGTCCCGTTAGGCAGCGACGTCAAGGTGGCGGCGGAAGGCCTGAAGGGGCTGGTGCTTTGAGTCGTGCCCGTTGTGTGGGGCCACATCGCTGCGGCTGCATGATCAGCGGGTGCGGGCGGTGCCCTTGGGGGACGGCACAGGAGCCGACGTGGCGATGCAGTTGATGCGCTACGCGTGCCGGGAGTGCGGCGTCCGGCTCACGGTGCTGCCGGACTGCCTGGTACCATTTGGCCGATACCCATCGGCCTCCCGTGACCTTGCGATCCAGGAGTACCTGGGCGGGCCGGTGCACGCACTGGGGGATCGCGGCGGTCGTCTCCTGCAGCCATAGCACAAGTTGGAGATGGGTGCGGGCCCTGGCGTGGGAGGCAGGACCCTGGGTGCAGACGTGCCGGGAGCAGGTCGCGGCAGCCGGTGAAGCGGTTGGTCCACTGGTCCTACCGGAGAGCAGGCGGACACTTTGGCAGCGGCGGCGGATCCGGGCGGCGGGGATGCTGGAGGGGCTGTTGCTGGGCGAGGCGCTCGCGGGGTGGGTGGAGCGGCTCCGCGCTGCGTGGCGGTTACGGATGGAGGTGCTACCGGGAAGCTTTTGGTCCCTGTGCCGCCATATCGTGGCACCTCTGACGGTTTCCCAACCAACGGAACGGCACGGAGGGCCCGCCCCGGCGAGAATGGCGCCGGGAGGGACCGGCCGTGACGGACGACGGGGGCCCGGGGCGGCAGCGGGTGGCGCTGAAGCGGTACGTGACGATCGCGCGTCGGGTGGAGGAGGACGTGCCCCCCGGGGCCCGGATGGCCCTGTGGCGGGAGCTGGCGGCAGAGCACGGCGTGACGGTGCGGACGCTGCAGCGGCGCTACCGTGACCTCTTCGCCCGCCCTGTGGCCCTAAAGGGTCGCTCGCATCGCACGAACGATTGCCGCCAGTACGTCCGACGGGCTCGTCAGTCACATCATTATTGTGCTCCGCGCTGTGAGGGCGTCCGCCCGGACCTTACGTGCACCGGGAGACGGGGGCGCGGGACGGGAGGGGGCGGGGGCCTGGGAGGGCCGCGGCGCGGCGGGGTGGTACCAACCGCTACACGACTCCTCTCCGCCGGTCCGGCCCGTCAAGCGGATAGCAAGCGGTCATTTCTTGGATGCGACTCACGGTGCGTTCCCCGAGCCGCTCAGCGAGTTCGGCTGCCGTGCAATTGGTCGTGATGAGCGTTGGCCGTTCGGCGTCGTACCGAGCGTTGACCAAAACGAAGACCTGCTCCACGGTCCACTCGGAGGGTTTTTCGGCCCCGAGGTCATCGAGTACCGCTACCCTGGCTCGTGTGGCGCGCTCCCAACGTTCCTCCGCCTGCCTACCACGCTCACTGTCTGCGGAGAAGCCCCTCCGCCGTGCCTCTAGCGCCTCAGACACCGTGACCCAGGCCAGGTCCTCGTGCGTGACCCCCGCTGTGAGGAGCGCCCGCACCGAGGCTGCGGCCAGGTAGGTCTTCCCGCGCCCCGTGCCTCCCGCCAGCAGGATGCCGCCCGCACCGTCGCGGCGGCGCCCGGTGAGCGTGGTGACCCACGCGCGGGACGCCTCCGCCGCCGCTCGGCGCAGCGGCGTTTCCGTAGAGAAGTCCTCCAGGCAGGCGGCCCGGAACCGTTGCGAGACGCCCACTCGCAGAAGGTGCCGCATGATCTCGATCTCGCGAACCCGCTTCGCCGTCTCGTGGCATGGTCCGTGTTCCAGTCGGACGATGACGCCTCGATAGAGGGTGAGGAACGGGTGGCGGCATACGCCCGCCTCCCGCGAGAGCGTGTCCCCTTCGGCCTGACGGGCAGGGCACGAGCTGCAATCCCAATGCTCCAGCGCGCCGTCAGCGCCGTCGGCGTCGATCTCCTGGATCAAGTACCCAACACCCGCGGCGTCCATCTGGCCGATCTGTTCGATGATCTTAGGCGCCGCCGCCGCCAGAAGGTGTGGATAGCGCTTCCTCAGCGCCTGCGCCCAGTCGATAGCCCCAGTCTCGCTGCGCAGTCGCTCCGCTGTCTCCTCTGCTGCTCTGTTTTCCGCTGTCCTGTCGGGAAGGCTTGCCAGCCAGTCCACGCCCGCCTGCCTCAGCATCTGCCCCGCCTCCTGTATGTCTTGTCTGGGACTGCCAAATACCAATCAACTCAGCCCACCGGGCCGGCTGCAGGACCCGCGCTGTCTGGTACTGCGCACGCTCCGGAGCGAGCGCCCAGGCGACCGCTGCGGTCAGTTGATCACCAGAGACCCCTGCGCGAAGGATTTGATAAGCCGCCCGACAAGCTCGCGGCCAATACGTCCTATCGCTCTTGTAAACGGTCTGCATGTCGTGCGCTGCGAGCGCGTCGCACACCGATTGCACCAACGTCCTGGCGGCGGGATCGGCCATGGCGATGTTCCGCTTCCGCGTTGTCGGCGTGGGTGCCGGCGTCTGATCGGCACTATCGCCCGCGTCGACGAGCGGCACTGCATGTGCAGCGGCAGCAGAACCACCGACCGATTTGCCCCTCCTGGGCGCGTCAGCGCCCGATTCAGAGATAGTCGCTGCATCGACGACGCTTTGAATCGGGCTATCGTGTTGCGGTTGCGCGGACTCCGCACCCTGCGGCCTGTCGTTGTCCACACCCCACGCGCCGCTCGGCGGCGGCGCGTGGGTTTCTTCTCCGGTATTCAATGTCTTAACCGTATTAAGTGGCCGCCCACGCCTTGCGGGAGAAGGATTTCCGGCCGATGGTTGCCGCAGTCCTGCGGTATCCCCTACCGCATTTTGCGGTACCTCCTGCCGCAGTGCTGCGGTTTCTGGATGCCGCAAGCCTGCGGTATCAGTTGGTGCTGTAGGCATTTCGGTCTGCTGATTCGCCCCGACCCGTAGCACGCGGTACGTGTTCGGCAGGCCGAGCCCGCGCCGCTTACTGGCGACCAGCCCCCGCCGAGCCAATCCACGAAGGTCGCGTTGCACCTCGTCCACCGACGCTGGTAAGAGATCTGACAGTTCCTTTTGTGTCCGATCCCATATGCCGTTCGTGCGCCAAGTGGCTGCAAGCAGGACCGCATAAAGGAGCTTTTCTCCGCGGGGAATGTCTGGGTGCAGGAGTACCTGGTTGGGCACTTGCGTGAAGCCGTTGGCACTGAATGTGCCGACGGCAGGCGCAGCCGCCGGCTGGCTGGATGTGGTATGATTGTCCAGGACGACGAACTGCTCCTCTCTGTGGCCCGCCGTGCCACCGGCGGGCTTCCCTTTTCTGCCCCTTTCCCTCTCGACCTTATTGCGCGGCGGCCTGAGCCACCGCAGCCTCCTCCTGGGCCCTCAACCACGCGCGGATAGCGCCGGTTCGGAACATCCAGCGGTTGGCGATTTTGATGCCCGGCAGCCTGCCTGCCTTGGCTTCGCGCCAGACGACCATTTCATGCCGCCGCAGGTACGTCGCCAACTCCCGCAACGTCAAGAGCACGTCATCCGATGACGGCAGCCCGCCGCGCTCGATCTCCGTCACGCGGAGTGCCGCGCCTGTCACCTTGTCCATCAAAGCACCCCCTCGCCAAACCAGTTGGCGTTGCCGTTGTGTAACACTATAGAGCCGGGCACCCCGCTTGTCAACGGACAGGTAGGCGCCGTTGATTGTCGCTGATTTGCGGTGTCACCTGCGTACCGTTGAAGCCGGCCAGCCGAGTCTCAGCGCCCGCGCAAGAACTCCCTGTTCAACCGCTCCTCCAGATCGTGGAGCAGTTGGTCGAAACGGGCGGGGTCCGCGCCGGCAAAGTTGATCCGTAGGACAGCCTGCCCTCGCCCGCTCCGGCGCAAGAAGTATTCGCCGTGGTCCTGCCCGTTGGCCGGCCACCCGTGCCCCGACACCTCGCCAGCCGCCTCGCGCAGCGCTTCTACCCGACCGAGCCGCTGCGCCGGTGGCACGGATTCCCACTCCGCCCTGTAGGCCGCGACCCACGCCGCCAACCCGGCCTCCGCCGCCACGTCCTCCCCGATTAGGCCGCAAAGCCATGCGTGCGCCCAGCCTTGGCCGTCGTCTTGCCAGAGAGTGCGACGGATCACCTCCGCCAGCAGCGCCACGTCTGCCTGCTCCACGAGCAGCCCGGCCCGCTGCCCCCGGCTCGCATCCCATGCCCGCCAGCGTTCGCAGGCGCTGTCGGCCCGGTTTGGCTCGATGGTCCCCTTTTGGTCCCCGGCCCACGACTCGACCCAGCCTGCAGCATCCCGGACGATGGCCTCCAGCGCCCCTGCCCGCTGCGCGTCTTCCTGCAGGCCCTCCTGCCGCCGCAACAGCGCGTGCAGGCACTCGCTGCTCCCCGCCGCCCCGCGCCGGTCCAACGCCTCCGCGAGTGGCGGTCGTGGCCTTGACGCCGCCGGCCCAAACCGATAGTGGTCGTCCCCCTTCATGGTCGCCGCCAGTCCGGCGTCGAGCGGCCCGAGGTGGAGCCAGCCGGCCAAGCTCAGTACGTGGAGGAGCGGTGCACCCACCGCCCCCGCCAGCCGAACACATGTGTCAGGCGCCGGTGATGCCGTAACGCCAGTCAGGACGCGATTAAGGCCCGGCCGGCTGATGCCGGCCGCCCTCGCAGCGTCTGGCTGACTTCGGGTCCCGAGCGTATACCGCAGATAGGCTGGCAGCAGTGGAGACGGTGGGAACGGCCGTGCCCGATTCACTCTAATGCACCCCTTGTCCTGTCGTTGACACACCGAGGGTACCAGGCAAGGCGTCCGTTGTGCAACGAGCCGCTTTCGGGAAGGCTGGGCGGCTTCCTGGGCAGCGCGGGGACCATTTGGGGACCAAAGACGCTCGAAGCCCCCAGGTCCTTCCTGGGGGCTTCTTTGTTTTCCTTGTGGCTCTAGGTGTTGAGTGGTGCGCCCTGGAGGATTTGAACCCCCGACCTACTGATCCGTAGTCAGTCGCTCTATCCGGGCTGAGCTAAGGGCGCATGTCATGGCGGAGGGGGCGGGATTCGAACCCGC
>JAJZWQ010000043.1 GCA_021846605.1 Bacillota bacterium | reverse complement strand
GGCGCAGCGGATGCGGGACGGAGCGCACAGTCTGGGCGGATGGCGTGATTACGTATACGTCCAAGAGGGATGGCCGCTTGTGCGCCAGAGGTCGCGCGTGGACCCGATGGTGGGTGAAACCGAATGGTTGGTCTATACGGCCCTGACCAACGTCGTGCAAAACGCCTCGCCCCTGGCCGGCGCGTTGGCGAAGGTCACCAAGGACCTCAACGCCCTGGTGACCGGGTGAGGCGCCTGCGGCCTCGGTTCGCAGGGCAAGGCGTTCCGTGGGGGGCGATGCGCCTGCGCGGCGGCGGGGCAGGCGCGGGTGCGGTCCGCCCCTCGGGAGGCGGCTGCGCGCCCGGAAAACGGCCCCGGCAGCCCATGTGCCGGGGCGTTCTTCCGCGCCGTGTCGCCCCGGCCCGACCGCATGAGGTGCCTTGGGTCGTTGGCTGCGTCCGGCGCGTCGCGGTCTTGAGGTCGACGCGGGGTGCGGGGCGGCCGGGCCTTGATGACGGTCGGCGCGGCCGCGAGGCGCGACCCGCCGCCACGGACGCCGTCGGGTGCGGGTGTCCGCAACCTGGGTGGGTCTACCCCACCCCGTCCGTTTGGTGGTCCTTCGTTGCGCCTGGCTCCGATCCGAGCCGCCGGATCTGCGCGTCGGCGGATGGGCGGGCGCGCCGTCGCCCTCGCCGCCAGCCCCGCCGTGCCCATCCGGGTCAGGGCTTGGACCGGGGTGGGTGGACGACCCGCCGCGCGTTCGGCGGCGTACCCGGGAACATCCAGAGTGTCTCGGCCGTAGAGTGACGCGGTTCCGGCGGCGGGCCTGTGGGCGGGCAGGCAATCGGGCCGCCTGGCGGGGGCGGGGATGGCCTCGGCGGGGGGCGCGGACTGCTTCGTGGTGAGCGACCTCGCGGCGGCGCATTGGCCGTCCGGGGTGGTGGGCGTGGTCCGGTATGCCGGGCGCGGCGGGGCGGTTGAGGTTGGCCGGGGGTGCTGCCGCGCGGTGCTGGCGTTGCTCAGGGCCGCCGGCCGCCGCGGCCGGCGCGCCCGGCTGTGCCTGACGCTGGACGGGGCGGAGGCGCTGGCGCGGCGCGTCGCCGACGGAGCGGGCTGGTGGAGCGCCTGAGCGTCCGGGCGCCTGGCGCGCCGGTGACCGGGGTCACCACGGGGTGGCTTGCGGGTGCGCTACCCTCGGGTCGCGGCGTGCGCGTCGCGGGAGGGGGCCATGGTCGTGCCCGGTATGTCGACCCAGCATGCGCCGGATGCCCGGCTGCCGCTGTGGCACATGGGGACGGGCATGGTGGCCGCGCTGCTCGGCGGGTTGGCGCTGCTCGTCTGGGGACCGGCACTGCTCGCCCATCCGGTGGGGGACCCGCCGACGCTGGCCGTCACCCACCTGTTCACGCTCGGCTGGCTGGCGATGACGATCGTGGGGGCCACCTACCAACTGGTGCCCGTCGTGCTTGAGGTGCCGCTGGCGAGCCAACGCCTGGCGCGCGCCGGCTACCCGCTGCTGGTCGGTGGGGTGCTGGCGATGGTCGTCGGCTTTTGGCTGGTGCGCACCGGGCTGCTGGTCGGTGGGGCCGTGGCCGTGGCCCTGGCCCTGATGGCGTACGCCGTCCAGATCGCGGTCACGGCGCGCCGGGCCCGCGCGGGGCGCGGCACACGCGGTTTTTTCATCCTGGCCTCCGGCTACCTCCTCGGGGTGGCGGTGATCGGCCTCCTGCTGGCCACCGATTGGCGCTGGGGGTATCCCCTGCCGGATCTGGTGCCCACACACCTGCTGTTCGCCTTGGCCGGCTGGGTGACGCTCCTGGCCATGGGGGTCTCCTACCACCTGACGCCCATGTTCGCGCTCTCGCACGACGCGCATGCCGATGGCGGCCTCTGGGTGCTGACGGGCTTTTCCGCTGGCATCCTGGCCTTGGTCGTGGCGAGCGCCCTGGGTTGGCCGCCGGCCTGGGTTGCCCTCGTGGCGCTGATACCGTTGGGCGCGGTCGCGGTGTTCCTGCGCGATCAGGTCCGGCTGCTGCGCGCCCGCCGCCGGGCCCTGGACGTCGGGTTGCGCCTGGCGGCGGCCGGGTTTGCCTACCTCGGCCTCACGGCGGTTGCCGTCTGGCTTGACCTCGCGGGCATCGTCCACCTCGGGCACGGGGCCCTGGTGGTGCTGGCGCTGGTCGGTTGGCTGGGCTGCCTGGTTGGCGGCCAGACCTACAAGATCGTGCCCTTTTTGGTATGGTACCGCCACTACGGTGCCCGGGCCGGCCGCGGCCGCGTGCCGCTCTTGCGTGAGATGTATCGGGAACGGCAGGCCAACGTGGGGTCGATCGGGATCATGGCCGCGGGCCTGCTGCTGACGGCGGGGGTGGCCCTCCAGGTGCCGTGGTTGGAACGCGGCGGGGCGATCGCCTGGCTGATCGGCTACGGGACGCTGGCCTGGAACATGCTGCAGGTGCAGCGAGCCTGAGGGCGCGGCCGCGGTCGCCGCCGCCGAACCCGCGGCCGTCGGGTGAAGGGGGCGCAGGGGGATGGCGATGCTGGCGCCGCAGTTCCGCAGCCGCCCCGCCAGCGTGGTGCCGGTGCGCTTTTTCATCCTGGCGCTCGTGGGGTTTGTCGCGTTCGGGCTGGCATTGGTGCTGGACCCGCGGGCCATGGCGCTGCCGCCCGGCTCAGGCGGCATCCTGCTGTTGCACCTGTGTGTGCTCGGCTGGGTCACACCCGCGATGATGGGCGCCAACTACCAATTGGTGCCGGTGGTCTTGGGGCGGTCGCTGCCGGCGTCGCGCCTGCCGGGGGCCGTCTTCTGGCTCTACGCGGCGGGTGTCTGGGTGTTCCTGGCCGGCTGGGCCCTGCGGCGTCCCGCTTGGGTGGCCTTTGGCGGTGCGGCCGTCGGATGCGCCCTGCTGGGCTTCGCAGCGCACATCGCCGCGGTGCGGTTGCGGGGGGGTAGCGGCGCGTCGGTTGGCGGTGGTCCGGTCGGGGCCGGTCTGGGGGGCGGCGTGGCGTTCCTGGCCGTCGTCGCGGTGCTCGGGCCGTGGTTGGCTCTGGCCCAAGACCATCTGGTTGCGGCGCCCCGGGTCCTGCCCTGGATGCATGCCGGTGCGGGTTTGGCCGGGTGGTTCGGCCTGACGATCATGGGGGCGGGCTATCAGTTGGCGCCGTTTTTCGCCGCCACACCCAAAGAGGGCGTGCGCGGGACCGCCTGGACCGCCCTGGCGTTGGTCGGGGGCGGTGCCCTTTGGTTGTTGGTGGCCCCGGCGGCGGTGGTGCCGGATCTGCCGGGCGCCCTGGCCGTCTGGGCGGGGCTGGGGCTTTGGGGGATCGACACCCTCCGCATCGTGCACCGCGGGCGCCAGGCGCACCGCGAGCCGGCGGCTTGGTCCGTGGCGGCGGCGGCGGCGGCCCTCTGGCTTGGTGCGAGCGCCGCCGTTGCCGCCATCGCCGGCTGGGCTTCCCCGGGCCTGGCTCTGGCCGGGGCCTTTCTTGGCATCATGGCGGGTCCGTCGCTGTTGATCGTCGGGCAGTTGCAAAAGATCCTGCCTTTCATGGCCGCGCTCGATGCGTCCGTCTCCGACAAGCGCCAGGGCCGGGTGCCCAAGACGGAGGCGCTGTTCCCGCGCGGTCGGGGCTTTGCTCTCCTGGGGTTTTTGGGGTGCGGCTGCGCGTTGACGGCGATCGGTTTGGCGGTTTCGGCCTGGGGGCTGGTGCGCCTGGGCGCCGCGGTGCTGGCGGTCGGGGCCCTCGGTGTGGCGGTGGCGCAGGCCGTGGTGGTGCACGCCTGGTATCGCGCGGGGGCGGGTGCCGCCCCGTCCCGGTAAGCGGGGGCGGGGGCGGCGGCGGTCTATGCCGGCCAGCCGCGCCGGCCGTTTGCGCCGGCGGGCCCGTGCCCACCCGCGCGACCGCGGGGGCCGGGGCGGGGGAGCGTCCGTCGGCGGCAGACCAGCGCAGCGGCACCATCGGCCCACCCACTGCGGCCCTCACGGCCCTTCGCTGCCCTGGCGCATCCCCACTGGTGTCGGCTGGCGTGCCGCTGCCAGGGGTGGACCGCGCCGGGCTTGGGTGGTCGGCCGTGCGGTTCCCGGGCGGTCCCGCCGCGTCCGCCCGGCCCCGTCGCACCCACGCGCATCCCGCCGCGCGGGTGCCGCAGGCGCGGTGGAGGCACCCGGGGGGGTGGGGCGGCGGCCTTCCGGGTTGGACGGGGTGGGGCCTCAGTCGGCCGCAAGGTTGAGGTGGCGGGGGACGAAGAACTCACGCGTGAGGCGGGAGCTGATTTCGGCGACCACGGTCGGTTCGATGACCGCATCTCCGCAGCGCTCGCAGACCGCCGCGGGAACGTTGTGCACTTCCACAGCGCGTCCGTAGTCGTCGGTGAAGGCGTAGCGGTGGACCACCGCGTAGCCCAGGCGTCCGCCGCAGGCGCAGCGGGTCGCTTCTTGGGCCTCTCGCGCCTGGAAACCGGTTTGGGTCGTCATGGCCTCGCAACTCCTTTGTGGAACGTAGGCAGCATAGCCGGTTGTGAATGACGTCACAAGCAGGCCCGCTCCGGTGGGCCGGCACGGGCGGCGCCCTGTGGGCTCATGGTTGCGAGTACGACGTGGAACGCCGCTGTATCGCGCGCAAACGAGCTCTGACGCACGCTGGCGTCGCTGTGTGAAACGTAACACAAGCGCAACGTGGCGGACCCGAGCGGTGTCGCCGGGCCGCGTCCGGTCCGGGGCGTCCACCGGGCTGCGGGCGGGTCCCGGCCGGAGGTGTGGGGTTTCACGCCGCGAAGGACGGCGCGGTGCCGCGGTGCACCGGCTGGCGGCGGCGGCGAAGGGTGGTGCGGCGGTGGACGAGCGGCTGGAGGCGAATCGAGCCAACTGGAACGATCGGGTGCCGATCCATCTGCAGTCGCGGTTCTACGATGTGGAGGGCTGGCTGCGGGCGCGGCCCGGTCCCAGCCCGGACGCGCTGGAGGCGGTCGGTCCGGTCCGCGGCCTGCGGCTGCTGCACCTGCAGTGCCACCTGGGGCTGGAGACGCTGGCTTGGGCCAGGGCCGGCGCCCAGGTGACCGGCCTCGACTTTGCGGCGGCGGCGGTGGATGCCGCGCGGGACCTTGCGGTCCGCGCGCAGCTGGCGGATCGCGCCCGCTTTGTGTGCGCGGATGTGCAGGAGGCGGCCGCCGCGCTGGGCGGCGCCCAGTTTGACGTTGTGTTTGTCAGCGAAGGCTCGCTGTGCTGGCTGCCAAGCGTGGGGCGCTGGGCAGCGCAAGTCGGGGCGCTGCTCGCGCCGGGCGGCCTTCTCTACGTACACGACGGCCATCCGCTGGCGCAGATGCTCGCCGAGGATCGGCTGGTGGTGCGGGAGGACTACTTCGAAACCGACGCATCCTCGTTCAGCGACTCCCCCCACACATACACCGACGCCGCGGTCGCCGTTGCCCACGGGCTCACCCACGAATGGAACCACGGCCTCGGCGAGATCGTGACCGCGCTGTTGCGCCAGGGGCTGCGGCTGGAATCGCTGCGCGAGCACCCGTGGGCCGGGTGGCGGCGCTTTCCGTGGTTGGTGGCCGTCGGCGACGACCCGGAGAGCGTTCGCCGCTTTCGCTTCCCCGAGGGGGTGCCAGCCGTGCCGCTGACCTTCACCCTGATCGCGTCCCGACCCGCAGACGTCGGGCCAGGGGAACCGCCGCCCGACGGCTCCCGGTGCCACACATGGCGGCCGCGCACCGGCCGGGTGAATGGGGGTGGCGGGGGATGCGGATCGGCACCTACAACGTCCTTGGGCTGAGCGGCTATCCGTCGGAGCGCGCCCGCGCCGACCTTGCGGATGCCGCCCGCACGGTGGAGCACTTTGCGGACGTGTTTGCCAGCCTTGCCTGCGATGTTCTGGCCCTGCAGGAAGGTCCCGACCACGCGACCATGCGGGCCCTGGCGCGGCGGCTGGGATGCCACCTGGCCGCCTTCCCCTCTCCCACCGCCTACCCCGGCTACGTGTTGTCGCGCTGGCCGATCCGCGAGAGCCGTGTCTACGCCCACGCCGGTCCAGACGGGGGGCAGGCGGCCTTCAGTCGCTGCGCCGGCGCGGCCCTGCTGCAATGGAACGACGAGCGCCTGTGGGTGGTGGGCGTCCACCTGCATCCGCAGGATCGGGCCATGCGGCGGCTGGAGGCGCAGCGCCTCGCCGGCCACCTCGCTTCGCTGGACGGCGCGGTTCCCACGGTGGTGCTCGGGGATTTCAACGCATCCCTGCCCGAGGAGGTCCACGGGTGCCTTGCCGCGCGCGGCTTCGTCAACGCCATGGTCGAGGCCGGGGGCGGGGCGGCGCCGACGATGGACACGGCCGGCGTGTCCCCCAAGGCCATCGACCACATCTACGTCGACGGCCGTTTGGCGGGGCGGCTGGTCGGCGCGCGGGTGGTGCGCGCACCGGGATTTCGCCGGGACGCTGCCGCGGCGGCACCGGCCTGGGTGCACTCGGACCATCTGCCGGTGCTGGCCGACCTGGAGGGGTAGCGGGTCCGGCGGTGCGGTCGGCCGCCGTTGCCCCGGATCGTGGGAGGCCCTTGGGCGGCCGCTCAGGAAGCGGTGCGGCGGTGGTCGGCGCGCCGCTCCGGATGGCCGCAGGCGACGTCCGAGTCGGCCGCGGGGCTCCAGGGGAGGGCGGCCCCTTGGGGCCGTTGGCGCTGGGCTACCCCCAGATGCGGACCCGGGCCGAGCCGTCCGCGTCGTCCCGCGTGTGGTGGCACAGGCCGCGTTCGTCCAGATGCGGATACAGGAAGGCGGGCCGGCGGTCGTTGTGGATCTCGAGTCCCTGGCCGGGCTCCAGGGCGTCCAACGCCTGCAGGGTGCGCATCATCGGTTCGGGGGGTTGCAGGCCGCGGTTGTCCAACGCTATCCAGTTGGCGGGTTCCGGGGCTTGGGCGTGTGCGGCGGCCGGGGGGGGCGGCGGCGGGGTGGACCCCGCTTTGCCCCGGGACCGATCGGCCGTGCGGGTGAAGTGGATTTCCCAATCACCATCGGGCAGCCGGCGCGCCGTGTGCCCGAAGCCCCGCAGCCGCAGCAGCGCATAGAGCGGCACCGGCTCGAACGTCGCATACAGACGCAGATCCTCGGCGGCGGCGAGCGCGCCGACGACGTCGAGGATGCGCCGCAGCGGCCTGCGGCCGGATCGCAGGTCGTCGCGGATGTCCAGGACCCGCGTCTGGGGTGTCTGGCGCGATTCCGCATCCGGCTCCAGGCCTGGCTCTTGCTTGCCTGCCATGCGGCCTTCCCCCAGACCATCGCTTCCAGTATCCGCATCGTACCCGCTGCGGCCGGCGCGGCGGTGGTCGGCGCGCACGCGCCGCTGGTGAGCGGCGTCACCACGGTGGAAGCGTCGCGGGTGCATCCTCGGGTCGGGTCGCCCCGCGTGGCCCGGGGGAGTTGGCGAGGTGGATGAGACCGAGGCGGAGCTCAGCGAATCGTCGGTGCGCGAGGCCTTGCGCGCCGTGATCGATCCAGAGATCGGCCTGAACATTGTGGATCTGGGCTTGGTGTATGACGTGCAGATCGCGGCCGCATCGGGTGCGGTCGCCGTTGAGATGACACTGACCACGCCGGGGTGTCCGCTGCACGCGGTGATCGATTCGGCGGTGCGCGAGGTGCTGGGTGAACTGCCGGGGGTGGCGTCGGTGGCGCTCGGGCTGGTCTGGTCGCCGCCGTGGACGCCCGAGATGATCAGCGCCGAAGGTCGGCGCGCCCTGGGCTGGCCCGGCGCGGCGGGGTGAGGCCCGGGCCGCCGCTGGGAACGGGCGGGCGGCCACGATGGGAGATGGTGGGATGGAGCCGACGCTTGAGCCGCTGGAGTTGGACGTGCGGGAAGACCTGCGCGCCGGGCGTGAACCGTTCGTGCGGATTCAGGAGGCGTTTTCCGGGCTGCGGCCGGGTCAGGCGCTGGTGCTGTATGCGACGTTTGAACCGGTGCCCCTGGTGCGCCTGATGGCGGGACGCGGCTACACCGCCGCGGTGCGAGCCTTGGACGGCGGCGATTTCGCCGTGCGCTTCGAACCCAACCGCACCTGATCCCGCCCGGGGGTCGGGGGCAAGCTGGAGGGGGTGGACGCGGTGGCTACCCAGGTGCGGGCGGTCGCGGGCGCCGATCCGACCGGCGTGCTCAACCGCTATGCGCTGCCGAAGGTGGCGATGGTGCTGATCGCGGCGGCCGCCGCCGTCGGCACGGTGTTGAGCACGGCCATCGGTGCGAACGCGATGGGGTATCCGGCGGCGGCGGCCCGGTACCTGTTGCTGATGGGGTTGGCGACCGCTGGCGGCGGCCTGCTGTGGGCCTGGTACGTGGTCATGCCGGCGGCGCGCCAGATGGGCGGCGCCGCGGCGGACCGCTACGCCCTGCGGCAGTGGGCGGAGTTCCGGCGCCTGGAGCGGCTTGCCTTTGCGGTCACGGCCGCCGCGCTCTTCGCCCTCGCCCCCGCCTACTGGGCCCCTCCCGCGGCGGGGCGCGACGCCGAGCGCCTCGTGCTGGTGGCGGCGGTGGCCGCCCTGGGCCTTTGGGCCGCCCGCCTTCGCACCCGTCCCGCCCCGACCCCGGCCGCCGTGGGGGGCGAGGCGCTGCGGAGCCTTGCCGTCGTGGCGTTGCTGCTGGTGGCCGTCGGCGCCCTGCAGGTGGGGTATGGGGCCCCGATCGTGCGGCTGGAACTGCTGTGGCGCACCCTGCACCTGGCGGCCTTTGCGGCGTGGTTTGGCGGCGCGGTTTGGAACCTCGGTATCGCCGTGCGCTGTGCCCGCCAGGACCTCTCCGTGGCGGTGGTGCGCACCGCCCACGTGCAGTTGGCGCGCTTCCGCCGCATCGTCCGCGTCGCCTTTCCGCTGCTGGTGGCCACGGGAGTGCTGCAGGTCTGGCAGCACGGCGGCCTGCAGGCGGCGGCGCTCGCCGGCAGCTTCGACCACCTCGCCGCGGTGAAGCTCGGCGTCGCGGGGCTGCTGGTCGTCGTCTTCATCAGCTGCCCGCTTTGGCATGCCTGCTCCCCGATCGCCGGCATCTGCGACCCGCGCGATCTGCCGGGGGGACGCGCGGGCAGTGGCGCGCAGGCCGGGTCTCGCGCGGCAACCTGAGGTGGGGGACAAAGGGCGCTTGGGTCGGCGGCGCGCAGGGATCCCGATGGGAGGGTGCATCGATGGAATCGGCACAGGGGGCGGTCCGGGGGCTACCGGCCCCGGAAGCGGACAGGGCCGGGCCGGCGGTGGCGACGACCCTGGTGGCGCAGGGCGACGGCTGGGAGTTGCGGCAGGTGACGGCCGCAGCGGGTGCGGTCCACGGGCCGCGGCGGGCCGATGTGGATGCCTGCGTCGTCGTGCTGAGCGGTGCGGTGGTCTTTCGCGTCGATGGTCAATCCCACACCCTGCACGACCACGGCGCCTTGTTCGTCCCGGCCGGGGCCCTGCGCGCCTTCGTCGCGGGCGCGTCGGGGGTCCGCTTCCTCGCCCTGCACCTTCCGCCGCCCGCGGCCGCTGGCCAGGGCCGTGCCGGCGGTATGCCGTCCTAGTGGCGCGTTCCGTTCGTCCGTTCTCGGATGGGGCGACGGAAAAGGCGCCGGACAATCCGCGCCGCGACGCCTAATGCTGAGGTGCATGGGTGGCGGCGGGGGCGGGAAGGCGCGATGCGGCGGCCTGCACGCTTGGAACCCAGTGCTGAGCAGCGCGAGAAGCTGAGGGCGTGGGCGATCGGGCAACGGGTGGAACATCGTCTGCACCTGCGTGCGTCGATCATCTTGCAGTTGGCGGACGGCGCCACGGTGGCCCGCGTGGCCGAAGACCAGGAGGTCCGTGTCAAGGCGGTGCCGAAGTGGCGGGCCCGGTTCAGGGCAGCGGATCCGGAGGGGTTGCACGACGAGCCCCGTTCGGGCCGGCGCCGACCTTCAGTGTCTCCCAGCGGTACGAAGTCATCGCGTTGGCTTGTGATACCCCGGCGAACTGTGGGCACGCGGAAGCGTCGCTTTGGACACACGATCTGCGGACGGAGGTAGTGGCGCGCGAGGCGAGAGGGCCAGTGACGAGCTGGTCGAGTATCCATCGCACGCTGGCCAAGCATGAGTTGCATCCGCATCACGTGCGGGGATGGCTGCACAGCAAGGACCCGGAGTTCAAGGAGAAGGTCAACGAGGTCGTAGGTCTGTATCTGGAACCGCCGCCTGAATCGGTGGTGTTGTGTGTGGATGAGGACTCAGGGCTGCTGGCGCTGCAGCGCAGGTATGAGACGCGGCACCCTCGGCCGGGCCGGGCGGGCCGATATGAGTACGAGTACACGCGGCATGGGACCGTGTCGGCGCTGGCGGCGCTCAACGTTGCCACAGGGGATGTGATCGGCGGCTGCGGCCGGACGCGGACGGGAGACGATCTCGTGGCATTCATGGAGCGGGTGGCGCAGCAGTACAAGGACACCAAGGAGATCCATATCGCCTGGGACACGAAATGCAACACCGCGCACGGCGGCAAGTTCGCGTTCCACCACACATCGCTCCACGCGTCGTGGGTGAACCAGGTCGATAGTTTCTTCTCGATTTTGCAGCGGAGGGCGCTCCGTCATGGCAACTGCGCATCGGCGCAGGAGTTGACGGACCGGATCATGGCTTTCGTGGAACGCTGGAACGGCGGGGAAGGTCATCCTTTCAAGTGGACGTTCCGCGGCTACCCGATACAGAAACGAGGCGGTTTAGGGGGCTGCCCCGCACTTGCTCGTGCAGGCCGTCGCGGCCGAGAACGTCCTGCACGAGAAGGGCTTCCCATACCTGCACGTGTGCGCATCCGGACAGCATGTGGCCATCTACACCCAGGAAGACGATGGACACTGGAACCGCGCACGCCTCACCTCCTTGCAGAGCAGGCAGTACCAACTGGGCATAACGGATCGTCGGGGCAAGTGGGAGCCGACGCCGTTTACGGGGACGCTTACCGAGCTTCTGACGATGCTCGTGAAGGACTTTGCGTTCGTGCTCACTCCAGCCTGACCGGCCACGCACCCACCCTGATACTGTTAGCCCCTGAACGAACGGAACGCGCCACCATTTGGCGTCTTGGAGCGGGGGTGCGTCGGTGGTCACGATTCGGGTTGCCGACCCGAAGGACGCTGCCGCCATCGCCAGGGTGCACATAGCCAGTTGGCGGACCGCTTACCGCGGGCTGGTCCCTGACGAGTACCTTGCAGAACTCTGCTACGACGAGTCCGAGGGGACGTGGCGTAGGATCCTGGGCGACGATGGCACACGCCTGTTCGTCGCTGAGGTAGACAACGCTGGCGTGGTCGGTTTTGCGTTGGGCGGTCCGGGTCGCGCCAGGGAACCGGTCGCTCCGGTCTACACGGGAGAACTCTGGGGCATCCACATCCTGGAGGCGTTCCGGCGGCGAGGGATAGGGAGGGAACTGGTCGGGGAGGTGGCACGCTGGCTCGCCTCCCAAGGCATGCGCTCGATGTTTGTCTGGTTCCTCAACGACGCGCCTGCCCGC
Source organism: Bacillota bacterium (assembly GCA_021846605.1). Next base: position 7,323 of record JAJZWQ010000043.1, on the reverse strand, counting down.
CGTTTCTACGAGGCGTTGGGTGGGCGGCCCCTGCGGACCACCCACATCGAGATCGGTGGCGCGATCCTGGACTACACGGCGTACGGCTGGCTGGATATCAGTGCCCTCATTTGACGGGCGAGGCGGGGACTCCGTCACCCGTGTTTGATCTGGCGTGGAAGGAGGAGGGGTAGGCCTTGTCGAGCTTCTGACGATGCTCGTGAAGGACTTTGCGTTCGTGCTCACTCCAACCTGACCGGCCACGTACCCACCCTGGCCCTGTTGGCCCCTGAACGAAGGGAGCGCGCCACTAGGTTCCGCCCGCCTCGGCGCCCTGGGGGGCCGTCCGCGGCGCCAGCAGGGCAAAGACCAGGGTTGCCGCCAACGACCAGCCGGCCATGGCCCGATACAGCCCGGCCGGTCCCAGGGCGGCGGCACCCCAGGCCGCGCCAAGGTTGGCCGCGACGCTGCCGGCACCGAAGCAGCTGGCCCACAGCAGCGCTTGGCCGCTGGCGCGCAGGCCGGGCGGTGCCAGGCGGTCGACGGCCGGCACCGCGGCCCCGTAGAAGAGGGCGAACGCCGGTCCCTGCAGCAGCGCACCCGCGGTCGCCGCCAACGGGCTCGCCGCCAGCGCGACGGCGGCCAGGGACACGCCCTGGCAGGCGAAGGCGACGACGAGGGTGCGCCGCACGCCGAGGCGGCGCTGCAGCCGCGGCCCCCCACAGGAAGAAGGGCACCTCGACCAGGGCGGGCAGGGCCCAGCCGGCCCCCTGGAAGACGGCGCCGCCCCCCAGGTGGGCAAGGTAGAGGGAAAAATAGGTGGAGTGCGCGTTCATCGGCACCAGCACCAGCGCGAACAGGCCCAAGAGGGTCAGCAGGGGCCGCGCCTGAAGCACCGCGCCCGCGGGGGTGCGGGGGGCCAGACCCCGCACGTCGGCTGGGAATGCCAGGGCAAGCAGGGCGACCGGCACCGTCAGCACGGCACCGACGACCAGCAGTCCGGAGGGTTGGATCCAGCGCAGGTGCACCGCCAGACCGGCGGCAATGCCGGCGACGGCGAATCCCGCCGATCCCCAGAGGCGCACGCCGCCGTAGTCGCCGCCCACCCGCTGCAGTTGCGCGACGGTGAGGGCGTCGGCCAGGGGGACCGATGGCGCATTGAGCAGCGCGAAGGCGACCACGACCGCGAGCTCCGGGGCCAGGCCCGAGACGATGCCAAACAGCGGCAGCACCGCGGCCGCCCCCAGCGAAAGCAGGCACTGCACGACCCGCGTCCTGCCGCTGCGGTCGCACAGCCAGCCCGCCAGCGGCTGCGCGAGCAAGGCCGTTGCGGGCCACACCGCCACCAGCAGGCCCAGCCGCGCAAACCCGACCCCGCGTCGGGCGATCAGTGGAAAGAGGAACGGCCACCACACCCCGGCGGCCGTCCACAAAAGGCCCTGATACCACGCACACAGTCCGCGGCTTGGAGCGGGCACCCCGTCCCGGGTCGGCACGCGCCCGCCCCTTTCCCCCGATCCTAGTGCAGGGCGCGCCACACCGCGGCGACCGCGAGCAGCACCAGCACGATCAGGGCCAGCAGCACCAGCAGGTGCAGGGCGACGACGACCGCGCCGACGACCAGGCCCAGGATGAACGGCAGCGCCATCCCGACGACGACGCCGATTGCCGCCCCATACCATGCGGTGGAGCCCCAGCGACCGCCCGCGATGTGGTGCCCGATCAGGGCGCCGACTCCAGCCATGAGCAACAGGAAGGCCAGTGACACGAACGGTTCCCCCCTTGCGCCGGCCGGTGGCGGGCCGGTGCCCCCAGGGCCCGGCGGCCGATGCGGTTGGCACCCCTTGCCGCGGCGCGGGCGCCAACCCCCATTGTAGACGGCGGGAGGCGCCTCGGTACCCCGGCGGCGGGCCCAAGGGCCCTGCGGGTATCCGACCGTTTCGAAAGTCGGACGGCCGCATGCCCCGCCGCCGCAGTGCCTCAGGGGCGCATCATGTCGCGCGCCACCAGCAGCATGCCCACGACCCACGAGCCCAGCCCCAGCATCGCCAGGTGGCCCGGCAGGGCCAGCCACCGCAGGGTGGGAACGGTCGTGGTCGCCGCCGCCACGGCCACGACGATCGGCGGCGCCAAGCCGAGCACGAATCCCCCCAGGATGATCGCTGACAGCCCCGGTCCCACATCGATGCGGGGCCGTCGGCCCGGGCGGCGCGCCGGTCGCGGCGCGACATCCACGGGCGGATCGGCGCGCTCGGCCAGGGTGTCGCTCGCCGGCCGCAGCGGTACGGGCAGTTCCGCGTCGGCGACCGTCAGGCCGCGGGCTGCGTCGGGCTCCGCGGGCGAATCCGGGTGCGCGCCGAGGGCGGGGGGCGTGTCTCGCGGGTCTGCGCCCGTGGGGTCTCGCGTTTCGTCCACTGGCATCCCATCCCTTCTGCCGCGGTTGGAGCGCGCCGCCTGCGTTCCGACCGCCCGCGGCGGCGGCGTTCGGCGCGTCCGGTCGGAGCGGGCTCTAGCCGGGGGGGTGCCGCCGGCGCGTGACCCCGTTGACCCCGATGCCGTGCGTGTAGACCATGCGCCCGCCCAGGTGCGCCGTCACCGTCACGCAGATGGTGGCGATCAGCACGAGCACGGTCGCCAGCCCCGTGTTGCGGCCGCGGCCGCTGCCCAGCGCCGACCAGGGGCGGCGGTCGCGGAAGCGGGCCGAGACCCGCAGCAGCCAGGCGGCACCCGCACTCAGGCCGGTGAGGATGGCCCAGTGCTGGTGCTGTGAAAGGATGGCGCGCGTGGCCGGCGTCCAGTGGACCCACTGTTCGGACAGCAATCCCGCGGTCATGGTCACCACGATGGCCCCGCAGGCGAGGGTCAGGGACCAGAAACCGCTCCGCTGCAGGAAGCGGTCGCGGTCGCGCACCGCGAGGTCGGCCACCGAGATGGCGGAGGTCAGGTAGAGCAAGACGATGGGGAAGTGCAGGATCATCGGGTGGATGGTCGGCGGCAGGTGGCGCGCGAGCCAGAGGACTTCCGGATACACAAGCGACACCACAAAGGAAACCCCCCGGGGTCGGGCTCTGCGGCCCATGATCTGTGAAAGGGGCGGCGGCTCCGCCCCGTTCGTTACGCTTCGCCGGCGGCCTCGGCGTCGAGCCGCTCCAGAAACGCCACCAGGAAGGCGTGGCGGCCCTGGGCCAGGCGGCGTGCCGCCTGGGTGTGGAGGTGGCCGGTCAGCCGCAGCAGCTTCTCCGCGAAGTGCGCCACGGTCGTGCCGGCCGCGGGGCCCACCCCGGCCGCGGGAAGGCCGGTGCCCTGGCCGTGGGCGCCGCCGTAGGCGAAGGCGCGTCCGATGCCGACGGCGCCGATGGCGTCCAGCCGGTCCGCGTCCTGCACCAGGCGTCCTTCCAGGCTTTCGGGCGTGCGACCCGTGGACCACGACAGGGCGGCGATCGCGTCGACCACGCGCCTTGCGAGGTCGCGGCCGGCGTGCGCCTCCTCCAACCAGGCCCGGGCCAACGTGGCGCCCCGCGCGCCGTGTCCCGCCCTGCCCTCGGGGCTGCCGACATCGTGCAGCAGGGCGATCAGCTCGACGACGACCGGATCGGCGTCCTCAGCGGCGGCCAGGCGCAACGCCAGGGTCCGGACGCGCAGGACGTGCGCCAGGTCGTGTCCAGATGCGTCCTTGGCCAGGGCGGCGGCTACCCGTGGATACACGGCCAGCGCAAGCGGTCCGAAGTCGGCAGACGGCAACGTCCGAACGCCCCCCAGGTCCAGGCGGGTCCTCCCGCGTGACCATCATGGCATCCGTGGTCGCGCGTGCATACCCCCCGTCGGCGGGGGGGCGGGCGCCTCCGGCGGAGAGGGCGCGGTCGCTGCGCGGCCCTCGCGGCCGTCCCGGCGGCGAGCCCCAGGCGAGAGCGTTCCTAAAATTCAGTCCGAGGGGGTCGTCGCAGGTGGTCAACAACGCGGTGGTCCTGATCGGGCGGCTGACGCGGGACGCCGAACCGCAGGGGCTCGGCCAAGACGGGAGCATGAAGCTCCGCTTCACCCTGGCCGTGGACCGGCCCGGGGAGGACCAGGGCGCGGACTTCATCCGTCGCTCCCGATGCACACCGCGGATGGAGACGGCGAACGACTCTGCCCGGACTTTCCCGTCCGGCCACCGTTCATCCCTTTGATCGGACGGAGACGACCCCCGATGCGCTACCTGCTCGCCTCGGGCAGCAGGTCCGCCGCGGTGCCGTTCACCGAGGACCTGCGCGCCGCCTTCGCCGCGGCGGAACACCAGGAGACCGGGCCGCCCGTACCTTTCGGCCATCACCTCGCCGACGCCGCAGGCGCCTCGGACGCAGAGGCGGTGGTCGTCGCGCGCACACTCGCGGGCGACCTGCCGGTGGCCGAGGCCGTTGTGGCCCCGCGGCAGGCGCTGTCCCGGGCGCGGATCGTCGTCCTGCTCGGGACCCCGGACGAGCAGGCGCGTGAGCTGGCCCGCCCGGTCGCCCACGGAGCGGCGGTGTTCGACCTGCTGCCCGGCGCCGTCCGGTCGCGGGACGTGCCGGCGTCCCTGGGGAGCCCGCGCCGCACCTACCAAGACGTGCGCGACCTGATCGAGACACCGACCGCCCCACGGGCCGAGGGGACAGGGGGCGGCCCCGTGGTGGCCGTCCTCGGAGCCGCGCCCGGCTGTGGTGGGAGCACCGTTGCCGCCCACGTCTGCTTCCTGCTGGCCGGCGCGGGGCACGCCGTCGAGGCGCTCGACCTGCGGGCCTACCCAGGCCTGGCGGTGCTGCCGCACGCCGATCATCCGCCGGGTGGCAGCCGGCGCCAGGTCGGGCCGCGGGACGTGGACGTGACCGAACGATCGCCAAGTGAAGACGCCGTCGAACTGAGCGCGGCTACGGCGCGCCGCGCGCGGTGGACCATTTGCCTGCCGTCGCCCGACCCCCGTGACCCCCGTCCAGCCGCCGCCTTGGTGGCGGCCCAGGCCGTGTGGCTGGTGGTCACCCCCGAGCCGTGGACGGTGCAGGCGGCTGCGGGGTGGCTGCGCGACGGGTGGGTCCGGGAGCCGCAGCGTGCTCCTCTCGCCGCTACGGGGACCCACCCGCAGGGCGGCGCTGAATCGCACCGCCGGGTGCATACGGGGCGTTGACACGAGACCTGCGCGCGCCCTGGAGCTACTTGGGGGGCTGGTCTCCGCTCCAATGGCGCACTGCGCTGTCCAAGACATCCACCAGCCGGGCGAAGGAGCGGTCGACGTCCCGCGGCAGCCCGAAGGCGCCCTCGGACTCCAGGGCGACGAAGCCGTGCAGCGCGGCCCGCAGCACGCGTGTGGCGTCGACGGCATCCGCCCTGCCGAGGCCGTATGGCGCCAGCGCGTCGAAGATGGTGGCCAGCACCGCGTCGCTGGCCGCGCGGTGCTCGGCGTCGCCCGGTTCCGGCGCGCGCAAGGTGGCCTGGTAGCGGCCGGGGTGGGCGCGGGCATAGTCGCGGTAGGCCTCGGCCATGGCTCTCAGACGCTCACCCGGGCTCCCCTCGCCGGCGGCGGCGAGGGCTGCGCCCAGCTCGCGGACGGCGAGCACGGCGAGTCCGCGCCTGAGACCCGCGAGGCCGCCCACGTGTTTGTACAGGCTGGGCACGGCGACTCCGAAGCGCCGCGCGACCGCGGCCAGGCTCAACTGATCGAAGCCCACCGCGTCCGCCAGGCGGGCGGCTTCGGCGATGAGCAACGCGGGGCTGAGGCTGGCCCTAGGCATGCCGGAACACCCTGGCCAGGAAGGCGAGCACGGCGGGATTGACGATCTCGGGGTACTCGGCTTGCGGGTAGTGCCCGGCGTTCGGCACCATCCGCAGTTCGCCCGCTAGCGCGTCGGCGACGAACCGCCCCTCGGCCGAAGGGTTCGGAAACTCGGGGTCTCGCGCACCCATCACCACCAGGGCGGGAGCGTGGATCTCACCGAGGCGGGCTTCGACGGGGGCGTGCGATGTATGGGTGGTGGCGAGAAACGCCCGCCAATGCCCAGGTTGGCGCAAGCTGCGGGTGATGTGGGCCCGGTGCTCAGCGAGGTCGGCTGGCGGGCGGCCGGGGTAGAGCCTGGCGTAGTACGCGTTCCAGAGCGCCGGACCCCACGGCCGGAGCAGGCCCAGCCGCAGAGCCAGCGTTGACGCGGCGCCGATCGGGACATTGCGCACGGAGGGTCCGATGGGGACAAGGCCCGCGACTAGGCGGGACGCCTCCGCAGCCGCCCACGCCGCCGCCGCGGCGCCCATCGAGTTGCCGACGAGCACCGCCGGGCCGCCGCCCAGGTGCTCCACCAGGGACACCAGGTCCGTCCCGAGCGCCACGTCGTTGCACACCGCAAAGGTGGCGTCGCTCTCGCCGTGGCCGCGCAGGTCGACCGTGGCTGCGCGGTAGCCGGCCTCCGCCAGCGCCGGCGCGAGGAATCGGTAAACGGAGCGCAGGTCCCCCATGCCGGGGGCGCAGACGACGAGCGGCCCCCGGCCGGTCGCCTCGTAGGCGATGCGGCCCTCGCCCCGGCCCAGGAAGCAGGTCTTGGTGTCAACGGCTGCGGCCATAGCACTCGATGTACCCCCTGTGCCCCCGGCCTGGGGGCGGGGGTGCAGCTAATGTCATTAGCCAGGGCCAGAATGGCTAATGGTATTAGCTATGTCAAGCACGAGGTCGCGTTCCGGCCGGACTCCATCGGCGCGGGTCCGACTCCGCGTCGGGCCACGGCACGGCTGCATCCAGACAGGGGCCCTCCGCTCGATCGGAAGTCGCACGGCACGGAGCGCGACAAGTTCACTTCGTGCGCGAGTGGATCAAGGGTCCACGGGTCGGTCAGGCGGCTGCGCAGTCGCCAACCGCGGTGACGACGTGGCTGCGGGCGACTCCCGGAACTGCGGTGGCATCGGACAGGTGCTGTCTCGATCTGGTCGGCACGATCTCGGGTGCGGGTCAGAGTGAATCGGAGGTCTGCGTCGGTGCGGTTGCTGGTGCCGGGCGTTCCCGATCTGGGGCAGACCCGAGAGGAGGCGTGGCTGTCTTGCCGGTGCTCATCTTCCATCCGCGCGCGTCGAGCCCGGCGCGGGGGCTTACGGTTTGGGGGCTTGTTGCCTGGGCGGCTGTGGCGGGCACGGTGAGCAGGAGCGCCGCGATGACCAGGCCGGTGGCGGCGGCGAATGCGAGGTGGTAACCGGTAAGGGCGGCGAGGTGCGCGGCGGGGTGTAAGTGGCTGGCGGCGAGTCTGGTGAGCAGGGCGAGGCCGAGCGCGCCGCCGAGTTGCTGGGTGGTGTTGAACAGGCCCGAGGCAACCCCGGCATCGGTTGGTGGCGCGGACGCGACCGCGAGGCCGG
>JAJZWQ010000042.1 GCA_021846605.1 Bacillota bacterium | reverse complement strand
TGGGCGGTACTCAGCCTGTGGGCCTACGAGAACGAAGGCCAGGCGATCGTCTTCGAGGGCGTGATCACCGAGCACGGCGGCAATCCCGGCACGCTCACCCCCGCGCAGGGATGGGCGGCGCTGCACCAGGCGATCAACGAGAACCCCGACACCGCCCAGGCCACGGTCTGTTTCTCCACGGACATGAGCAACCAGAGCTGATGTGCGGCCCCGGATGCCGGGCCGGCCGGCGGCGGGGGGCTGCACCCCCGCCGTCGACGCCCGCCGGGCTAGAACCGGTGCCCGCCGCGGGGTTCGCGCGGCTTGGCCTCGTTAATGGTGAGTTCACGGCCCTCCATCTCCGCGTGCTGCAGGCCGTCCAGCGCCTGCGCCAACTGTTGGTCGGGGACCTCGACGAAGCCGAAGCCGCGCGACCGGCCCGTTTCCCGGTCCGTGGCGATGCGGCTGGAGACGACCTCGGCGTGCGGGGAGACCAGTTGGCTGAGGTCGTCTTCGGTCGCGTTCCACGGCAGGTTCCCGATGTACAGGGTCTTGGCCATGCACGTACCCTTTCTCTGCGTCCAGGATTCGGCGATCCCCCGTGGTTGGAAGGGCCGCCGATCGCCACCAGCATACCCAGCGGCGCGGGGCCGTACTCGCCCGGGAGGGGCCGTGCCGCTTGACGGGGGGGCGCAGCTGTCGTATGGTTTGCGACAGCACTGTGTTACTGTGCTAAAGTAACGCAGAGGGGGTTGGGGATGGAGGTCGCGGCGCGCGGGGCCCTGGACGCGGTGCTGATGGCGCTGGCCCGGCGCCGCCAGCTTGAGCGCCGGTTGGGCGATGCGCTGGTGGCCCAGGGGTACCAGGAGGTGGCGGTCCCGCTCCTCCAGCCCATGGACGCCTCCGGGGATTGGGACGGGGGCTACCGCGTCCTGGACCGCGACGGCGCGGTCCAGGAACTGCGCCCCGACCTGACCGGTCCGGTGGCCCGCCTCTGTGCCGTCGGGGACAGCGGGGGGCCGCGGCCGCGGCGCCTGTATTACCAGGCCACCATCTTTCGGCACGCCGCGGGGGAGGGCGTGCGCGAGATCGCCCAGGCCGGGGCCGAACGCATCGGCGGGGCGGGGGACGCCGCCGGTCGCGTGCAGGCGGACGCCGAACTCCTGGGCGTGCTGGCAGCCTGCCTCCAAGCCGCTGGCGCCCCGGACTTCCTGCTCGCCCTGGGCCACAGCGCCTACCTCGATGAGCGCGTGCGCGCCGCGGGCGGCCACGTCGAGGCGGCGCGCGCGGCCCTGCGCGGCCGCGACCTCGCCGGCCTGGGCGCCGTGATCGGAGGGGCCGCCGGCGATTTGGGCTGGCGCGGCGGGATCGGGGAGGCGCTGGCGGGCGGGGTGGTGGGCGAGGGCCCGGCGGCCGCGGAATGGCGGGCCTTGCTGCGGCAACTGGCCGCGGCCGGCCTGGAACCGCACGTGCTGGTGGAGCCGGGGCTCTTGCCGCCCGGCGGCTACTACACGGGGGTGGTCTTCGAGGTGCTGCTCCCCGGCCAGCCGTGGCCGGTGGGGGACGGGGGGCGGTACGACGGTCTGCTGGCCCGCTGGGGCGCGGCGGAGCCGGCGGTCGGGTTCGCGCTCGATGCCGACCGCCTGCTGCGGGCGCTGGACGGCGGGACCCCGGGGGAGGACGCCCGTCGGGCATGGGCGGCCGTGCAGGGGGGGGCGGGACGTCCATGAGTTGGGCGTTGACGTTGGCCCTGCCCCGCGGCAGGCCGTGGCGGCAGCTGGCCCCGGTCCTGGAGCGCGCCGGTGTGCCCGGGGTGGCCGAGGCCGATCCGGACCACCAGTTGGTGGCGATCAGCGGGGAGACCCGGCTGATCTTCACCCGGCCCGCGGACGTGGTGACCTACGTCCGCGAGGGCGTGGCGGACCTGGGCGTGACCGGGAAGGACGTGCTGCTGGAGGACGGGGAGGGTGTCGCCGAACTCGAGGACCTGCCCCTGGGGGTCTGGCGGCTGGCGGTGGCGGTGCCTGCGGCTGGACCGAGTTGGGCGGCGCTCCTGGCCGAGCGCGGCGACGCGCTGCGTGTGGCGACCAGCTATCCGCGCGCCACGGCCGCCTTCTTCGCCGGCCACGGCCTGTCCCCGCACATCGTGCGCCTGCGCGGGGCGGTCGAACTGGCGGCGGTGGTGGGTCTGGCGGACTGCATCGTGGACATGGTCGACACCGGAGGGACTCTGCGCGCCCACGGCCTGGTGGAGGCGGAGGTTGTGCACCCGGTCTCGCTGCGGCTGGTGGCCAATGTCGCGGCGTTCCGCTGGAAAGCTCGGGAGATCGGCGCGCTGCGGGCGCGGTTGGCCGCAGGCTGCAGGGAGTTGGGCGGGGAGGGGCCGCGATGAGCGAGGGTGTGTGGCGTCCGTGTGATGCGACCGCATGGCGGGCCCGGCGGGGGGCGCCCGCCGGGGCGGATCCGGCGGTCCGCGCGCGCGTGGCCGCCCTGCTCGGAGTCCTGCGGGAGGGAGGGGCCGACGCCCTGGCCCGGGTGGAGGGCGCCCTGCGCGCCCACCCGGCGGCGCCCGTGGCCGACGCGCTCCAGGCCGGCCCGCTCCCCGCGGACGCCATCGAGGTGTCTGCGGTCGCGCTGGCCGACGCCCCCACCCGGGTACCGCCCGACCTGCGGGCGGCGCTGGAGGGCGTCCGCGCCCGGCTCCGCGCCTATCTGGCCCCCGGGCTGCCCCGTTCCTACGGCGTGGAGGACGAGGGCGGCAGCCGGGCGGAGATGCGGGTCGAACCCCTGGCCCGCGTCGGTCTGTTCGCCCCTGGCGGCCGCGCGGCCTACGCCTCCTCGGTGCTGATGGCGGCGGTCCCCGCGCGGCTGGCGGGGGTCGGGGAGGTGATGCTCTGCACGCCCGCCGGGCGCGATGGCGCGCCCGACCCGACCGTGCTGGCGGCGGCCGCGGTGGCGGGGGTCGACCGGGTGTTCCTGCTGGGCGCGGTGCCGGCCGTGGCCGCCATGGCCTTCGGCCTGGCGCCGGTGCCGTCCTGCGACAAGGTGGTGGGGCCCGGGGGCCCGTGGCTGACCGAGGCCAAGCGGCAGGTGTTCGGGACGGTGGGGATCGAGTCGCTGGCCGGCCCGTCGGAGATCGTGGTGCTGGCCTCGGCCGGGGCACGGCCGGACTGGATCGCCGCCGACCTGCTGGCCCAGGCCGAGCACGGTCCGGACAGCCTGGCCCTGCTGATCAGCGACGCGCCCGACCTGACGGTCGCCGTCGGGGCCGCGCTGCAGGGACTGGCCGCGGGCCTGCCGCCCGCCCGCCGCGCCGACGCGCTGGCGGCGCTGGCGCGCAGCGGCGGCCCGGTGTTGGTGCCGGACATGGACCGCGGGTTGGCGTTGGTGGCGGAGATCGCCCCTGAGCACCTCTCCCTTCAGGGGGAGGCCGCCGAGCGCCGGGCCGCGGAGGTGCGCGGCGCCGGGGCCGTCTTCGTGGGCGCGTGGGCCCCCGTGGCCGCCGGAGACTACGCGGCCGGCACCGATCACATCCTGCCGACGGCCGGGGCGGCACGCTACGCGTCCGCCCTGAGTTGCGCCGACTTCGTCCGCCGCGTGCAGGTGTTCCGCGGCACCCGGGAGGGCGTGCCCCTGTGGGCGGGGGCGGCCGAGTGCATGGCCGACGCCGAGGGGTTGGCCGCGCATGCCGCCTCCATCCGGGCGCGCGCGGCCGAGGCGGGCGGGAGCGGGTCGGGGGCGGCCGCCGCCGAGCCGTACGTGCCGCCGGTGCCCGACGGTGCCCTCCGCCTGGACCTGAACGAGAACCCCTTCCCCTGGTCCGAGGACCTCTGGGCGGAGGTGCTGGCCGGCCTGCGCGTGGCAGAGCCGGCGCGCTACCCGCGCGCCACCGAGCGGCTGCAGGCGGCCCTGGCCGCGTACGCGGGCGTGCCGGCCGACCATTGCCTGCCGGCCAACGGCTCGGACGAACTGCTCCTGGCCCTGGTCACCGCGTGGGGGCGGCGCGTGGCCCGCGTGCTCATCCCCACCCCGACCTTTGGGATGTATCGGCGGCTGGCCGAGGCGGCGGGCCTGCCGGCCGTGGGGGTGCCCTGCGGGCCCGCGCCGAACTTCGCGCTACCGGTCGACGGGCTCCTGCGCGAGATCGGCCGCGGAGGCGACACGCTGTTGTTCCTCTGCCGGCCGAACAATCCGACCGGCAACCGCTGGCCGGCCGACGAGGTCCGCCGCCTGGTGGATGCCGAGGGGGTGTGGGCGGTCGTGGACGAGGCCTACGTCGAGTTTGCCGGGGAGGGGTTGACGTCCTGGATCGCCGAGCGCCCGCGCCTGTGCCTGCTGCGCACGATGAGCAAGGCCTTCGCCTTGGCGGGCCTGCGGGTGGGCTACGCGCTGGGACGCCCCGACGCGCTGGCCGATCTGCGCCAGGCGGTGCAGCCCTGGGCGGTCAGCGCCTTCTCCTGCGTGGCGGCCGAGAAGGCGTTGGCCCGCCGGCCCCGGATGGAGGAGGCGGTGGGCGCGCTGGTGGCCGAGCGGGAGCGGCTGAGCGGGGGACTGGCCGGAATCCCGGGGATCGTCCCCTACCCCTCGGAGGCCAACTACGTGCTGTTCGCGGTGGACCCCGGGCGCAGCGGTTGGGAGGCGTTCGCGCTCTTCGACCGTCTGTATCGGGACGGAGCGGTGCTGCGGCGCTGGCGGAACGAGCCCGCCCTGGCCGGCTGCCTGCGGGCCAGCGTGGGGCGACCCGAGGAGAACACGCGGCTTTTGGCCCTGATCGCGGCCGCGGTGCAGGAGCGTTCCCCGCGCGCGTGAAACGGGAGCAGGCACGGGGTGGAGGGATGGCGATGGCGGGGCGGGTGGGGCGGGTCGAGCGCGCGACGCGCGAGACGGAGGTCCGGGTCGAACTGGCGCTGGACGGCGCCGGGCAGGCCCGCGTGTTCAGCGGGGTGGGCTTTTTGGACCACATGCTGGCGGCGTTCGCCCGGACCGCGCTCTTCGACCTGGAGGTCCACTGCCGGGGAGACCTGGAGGTCGACGCCCACCACTCGGTGGAGGACGTGGGCATCGCGCTGGGGCAGGCCCTGCGCCAGGCGGTCGGCGACCGGGCCGGCCTGCGCCGGTACGGGTGGGCGCTGGTGCCGATGGACGGCGCGCTGGCCCGGGTGGCCCTGGACCTGTCCGGGCGGCCGTATCTGCGCTGGGACGCGCCGCTGGCGCTGTCCACCCTGGGTGCCTTCCCCACGGAGCTGGCGCCCGAGTTCTGGCGGGCGGTGGCCGTCCACGCCGGGTGGACGCTGCACGTGGACCTGCTCGCCCAGGACAACGCGCACCACGCCCTGGAGGCCATCTGGAAGGCGGCCGGGCTGGCCGCGCGGCAGGCCGTCGCGGCGGACCCGCGCATCGTCGGGGTGCTGTCCACCAAGGGGTCTCTGGAGTAGGGGCGTGACCAGGTGATCGCGCTGGTGGATTATGACGCAGGCAACCTGCACAGCGTGGGCAAGGCCGCGGAGGCCGCGGGCATGCCGGCCGTGCGCACCGCCGACCCGGCGGACATCGCCGCCGCCGACGCGGTGATCCTGCCGGGCGTCGGCGCCTTCCCGGACTGCATGCGCCGCCTGGCCGAACGCGGCCTGGCCGAGCCGCTACGGCGGCACGTGCGCGCGGGGCGGCCCTTCCTCGGGATCTGCCTGGGCCTGCAGATGCTGTTCGAGTGGGGCGAGGAGGGGGAGGGTTCCCCGGGCCTGGGGCTCCTACCCGGCCGCGTTCGGCGCCTGGAGGCGCAAGGCCGCAAGGTGCCGCACATGGGGTGGAACGCCCTGGAGTTCCACCGTCCGTCCCCGCTCTTCGAGGGCGTCCCGGCGGGGGAGTACTTCTACTTCGTGCACAGCTTCCACGCCCGGCCGGCCCGCCCCGACGACCTGGTGGCCACCGTGGACTACGGCGAACCCGTGACGGCGGCGGTGGGGCGCGGGGCGGCGCACGCCGTGCAGTTCCACCCCGAGAAGTCCAGCGCGGCCGGCCTGCGGGTCCTGCGCAACTTCGCGCGGCTGGTCGACGGTACCCGATGAGCGCGTTCACCCTGCTGCCGGCCATCGACCTGCGCGGGGGGCTATGTGTGCGGCTGGAACAGGGGGACCCCGCCCGCCAGCGCGTCTTCGGCGCCGACCCTGTCGCCATGGCCCGGCGTTGGGTGGACGCCGGCGCCGCCATGCTGCACGTCGTGGACCTGGACGGGGCGTTCGCGGGCGAGCCCCGGCAGTTGGAACACCTGGAGGCCATCGCCCAGGCGGTCCCGGTGCCCGTCCAGTTCGGCGGGGGCCTCCGCCGCGCCGAGGACGTGGCGGCCGCCCTGGGCGTGGGCGCCGCGCGGGTCGTCGTGGGGACGCGCGCGCTGGAGGCCGAGTTCCTGGAGGGGCTCGTGGCGCGCTGGGGCGCCGACCGCGTGGTCGCGGGGTTGGACGCGCGCGGCGATATGGTGGCGGTCGCCGGCTGGCAGCAATCCGGCGGACTGCGCCTGACCGACGCGGCGGCGCGCGTGCGGGCGGCCGGCGTCCGCCTGGCCCTGTTCACCCAGGTCGAGCGGGACGGGACGCTCTCTGGACCGGACCTGCCGCGGATCCGCGCGCTGTTGACCACCGGCCTGGGCGTTCTGGCCTCAGGCGGCATCACCACCGTCGAAGACATCCGAACCCTGGCGGCCCTGTCCGTGCGGGGGTTGCGCGGCGCGGTCCTCGGGCGCGCCCTCTACGACGGCGGTCTGGCGATGGAGGCGGCGCTGGCCGCCGCCGGGGCGGGAGGGGGGACCGAGGATGCTGGCGCGCCGGTTGATCCCGTGCCTGGACATTGACGCCGGCCGCGTGGTGAAGGGCGTGCGGTTTGCGGATACCGACCCGGTGGGGGACCCGGTGCTGCTCGCCCGGCGCTACGACCGCGAGGGCGCGGACGAACTGGTCTTTTATGACATCTCCGCCTCGGCCCAGGGCCGCCAGACGACGCTGGAGACCGTGTCGGCGACGGCGGCCGTGGCCTTCATCCCGCTGACCGTCGGGGGCGGGGTGGACTCGGTGGAGCAGATGCGGCGCCTGTTGCGGGCCGGCGCCGACAAGGTGTCCGTCAACAGTGCGGCGGTCGCCGACCCGGATCTCGTGGCCCGCGGCGCCGACAAGTTCGGCAGCCAGTGCATCGTGCTCTCCATCGACGCGCGCCGCCGCCCCGACCCGCAGGGGGGCTGGGAGGTGGTGACCCACGGGGGGCGCCGACCCACGGGCCTCGACGCCCTGGAGTGGGCGGTGCGGGGGGTCGCGCTGGGGGCCGGGGAACTGGTGCTGAACTCGATCGACAGCGACGGCACACGCGCCGGGTACGACCTGGAATTCTGCCGGGCGGTCTCCACGCGGGTGGGGGTCCCGGTGGTCGCCTCCGGGGGGGCGGGCCGCGCCGCCGACTTCCTGGAGGTCCTGACCCAGGGTGCGGCCGATGCGGCGCTGGCGGCCTCCGTCTTCCACCGCGGGGAGATCGGCCTCGGGGACCTCAAACGCTATCTGGCGGCGCACGGCGTTCCTGTGCGCCCGCCCGTGGAGGGCTGAGCGTGGCGGAGGGCGAGGTGGCGGTCCGGACCGGGCTCTTCTGGGAAGATGTCTGCTACGGGCCCGACGGCCTGTGCCCGGTCGTGGTGCAATCCGTCGGGGACAACCGCGTGCTGATGCTGGCCTGGGCGGACCGCGCTGCCGTGCGCCGGACGGTCCAGGAGCGGCGCGCCTGGTTCTGGTCACGTTCCCGCGGCGCGCCGTGGCGCAAGGGCGAGACGTCGGGGAACGTGCTGGACGTCGAGCAGGTGTGCTGGGACTGCGACGCCGACGCCCTGCTGTATCGGGTGCGCCCGACCGGCCCCACCTGCCACACCGGCCATGACAGCTGCTTCTACCGGGGGGAGGATGTGCCCGGACGGAGCGACCGGCCCGCGGACGCCCCGCCGGACGGGCCCGTGGCGTCGATCGAGACGCTGGGGGCGGCGCTGGACGAGTTGGTGGCCACGGTCGCCGCGCGCGCCCGCGATTTACCGCCCGGCAGCTATACCGCCGACCTGCTGCGCGCGGGGCCGGCCCGCGCGCTGCAGAAGCTGGGAGAGGAGGCCGTGGAAGCGGTCATCGCGGGGACCCAGCCGGGCGCCCCGCGCCTGGAGGCGGAGGCGGCGGACCTGCTGTTCCATCTGGTGGTCGCGCTGGCCGCCACAGGGGTTCCCGCCGCGGGCGTGGCCGCCGAACTGGTCAGCCGTCGGCGCCGGCCGTCGCGAGCCGACGGGTGATTCGCGGCCCGGCGGCATACGCTAGCCCTGGTGGGCGGGGGAGGCGGTTTGCGCTGAACGTGATCGCCATCGGCACCAGGGAGGCTTCTACCGAGATCCGCGGGCAGTTGACCAGCGCCCTGGAGCCGCTGCGCGGGCGCGGCACGCCGCTGGATCTGGACCTCGTGGCGCGCGGCGAGTTGACCTTTGTCCGCTGCCGCCTCGGCGACGGGGCCAGCCGGGCGGATGCGGTCGAGTTGCGGCACACCGTCGCCGCGGTCCTCAGCGGGTGGATCGTCGAGCGCAGCGAGCCCGAGCGCCTGCAGCGCCTCATCCGGATGCGGTATGAATACCTGACCCCCGACGAGCGGGCGCGGGTCCTGGAGCACGCGCGCCGGCAACTGACCCCCGCGGCGCGTCGGGAGGGCGTCGGCCGGCGCCAGCGCATCCTGCAACGCCTGAACGAGTATCTTGAGCGTTCGGACACGCTGGTGATCGACGGCTTCTGCACCTTCCGCCTCAAGGAGCAGCAGGAGGAACTGGCCGAGGTGGTGGAACGCGCCGCCGACGGCGTGCTCCTGGAGCGGGAGTACGAGGAATTCGTCATGCTGCTGCGCCACGTGGTCGAGACCCACCCCGCCCCCGCCGAGGAACTCCACTGCCGCTTCGAGGCCCCGGGGGGCCTGCGGCTGGAGGACGCCGGGGGCCGCGACATCGGCCGCCCCTGCGTGGCCGACCTGGCCGCCGAGGCGGCGACCCAGGGCGTCGGCGCGGAGGACCTCCTGGTCAGCGCGCTCATCACCCTGGCCCCGCGCCGCCTGTGGCTCCACATCCCCGGCGAGCGACGGGGTTTTTTGTCCGGTGACACCCTGGGCATCCTGCGCGCCGTCTTCGGGAGCCGCCTGGAGGTGTGCGGGGGATGCCCGCGCTGCCGGTTCGGCCCCGGGTGAATCAGCGCGCGAAGCGGCCGTCGCGTCCGGGCGGCGCGGGAAAGGCGGCGTGCGGCTCGGTCTGATACCAGTAGGCCACCGAGGCGATGTCGTCGGTGAGCGGCTGGTACTTGCCGTTGGGCCACCACCCCAGCGCCTGGATGGTTACGCGCAGGTCCTGGGCGAAGCGGATGGGGTCCAGCACGTGCCAGCGGTACAGGCCGTGGCGCGGCACCTCGCCCTCGGCCCGGCGCCAGAGGGGATACCCGAGGAAGGGCGTGGAGTAGGTGTCGCCGAAGCACCAAGCGCCGCCGAAGTAGTCCTCGGTGCCCGTGCCGCAGATCGTCGGATCCGCGCCGTCGCCGTCCAGGAAGAACTTCATCTCGCCCTCGCCCCACCAGCCGTTGCTCATCTGCGTCCAGGCCAGGAACGTCCCGACGTAGTGCCCGCGGCCGCGCACCCCGTCTAAAAGGACGTGCTCGGGCCGCTGACGGGTCGTGTCGGAGCGGCGCCACTGCGCGTGGAAGTACGCGGCGTCGGCGGCCACCTCCCCGCGCGCGTAGGTGATCTGGTAGAAGAAACCGTGGATGGCCTCGGAGCGGCAGTTCTCGACCGTGATGCGCATCGACGTGCGGAACGGCATGGGCCAGTAGGCGTTGAACCCGCCGGACGGGTTGACGGCGACCATCAGCGAGTTCACGGGATAGCGCAGTCCGTGCCCGTTGGCGAAGAAATCCCCCAGAGGGACCTCGACCGACGGTTCCGGCTCCCCATCCCAGTAGTAGCGCAGGATGCAGTCCCGGTACGCCTTGACATCCACCGTGATCCAGATGTGCTGGACCTGCCCGGGCCCCGCGACATCGGCCAGGGTGACCGTCTGGCCCGCGGGGAGGGTGATGCACGGGCGCACCTTCCACCCGCGACCCAGATCGGATGCGGCGTTCTGGGCGTCCGGCACCGCCCGTGCGCCGCCGCCCTTCTCACCTGTGGGGTTCTCCGCGCTGATCGAACGGGTCTCGGCCTGGTTGAGCAGGGGCAGTGTGGCCAGGAACTCCGGCTGCATGCTGGGTTGTCCCCCTCTGGCTGCGGGATTCGCAGCGGGGCGCGCCGTACCTGCCGTCGCTGGCCGAGCGGGGTGGGAGGCGGCAACGGACCTGAGGGACGCCGGTGTTCTGGCGCCGGGCCGCAGCTTTGGACGCGGCGCGTCCCGTGTGTGCGGCCCGCGGCAGCCTGCAGAGCCGCGCGGACTGGCGGGCGGACCTGGCCGCCAACCAGGAGGCAGTGACGGGTCACCCTCCGCGACCTAGCCATACCAAGCCCACTGCTCACGGTAGCGCGCCCGCTCCGCTGATACAAAGCAGGGCACGGGCAGCCATATAGCGTGAGCGAACGGCAAGAACGCCGCCCACCCGATGGCGCGTTCGCACGCCAGTTCGCCGCCGGTGCCGCCGGCCGGCGCTCGCTTCCGGCCGGGGTGGACGCGTGCTGTGCCAGGCGTGGGCGCGGGAGAACGACGTTGTCCCTGCCGCGGACCGCGTAGGGGCAGGACCTCGCGTGGTCGCGTCGAACCCCTATCTGGAGATCGTATGTTCTGGGGTGGGAGCGTGCGCACCTTCGTCGCTGCGGTGTGTCCCCCCGGCCACCCCGTGGCCGGGGCCCTGCTGGACGAACTGCCCCCCCGGCAGTGGCGCGCCGTGCCCGCTGATCGTCGCCACTTGACCCTGCGGTTTCTGGGAGAGGTTTCCGCGGACCGCGTGGCCGACATCGGGGAACGGCTGCGGGCCGCCCTGACTGGAACGCCGGCATTCACCCTGACCGTGGCTGGCCTGGGTGCCTTCCCCGACTTGCGCCATCCCGAGGTCCTGTGGTTGGGGTGCGGGGCGGGCAAGGACCATCTGGTCCGGTTGGCGGACGTGGTCGCTCACGCGCTGGATGCGGCCGACGAGCGGTCGAACCGCCGATTCCGCGCCCACCTCACGGTGGCCCGGCGCCGACCGGGCACGCCCGCCGAGGAGGCCGCGGCCGCGCTGGGCCAGCGGGTGGCCCTATGGCAGCAGACCGCATGGGGTCGCCTGACGGTGGACCGCGTGGAGTTGCTGGCGTCCGCACTGCATCCGGACGGTGCGCGTTACACGTCGCTCTGCACGATCGGCTTGGCCTTGCCCTAGTCCCGAGCAGTGGAATAATCTGGGTGTTGTTCGCGTGCCGCGGTGTTAGGCGCGTATTTGGGAGGACGAAGGCATGCTGGAAAAAGAGAAGGCCCTGGAGATGGCCGTCGCCCACATTGAACGGCAGTTCGGCAAGGGTTCGATCATGAAGCTGGGCGAGGCTGCCGCCAAGATGTCCGTGGAGACGGTCCCGTCGGGTTCCCTGGCGCTGGACATCGCGCTCGGGGTCGGGGGCCTGCCGCGCGGGCGCGTCGTGGAGATCTACGGGCACGAATCCAGCGGCAAGACGACGCTGGCGCAGCATGTCATGGCCGGCGCCCAACGCCTGGGTGGCGTGGCCGCCATGATCGATGTGGAGCATGCGCTCGACCCGAGCTACGCGGGCCGCTTGGGCGTCGATGTGGACAACCTGCTGATTTCCCAGCCGGATACCGGCGAACAGGCGCTGGACATCGCCGAGGCCCTGGTGCGGTCGGGGGCCGTGGACGTCATTGTGGTGGACTCGGTGGCCGCGCTCGTCCCCCGGGCGGAACTGGAGGGGGAGATGGGCGACTCCCATGTCGGCCTGCAGGCGCGCCTGATGTCGCAGGCGCTGCGCAAGCTGGCGGGCGCGGTGAGCAAGTCCCGCACGGTCCTGATCTTCACCAACCAGATCCGCGAAAAGGTGGGGGTCCTCTTCGGGTCGCCGGAGACGACGTCCGGTGGCCGCGCGCTGAAGTTCTACGCGTCGGTGCGCATCGACATCCGCCGCATCGAGACCCTCAAGCAGGGGCAGGAGGCGGTCGGCATCCGCGTGCGGGCCAAGGTGGTCAAGAACAAGGTGGCCCCGCCCTTCCGCCAGGCGGAGTTCGACATCCTGTACGGGCAGGGCATCTCCTGGGAGGGGGACCTCCTGGACATCGGCACGGATCTGGGCATGATCACACGCTCCGGCACCTGGTATTCGTACGGTGAGGACCGCATGGGTCAGGGGCGGGAGAACGCGCGCGAGTTCCTGCACACGCATGCCGAGATCGCCGCCGCGATCGACCGTCGGATCCGCGAGTCCCTGGAGGGCGGCACCCTCAAGGTGGCCACGGCGGCGGGCGACGACGGCGAGTAACGGGCGGCGGCGGGTGGTCCTGCCCGACGTCCCCTTCCGGGTGGAGCGACTGCTGCCCGATCCAGAAGCGGCGGCCGTGCAGGTCTGGGTCGGCGGTCGGTCCCTGGGCCGGGTGCACGCTTCCGCGCCGAGGGAGCTGGGACTGGCCGCCGGCATGGAGTTGGCGGGTGAAGCGGCGCGGGCCCTGCAGGCCGCGCTCGACGCCCGGGCGGCGTTCGAGGACGGCGCGCGCCAACTCGGCCGCCGGGCGCGCGCGCAGGGCGCGCTGAAGCGCTCGCTGGCGGCGGTGTGGGGTACGGCGGCCGCTGCGGATGCCGCGAAGCATCTCGGCCATTACCTGGACGACGCGGCCTTCGCCCAGGATTGGGTGGAGGGCCGCCTGGCCCGGTCCCCGCAGGGCCCGGACGCGTTGCTGGCGGGTCTGGCGCGGCAGGGCGTCCCCGCCGACGTGGCTCGCCGGACGGTCGCTGCGCTGGCCGCTGGCGACCGTTCTTGGACCCTCTGTCTGGCGGCGGCGGCGCGGGGCGCGGCCCGCTACGGCCATCTGCCGCTGGCACAGCGCCGGGTCCGCCTGTGGGGCTACCTGGCGCGGCGTGGATTTGATGAGGACTTGGTGGCAAAGGCGGTCGCCCAGGTCGAGGGCACGTCTGAGCCGAGCGCTGACGAACGGCCCCAGAGTTGACACGCTTTTCGGAGGCGCTATAAAATCGACGCGCTTGGCGCAACGAATGGTGGGCGGCCGCAGCGGGTGATGCCGATGGGGACACCTGCGCCGTGGCAGCGCTGGCGGAACCCTGGAGTGCGCGAAGCCGGAGCCCGAGGGGATCCGGTTTGTTTTGCGTTTATGGAATAACCGTGACGGTGGAAAAAACGTGAATACGAAGGCGTGACGCGTTTTCCACTCCCGCCACGGGTGGGGGTGAACGAGCTGACGACCTTGGAGGCCGTGCTGGAGGCCCTGGTGGCCCTGCTGGTCGGCCTTGGTGGAGGATACCTGATCCGACGCACGGTGGCAGAGGCGACGATCGGTGGAGCGGAGACCCAGGCGAAGCGCATCCTGGACGAGGCGGGCCGGGCGTCCGAACAGAAACAGCGCGAGTTGTTGGTGGAGGCGAGGGAGGAAGCCCAGCAACTGCGGGCCGAGACGGACCGGGAACTGCGCGAGCAGCGCGGCGAGCAGCAGCGGGTGGAGAAGCGGCTGCTGCAGCGTGAGGAGGCCCTGGAGCGCAAGCTGGAGACGCTGGAGGGCCGCGAGGAGGGCCTGCGCGCACGGGAAGCCGACATGGAACAATTGCGCCAGGGGTTGGACGAACTCCGGGCGCGGCAGCAGGCGGAGTTGGAGCGCGTCGCCGGTCTGCAGCGCGAAGAGGCGCGGCAGATCCTGTTGCAGGCGGTGCGCGAGGAGAGCCGCCGTGAGGCGACCCAGATCATGCGGGACATCGAGACCGACGCCCGTGAAAACGGCGAGAAGCGCGCCAAGGAGATCGTCGCCATGGCGGTGCAGCGTTGCGCCTCCGACCACGCGTCGGAGAGCACCGTGTCCGTGGTGTCCCTGCCATCGGACGACATGAAGGGGCGGATCATCGGGCGCGAGGGCCGGAACATCCGGACGTTCGAGGCCCTGACCGGGGTGGACCTGATCATCGACGACACGCCGGAGGCCGTGGTCATCTCCGCCTTCGACCCCATCCGGCGCGAGAAGGCCAAGCTGACACTGGAGAAGCTGCTGGCGGACGGTCGCATCCACCCGGCCCGGATCGAGGAGATGTTCGCCAAGGCCGAAAAGGAGATCGAGGACCTGGTCCGGGAGGAGGGCGAGCGCGCCTGCGAGGACGTGGGTATCGTGGGGATGCACCCGGAGCTGGTGCGGACCATGGGGCGCCTGCGCTTCCGGACGTCGTACGGGCAGAACGTGCTCAAGCACTCGATCGAGGTCGCGCACCTGGCGGGGTTGATGGCGGCGGAACTGGGCGCCGACGTCGCGCTGGCGCGGCGGGCGGGCCTGGTGCACGATATCGGCAAGGCGCTGGACCACAGCGTCGAGGGGACGCACATCACCATTGGCATGGACCTGCTGCATCGCTACCAGGAGTCCGAGGACGTGGTGCACGCGATGTCCACGCATCACGGGGACTTCGAGGCGCATTCGCTGGAGGCCGTGTTGGTCACGGCGGCGGACAAGCTGAGCGCGTCACGGCCGGGGGCCCGCCGGGAAACGCTGGAGGCCTACATCGAGCGTCTGCAGAAGCTGGAAGAGATTGCCGGTTCCTTCGAAGGCGTGGAGAAGTCGTTCGCCATCTCCGCCGGCCGCGAGATCCGCATCGCGGTTAAGCCGGAACAGGTGGACGACCTTGAGGCCTACCGCATGGTCAAGGCCATCTGCAAGCGCATCGAGGACGAGATGCGCTACCCGGGGCAGATCAAGGTCACGGTCATTCGCGAAACCCGCGCGGTCGATTACGCAAAATAGCCGAGTGACAAGCGCCGCCTGGGCACCCCGACTGGGGTGTCCCGGCGGCGCTTGCCGGAAGGGGGCCGCGATCCCGTGCGCATCCTCTTCGTGGGCGACGTGGTGGGCAAGCCGGGCCGGCGCCTTCTGGGCGAACGCCTCCCCGAACTGCGGCGCAGCCATCGGCCGGACATGATCATCGTGAACGGCGAGAACGCCGCCGGGGGCGTCGGGCTCACGCCGCCCACCGCGCGCGAACTCTTCGCGCTCGGCGTCGACGTGATCACGCTCGGCAACCACACCTGGGACAAGCGCGAACTGGCCCCCGCCATCGACGACTTCCCGCACCTGCTGCGCCCGCTGAACTACCCGCCCGGCACGCCCGGGCGCGGCTGGCTGACGCTGGACCGGCCGGGCGGGTGTACCGTCGGTGTCATCAACGCCATGGGACGCGTCTTCTCGGGGGTCCACCTGGACTGCCCCTTCCGGGGGGTCGAGGAGGCGCTGGCCGAGATGGCGGGCCGGGCCCGGGTCATTATCGTGGACTTTCACGCCGAGGCGACGTCTGAGAAGACGGCCATGGGCTGGTTCCTGGACGGCCGGGTCACCGCGGTGCTGGGTACGCATACGCATGTGGCGACGGCGGACGCCCAGGTCCTGCCGGGGGGCACCGCCTACCAGACGGACGTCGGCATGACCGGGCCGTGGGTGTCCTGCCTGGGGATGGCGCGCGGTCCCATCCTGGAGCGCTTCCAGACGCAGATGCCGGTGCGCTTCGACGTGGCGGACGGTCCCTGCCAACTGAACGCCGTGCTTGTCGACGCCGACGAGCGGACGGGCCACGCCTCGTCCATCCTGCCGGTGTGTGTCCGGGAGCCGCTGCCCGCGGGCGAAGGAGGGGAGTCGGGTGCCTGAGGGTGTCACCGGGGGGGGCGATGCAGCCGAGCGGCTGCACCGGACCTGCCTCGTGCTGGACGCGCACGCCGATACGGTGCTTGATCTGGAGCGGGGCCGCTCCCTGACCGAGCGCGGGACCACCGGCCACATCGACCTACCCCGGCTGGCCGAGGGCGGGGTGCGCTTCCAGGTGTTCGCCCTCTTCACCGAGCCCCCGTACAAGCCCGACCGCGCCCTGCCGCGCGTGCTGCACCTCTGGGACACGCTGCGCGCCGCCCTGGCGGCCGCCCCGGACCGTGTGCGCCTCTGCACCCGTCCCGAGGATCTGGAGCCCCTTCCCGACGGCCGGCTGGGGGCGATCCTCTCCGTCGAGGGGGGAGAGGCCATCGGCACGGATCTGGCGCTGCTCCGGGTGCTGTGGCAGCTGGGGGTACGGGCCATGGGGCTCACCTGGAACGAGCGGAACGCCATGGCCGACGGCGCGGGGGAGTCCCGGGCGGGGGGTGGGCTGACGGCCTTCGGGCGGGACGCGGTGGCGGAGATGAACCGGCTGGGGATGGTGGTGGACGTCTCCCACCTGTGCGCCCGGTCCTTCTGGGACGTGCTGGAGGTCAGCCGCCGCCCGGTGATCGCCAGCCACAGCAACGCGCGGGCCCTGTGCGACCACGTGCGCAACCTGGACGACCAGCAGATCCGCGCGCTGGCCCAGGCGGGGGGCGTCATGGGGATGAACTTCTTCCCGTCGTTCCTGGATGCCCAGCCCGAGCGGGCGGACATCGCCCGGGTGTGCGACCACATCGACCACATCTGCGGCTTGGTCGGACCGGCCCATGTCGGGTTGGGATCGGACTTCGACGGGATCGAGCGCACGCCGCGGGGCCTGGAGGACACCGCGCACCTGCCCGCGCTCACCGGGGCCCTGCTGGCCCGCGGGTACAGCCCCGAGGACCTGCGCGGCATCCTGGGCGGCAACTTCCTGCGCGTGTTTCAGGAGGGCTGGGTTCCCGCGTTGTAGGCCAGGGGCCATCTGGAATACTACGCCACCGGGGGATGGTGGCGGTGCCCGGGCCCGAGGAGCGCTGCGCCGAACTGGAGCGCGAACTGCGCCGGTTGCGCCGCAGCCGCCGCGTGCTCCTGGACCTCCTCTGGCAACTCGACCGCGAATGGCGGCAACGCCTGCATGCCCTGGAGGTCGAGAACCGCCGGCTCCGGGCCGCGCGCCGCGCTCCCCTCCGGCGGTGACGGCTGGCGCGGATCGAGACCCCGTCGTTCGACCCCTTTCCGCACCTTCTATCCTTGCTGCCCCCGCGTGGGTGGGACGACAATGGCCTTGGGCAACTCCGGGTGGGCGGCCCTGTGGGGGGGGTGGGCATGGCGCTGGCAGAGCGACCCGAGGACAATCACGTGGCTGCAGCCTCCGGCGGACAGCCGGTTCCGTCCCCGGTGGCGCGATTGGACGGGGCGCCGGAGGGGCTCGGTGCAGACGGCGCCCTGGACGCCGGTCTGGACGAGTCCCCAACCCTGGCCGAGGCGTGTCTGGCTCTGGGTGTCAGCCCCCACGTGCTTCGGCGCCTGTTGGACGAGTTCGGCGAGGTGCTGCCCCCCATGCCCGAGGAGGCGGGGGAACGCCGATTGGCCCAGGAGGCCGTGCCTGCCCTGGCGATAATCATCCGTATGCGCAACGCCGGAGCGGGGCACGAGGACATCCTGCGCGCGCTGCTGGCGCAGGGCGGGTTGGGGTCGGCCGCCCTGGAGACGGCGGCGGCCGGCGAGGGCCATCCATCCACCGAGGCGCGCCTTCTGGATCAGGTGGGCCGGCTACGCGACGAACTGCAGCGCACCGAGGAGCGCCGGGCCGAGGACCGGGACCGCCTGCTCACCGCCCTGATGCGCACCAACCAAGAGCTTCGGCAACTGCGCCACGAACTGCACGATGCGCCGCGGCCGACGCGCCGGGGGTGGCTGCGGCGCCTCTTTCGCTAGCCTCGTGCCCCGAGCGCGAGGAATAGGGCGAAGTAGGCGACCAGCGACCCGCCCAGGACGATGACCAGGATCCAGGCCGCGATTCGCCGCCCGCGGTGCCGCCTGCGCATAGCCCTCTCCCTCCCGCCGGCGCCGGAGATCTTCCCGCATAGAGTGTCGCGCCTTTGCGGCGGTTCGTCCAGGGCCGCCCGCACCCGCCACAAGGAGACGTCAAAGTGGTGGACGAGGTAGGCGGGGCCGGATGTGGGACGGCGGGCGCGTGACGGCCTGGCGGGGAGCCGGCGGCGACGTGCGGTGGCTGGAGGGCAGGGGAAAGCGACCCCAGCGGTGCGCGGGGGCGGGTGGCCGCAGAGGAGACCGGAAGGCAGCGGGGCAGGGGCCGTCAGAGGCCGAGGACCCGTGCGACCGCCTCGGGATGGCGCTGCAGGTGCCGGAGCGCGGCGGCGATGTTGGGGACGTGGAGCCGGTGCAAGAGGCCGATGGCGCAGTTGCGGAGCGAGGCCATCGCCTGGGGCCCGGCACCGCGGTGGGCCTGGGACTCGTCTTCCCGGAAGTCTCGGTCGCGGAGCCAGTGTAGACTCTCGATTTCCCAATGGCCGCGGATGAGACTGCCCAGGTACTCGTTGCTGGCAGCCGTGATCGACTTCGGAGGCGGGGAGCCCGCCGGAGCGATGCGGGCCAGGCGTGCGGCCGCGGTCTCCGGGGTCAGGTCGGAGAGGTAGAAGCTGACCTCGCGGAATAGCGGCTGGTCGGTTGCGCTGGCGGTGGATTTCCAGGTGGTGCGCTCGACGCGGACGACCTGCTGCACGTGGGGGAAATCGCTGTAGCCGGTGAGGACCGTGCTGCAGCGCACGTCACGGCGCTCGATGCGTCCGTGCCCCTTCTCCAGCGTGATGTGCGGAGGGGGAAAAATCCTCGGGGCCCAGCGTCTCGACCTCCGCCAGGAGTGTGGGCTGATTGGCCTTGAGTTGCAGGACGTAGTGCGCTTCCTTGTCCTCTACGAGGTAGCGTGCGGTCTCCACTTGGGCGTGTAGCGTGTAGCTAACGGGGCTCTGTGTCACCGAACGTTCGTAGGGGCATTGCCCCCGGCAGCTACGGATGACGGGTGACGACGGCCGGCCCTGGCAGGCGAGCCTCTGGCG
>JAJZWQ010000041.1 GCA_021846605.1 Bacillota bacterium | reverse complement strand
GCACTGCCCGGCGAAACCGGCTCCTGCGAAGCAGGAATCTCCAAGCAGGAAACTGGCCGCGCAAGCGGTCGGAAACAAAAGGCTATGAGGAGAGGAACGGATCCGGCGTACCGCGCGGCGGCCCAGGAGTCTCCGGTGGGGTTGCGGATGCCGCTGTCCCGCGATGGCGGATGAGCCTGGATAGCCGAGTTCGGGTGGGCGCATCGCTCGAATACTCCGGCCCGCGAGGGCGGCAGACCCGCCGCCCCATCACATGCAGACGGAGCGCCCAGGCGCGTACCTGCCAGGCCGGCAGACCCGGGACCCTGGGCGAAGGGACCGGGGTGCCCCAGGGTCCGGGTCCCGGCCAGAACGCAGGGCAGCCCCTCCGGGAGGACGAACGCCTCAGTTCAGGCCGTAGTGGGCGTCGATCTCCGCCTGGTAAGCGGAAGCGCGGCCGTCCAACACCTCGCGCAGGGTGACCGCCCTGCCGCAGTGGGCCGACTCCAGCACCGCGAACGCACACGCGAGATCGCCAAGCCCCTGGCGCCCACTGGCCTCGGGATCTCGGCCCGCATCAATGGCGCGCAGGAAGTCCAGGAACTGCAGCGCCTTGGTGTCCCGGATGCCGCCCGGAAACCACCCCTGGCGCACCTCCGTCGGCGCGACGCGCTCGACATACTGTGCCAGCGGTTCGGGCGCCCCGCCTTCCGGGATCAGGCACCCGCCGCGCAAGACCCCGCGGCTGCAGTAGATCGCCGGGGAGTCGGGCCAGCGCATCGGCGCACCGTGCCCCGCCCAGGAGAACGCCACGTGGCCCATGCCACCGCCTTCGAGACGGAAAAGGGCCTGGAAGGTATCCTCCACATCGCAGTCCACGCTCTGGCGAACGTTGCCCGGGGGGTCCCGGTCGAAGCGCTCGGGCGCAAACCGCCCGGTCATCGCCATGACCTCAGCCACCTCGCCGGCGACGGTCCGGATGTGGTCGAACTGGTGGACTCCGATGTCGATGCTGGGGCCGCCGCCGGCCTCCAGCTTCCGGTGCCGCCAGGGCGTGCGGGCCACCATCTGGTCAGGCGACCAAGCGTCTGTCCCGAAACCGCCCATCAGGACCATCTCGACGTCGCCCACCTCGCCCCGCTCGACCGCGAAGCGCTGGAAACGCACCGTCGCGTCATAGAACACGCCTTCGGCCACGCCGAGGGTTTTGCCCAACCGCGCGGCCGTGTCGACCATGGCGCGCGCCGCCCGCACACTGACGGCCAGCGGCTTCTCACAGAAAACATGGAGGCCAGCCTCCAGGCACCGGATCGCCTGCGCGTGATGCTGTCCCACTGGCGTCAGGAGCAGGACGGCATCGAGGTTGCCACGCGCCAGCATCGCCTCCAGGTCCGTGTAGCAGTCGGGCAGGGTATCCGGATGCAGGTCGGACACATACATGTGCGGCGCGGCCAGCGGATCGCCGCCGCTCATGACCGGCGGCCTGGGCATCGGCCCTTCGCCGCGCTTGCGGAACGAGAGCGCCCCCTCCATGGTCCGTCCGACCAGCGCCGTCACACGAAAGTCCGCCAAGCTCGCCTCCAGCAACTGGCGCATGCCGCGCAGGTGCGAGGGCAGGATCCGCGCCGTCCCGACGATACCGATGCGCAGCACGCCGCACCGTCCCTTCCCGTTGGATCGCATCAAGCGGGCCCGCCGCCCGCCCCCTTGACGCGGCGCACGACATCGCGCAAGACCGCCTCCAACGCTTCGTCCTCGCTGGCGGCGCGGAAGGCGTCGTGGTCAATCACCAGCGGCGCGCCAACGACCACCAGCGGCGCACCCGCGGCCGGCAGCCGGTCGAGGTCCTGCAGACGCAGGCCGCCGACGGCCTGCACCGGAACGTCCACCGCGGCGACCACCCCGGCGAGGTCCTCCCAGGGGGTGGCCCCGGGGCGCTCATGGCGCTCATCAAAGCCGGTGTGGACGATGATGAAATCGCACCCGTCCTCCTGGAGTTGCCGGGCGGCGGCAGGCTTGTCCTCAGCGGCGAGCACGTCACCCATCACCCGGATCCCGTAGTCGCGGGCGGCGCGCACCGTCGCATGCACCGTGGCGCGGTGGGCCCGGGCCATCACCACCACCAGGGAGGCACCGGCCTCGGCCATCATCTGGGCCTCCAGGTAGCCACCATCCATGGTCTTAAGGTCGGCCACCAGCGGATGGTTCGGAAAGCGCTCATGGAGCGCCCGCACCCCATGCAGCCCTTCCGCCAGGATCAGGGGCGTACCAGCCTCCAGCCAGTCGACGCCGGCCCGCACGGCGATCTCGGCCACATGCAGCGCCTCGGCGATGGAGGTCAGGTCCAGGGACACCTGTACGATCGGGGGATGGGACGCAGCCACTACAGCACCAGTCCTCTCGCAAGCATACTCGGACCCGCCCCACCTTCGCCGGCCGACCCGGGCTTACCTGGGGGCCAAAGGCAGAAGCTCGGCCAATTGCCGGTACCACCCCACCTTCACCGCCCAAGGCAGGCCGCTGCGGCCGCTGGGGGAGGGCAGCACGAAATCGGCCACGCCGTCGACCACAGGGTGGCCGGTGGGCCCGTAGCCGGCGGGGTCGTGGCCGGCCACCGCGCGGTACACGCCCTTGCCCGTGTATGCCGCCCAGGCCGGACGCCAGCGGGCCAACTCCGCCCGGACACGCGCGCCGCCGGCCACCAACTCGGTCGCGTCCAACTCGGCGGCCGAAGGCGTGGGTCGATCCACCACGTCCAGCAATCCCATGCCCAGTGCTGGCAGGAGCACGTCGCATTCCGGTTCCAGGCGCTCCGCCGTGAGGCCGGATGCGGCCAGGAGGGCCCAGAAGCGGTTCCGCGGGTTGGCGTAGTAGTGCCCGCACGCAAACGCCACCGGACTGGGATTGAAACCGATGAACAGGACGCGCAGGTCTGGGCCCAGACGCGGCGTCCAGGAGCCGCTCAGAGGCTGCGCCCCCGTAAGAGCGCTTGAGCAGCCTCACGGGCGTGATAGGTGATGACGGCGTCCGCTCCAGCGCGGTGAATGGCCGTCAGGACCTCCAGGGCAAGGGTGGCCCCGTCCGCCCAGCCGGCGGCCGCCGCGGCCCGCACCATGGCGTACTCGCCGCTGACGTTATAGGCCACAAGCGGCGCCACTGTCTCCGCCCGCACGCGTGTGATCACGTCGAGGTAGGCCAGGGCCGGCTTGACCATCACCATGTCGGCAGCCTCGGCCAGGTCCAGCCGCACCTCGGCGAGGGCCTGGCGGGCGTTGGCTGGATCGAGCTGGTAGCCGCGGCGGTCCCCCGCCTGCGGGGCCGAGCCCTCGGCATCGCGGAACGGCCCGTAGAAGCCCGAGGCGAACTTGGCGGCGTAGGCCAGGATGCCTGTTTCCTGGCGTCCCGCCTGGTCCAACGCGGTCCGGATCGCGCCCACCCGGCCGTCCATCATGTCCGAGGGAGCGACGATGTCCGCGCCGGCGTC
The DNA here is from genome assembly GCA_021846605.1 of Bacillota bacterium. Next base: position 15,478 of record JAJZWQ010000041.1, on the reverse strand, counting down.
CGCGTGCGAGCAGGCGACCCGCGCCAAAAGCGGCAGAGTCGCGTCATTGTCCACTTGGGCCGTCCCACCTGGCCGGAGGACACCACAGTGCCCGTGCGCCGTATAGGCGCACAGGCAGACATCGCTGATCAGCACGATGTCCGGAAACTCCCGGCGCAGGAGCCGCAGCCCCTGCTGCACGGCGCCCTCAGGATCCCAGGCCGGGCTGCCCCGGTCGTCCTTGGCCGCGGATTCGGCTTGGCCGAAGAGCAGGAAGGCGCCGATGCCATCGGCGCAGGCGTCCCGGACCTCCTCGGCGACCCGGTCCGCGCTCCAGTGGTACTGACCGGGCAGGCTGGGGATCTCGCGACGGATGCCGCTGCCCGGCACCAGGAAGAGCGGGTAGATCCAGCGGCCGGGGTTCAGGGGCGTCTCGCGCACCAGTGCCCGCAATGCCGGTCGGCCACGCAGGCGGCGCAGACGCACGGTCGGGAATCCCGGCGTCACCCTCCCAGCGTTCACCCCCCCGCCCCCTCGGCATTGCCCCAGAGGTCCAGGAGCGCGGAGATCATCCCGCTGGGACCGGCCTCGGTGGCCACGGCGGCCACCGTCAGGCCCAGGGCCTCCGCGGCGCGGGCCGTCACCGGTCCGATGCAGACCACCGGACAGCGCGCGCACAGCGCCCGGCCGGCGTCGCCGGTCGCGTCCAGGAAATGCCCCACGGTGGCGGAACTGGCAAACGTGATGGCGTCGACCCCGGTCGCCAACAATTCCTCCGCGGCAGTGGCGGCCGTGCGGTCGGGCAGGGCGCGGTAGGCCACCACGTCGTGCACCTCCAGCCCCAGCCCCTCGAGCCCGACGATCAGGGTGGCGCTGGCCGGCTCCCCCCGGATGAAGAGGGCGCGCTGGCCGGCGAAGGTCTGCGGACGCAGGGCCTCCACCAGGTCCGCCGCCGTGGCCCGAGGCGGCACGACATCCGCTGTGATGCCATGCGCCGCCAGCGCCCGCGCCGTGGCCGGTCCCACTGCGGCCACCCGCGTGCCGGCAAGCGCCCGGCTGTCCTTGCCCTCGCGTTCCAGCACGTCGAACAGCGGGCCAACGGCGTTGGCCGACGTGAAACACAGCCACCAATAAGAGGACAGGTTGTGGGCCGCCTCTTTTAGAAGCGGCGAGAGGCTGTTCGGCAGGATGCGGATGACCGGAAGCTCAACGGGTTCGGCGCCCAGAAGCCGGAGGAGCGCCCCCAGTTCCGAGGCCTGCTCCCGTGTTCGGGTGAGGAGCACCCGCCGGCCGTGCAGGGGCCGCCGCTCCCACCACTCCAGTTGCCCCCGCAGCCGCACCACCTCACCGACGACCAGCACGGCCGGATTCGGCAGGTCCGCGGCTGCGGCGCCGATGCGCGCCAGGTCGGCGACCACCGTCTGCTGGCGGCTGGTCGTGCCCTCGCTGATGACCGCTGCCGGGGTCGAGGGGGACCGCCCGGCGGCGATCAGGGCCGACGCGACATCGGGGGTCGCCTCCCGGCCCATCAGCACGACGAGGGTGTCCGGCTGCCGCCCGTAGGCTCCCCAGTCGACCGCGGAGGCGCCCTTGCCCGCGCGCTCGTGGCCGGTCACCACCGCGAAGGAGCTTGCCAGGTCGCGGTGGGTCACCGGGATGCCGGCGTAAGCAGGCACGGCGATGGCGCTGGTCACGCCGGGCACCACCTCGAAGGGGATGTCGGTGGCGGCCAGCAGTGCCGCCTCCTCACCGCCCCGGCCGAAGACGAAGGGGTCGCCGCCCTTCAGGCGTACCACGCGCAGCCCGCTGGCCCCCCGCGCCACGAGCAGGCGGTTGATCTCCGCCTGGCTGGTGCCGGCCTCCCCCGGCGTCTTCCCCACGAAGATCTGCTCGCAGTTCGGCCGACAAAACGCCAGGAGTTCGGGGTCGACCAGGCGGTCGTAGATGACCACGTCCGCCCGCTCCAGCAACTCCCGGCCGCGCAGGGTGAGCAGCCCCGGATCGCCGGGTCCGGCACCGACCAGGAAGACCTGCCCCGTGGCGGGTTCCGAAACCGGCTCGTCGGCCGCGAAGTCTTGCGGGGCAGGCGCCGCAGGGCCTTCCCAACCGCCCGGCGGCGGTGCCGCCTCGGCCCCGGGGGGCAACGGCGGCAACTCGGGGTCGTCGTTCACACGCGCTCCTCCTCCGCTTCTGCCAGCAGCCCGCGGGCTCCGCGCGACCAGAGGCCTTCCACGGCCTGGTGGGCCAACCGTTCCGCCGTAGCGGCAATCGCCTCGGGATCGGGGAGGTGGCCGTCGGCGAAGGCGACGGCCACCTCCACCCTGGCCTCCGCGCCGCTCCGGATCCCCCAGGCGCCGGCCACAAGGCGCAGGCCGCTGGCATCCACGCTTGCATACGCCCCGACCGGCGCCAAGCACCCGGCGCCGAGCGCGCCCAACACGGCGCGCTCGGCCAATACCGCCAGGCGTGTGGCCGGGTCGTCCAGGGCCCGCAGCCGGAACACCTGCGGGCCCCCCGCGACCGCCTCCAGCGCCAGCGCCCCCTGGCCGGCTGCCGGCACCATCTCCTGGCAGGATAACGCCCGCACGCGCTGATCACGCAGGCCGAGGCGGTCGAGGCCACAGGCCGCCAACACCACCCCATCCAGGTCACCGGGATGGACGCGGCCCAGCCGCGTGTCCACGTTGCCGCGGATCGGCACCAGTTGGAGATCGGGGCGGAGACGCCGAAGCTGGAGGGCACGCCGCGCGCTTCCCGTCCCGATGCGGGCCCCGCACGGGAGTTGCTCAACGTCACGGCCACCGGCCACCAGCGCGTCCCGGGCATCGGCCCGCGGCGGCAGGGCAACGATCGCCAGGCCATCGGGCAACTCGGGCGGCACGTCCTTGGCGCTGTGCACGCAGACATCCACCGTTCCGGCCCGCAGCGCCTCCTCCAGTTCGCGCACGAATATGCCGCGGGCAGGGACCGGCGCAATCGGCTGATCCTGGAGCCGGTCGCCGCCGGTCACGATGGGCACCAGTTCGACCGGGACGTTCCAGCGCGCCCGCAGGCGCGCGGCGACCCACTCGCTCTGCGCCACCGCCAGGGCACTGCGGCGCGTGCCGATGCGCAGCGCTCTCACCGCGCGGTTCGTTCCGCTTCCGCCGCGGCCCTGGGGCCATCGGCGTCGCTCCACTGGTCGACAGCGGCCCGCAGGAGGGCCTCCGCCTCCGCCCGCCTGCCCTGCCGCAGCAGCGCCAGGGGCTCATCGCGCGCGACCAGGTGGAGCCAGAGGCGTTTGCGGCCATCCACCGTCGGAATGCGGCGGCGCACGTAACCACGCAGGCGGCGGTAAGCATTGACCAGTTGCCCGTATTCGACCCCCAAGGCACGGCCCAGTTCCGCCTTGACCCGGCTGGCCAGGGCGGGTGACGCCCCACCGGTCGAAATCGCGACCTGGAGGCGGCCACGGCGAAAGATCGCCCCGTAGACGAACTGGCAGCGGTCCGGCACGTCCACCACGTTGACCAATGCCCGCAACTCGACCGCCTCGCGGTACACCTGTTCGTTCAGCGCGGGGTTGTCGGTGGCCGCAACGACCAGGAAGGCGCCCTGCAGGTCGCCCGGGTGGTATTGGCGCTGTTCCCAGGCGATCGTCCCCCGGGCGGCAAGCCGGCGGATGTTGGCGTGGGCCTCCGGGCTGACGACGCGCACGCGCGCACCGCATGGCAGAAGGCCCAACACCTTGCCGGCCGCCACCTCACCTCCGCCGACGACCACGCACGGGCGGCCGCGCAGATCCAGGAAGGCCGGGAAGTAGAACTCCTGCACGCGATGTCGCCCCCAGCCTCAGTCTCCGCTCGCCCTAGACCCCGGCGCCCTGGTGGGCAACCCCGTCACGGCGGGCAGGTCGAGGCCGAACGCGCGGGCCAACACCCGCAGGGCCTCCTGGCCGCCTGGCTCGCGCGCCAACCGCCGCACCTGCTGCATCGGCCCGTTGGCCAGGTTTGCCGTGATGCGGTGGGCCATCTCACGCACGGCCGCTTGCTGCACGGCGGTCAGTTCGGGCTGTCGGCGCAGAATGCGTTCCACCTCGGCTTCGGCCACCTGCGCGTAATGGCCTTCGAGGGCGCGGATGAGCGGCACGGCGTCCAGGCCACGCCACCAGCGGTCGAAGTCGCGCACGGCCACCGCAACGCGTTGGTCGGCCAGGGCGACCTCGCGCCGCCGCGCCTGGCGCCCCGCCGCGGCCACTTCCTCCAGATCGTCGATGTTGGCAAGCCGCACGCCGATGAGGTCACCGGCGGCGGGGTCGATGTCCCGGGGCACGGCGATGTCGATGAGCAGCAGGGGTCGGCCGGCACGGTCCGCCATGGCCGCCGCAACTGCCTCCCGTCCCAGGATCACCTCGGCCGAGGCCGTGGAGGCGATGACGAGGTCGGCCGCGCGCAGCAGTGCCGGCAGGGCGTCCAGCCCCACGGCGTCAGCCCCGGTCATCGCGGCCAGAGCCCGGCCGCGCGCCGCACCGCGGTTGACGACCGTGAACGCCGCCAGCCCGGCCTCCTGGAGCCGCCGCGCCACGGTGTCCGCGGTGTCGCCCGCGCCGACCAGCACGGCATGGCGCCCCTCCAGCCCGCCCAGGTGCCGGCGGGCCAGATCCACGGCCGCCGCGCCCACGCTGACCGGGGACTCCGCCAGCCCGGTCTCGGCATGCACCGCTTTGGCGCAGGCCAGCGCCTGGTGGAAGAGCCCGTGCAAAAGCTTGCCCACGCCACCGGCCTCGGCGCTGCGGAGATACGCCTGCTTCACCTGCCCAAGCACCTGTGTCTCTCCGAGCACCAACGATTGGAGGCCCGACGCCACCCGAAACAGGTGGGCGGCGGTGTCCTCCACGCCGACATACCGGTACAGGTGCGGCAGGAAAGCCTCCACGTCCTGCCCCGCACGCTTGGCCAGGAACGCCGACAGCGCCAAAAGGGCCGACGCCGGATCGTCCGCCACCCCGTATATTTCGGTGCGGTTGCAGGTGCACAAAAGCGCGGCCTCGCTCAGGCCACACGCCTGCGCAGCCGCAAGGCCAGCTGCCGTTTCCGCCTCGGCCCAGCGACAGCGTTCGCGCAACTGCAGCGACGCCGTGCCCTGGTCCAGACCGATCACAAGCAGATGCACGCCACCCAGATCCCTTCGCTCCAGGCATCGGAGGAGCAACGTTCAGCCGATTCTACCGCCGCGCCCGGAGACGGGCAAACCGCCTCACCGCCCCGGGACGGTCGCGGTATGGACGCAGACGATGCCCGCGGTGATCCGCCGGAACTTGACAGCGGTCAGGCCCGCCGCCCGCATGCGCTCGGCCAGCGCCTCCGCGCCAGGAAAGGTCTCCAGGGACTTCGGCAGCCAGGCATAGGGAGCCACCGGCAGGCCGGCGCGCACCGCCCAGCGTCCCAACAGCGGAAGCACGCGGCGAAAATAGAAGAGGTAGGGCACCATCCAGGGGGTGCGCGGCGGATGGCTCAGCTCCATGATGGCGATGTGGCCCCCGGGCCGCACCACCCGCGCCATTTCCGCCAGGGCTCGATCCAGGTCGGCCACGTTGCGCATCACCCAGGCCGAGGCAGCCGCGTCGAAACTGTTGTCCGGGAGCGGCAGCGCCAAGGCATCGCCCTCCAGCAACTCGATGCGCCCCGCCGCCGACGAGGCCGCCACCTTGCGCCGCCCCACCTCGAGCATACCCGGCGAGATGTCAACGCCGACGACCGCAGACTTGGGACCCAGCATGTCGGCCATGATGAGGCTCAGCTCCGCCGTGCCGCAGCCGACGTCCACCACGCGCGCTCCTGCGGGGATCCCGGATTCCAACCGGAACGCCCGTTGCCAGACCCGCCACACGCCGGCGGTCATGACGATGTTCATCAGGTCGTAGTGCGGGGCGATGTGGTCAAAGAGCGACGGGATGAACTCGGCCTTGTCCACGGAGGCGTTATCTCTGGCGTCTGGATGCGGCGCTTCGGCCCCCATGCGGCGTTCCTCCCCGCGCTTGTCCCGGGCACACCACAGGGTAGAGCTTCTTCGGGGGTCGCGTCCACTGCCGCGCGTCTGGGCCGACCGGAAACCGACCCTGGGCGTCACGGCGACCGCAGACCGCAAGGCTGCGCGCCTGGTGCAACCGAACGCTCCCGGGCCCATCCGCCGATCCGGGGGGCACCGGCGGCCGTGGTGCCCACCGCACCGGGGGCGCCGGCCGCTTTTGCTGGGATGAGATGCGCGCTGCGGGCAGGAGCTCCGCGGCGGGCGCAGAAGCCACAAGTTCTGCGACGAACAAGTCGCGCGGGGAGGCATCCTGGGTGCTGGGTCTCTGGCTGCTCTTGGCCTGCGTGGTCGTGTTCCTGGCGATCACCGTGGTGATCGCCGCGAGGGCGGCGGGCGCCAATGCCGCTCGGCGTCAGGCCGGGTCGCAGTTGAAGGCCGCGCTTTCGGCCGGAGACTCCGCGGCCGTTCTTACGGCCATCCGTGACATCGCCCGGCGGGCGCCGGGGACGCCGACGGTGACGGCCGAAGCCCTGGTGCTGGCGGCCCGCCGGACGCAGCGCCGCGAGGTCATCCCCGTGCTGGTCGCCCTGTTGGCCCACCGCAGCCCTGGCGCCGCCCAGGCGGCGGCACTGGCGCTCAACGATCTCGGCGCTCCCGGCCTGCGTGCCGTCTGGGAGGCCATCGCGACCCATAGCGAACTGCGGGCCCCTGGCGTCGGCTTCCTAGAAGGGCACCCGGACTGGCTCTTCGAACGCCTCATGGATACATTCACCCAACAGGGCGAAGCCGCGGTCACCGGCCACCAGGATCTCTGGCGGCTCCCCGGCATGCAGCACCGCCTGGAACTCCTGGCGCAGGGGTCGGACGCCGTCAACCGCCTGCGCGCCCGGCAGATCCGTGGGCTGCTGGGCACGGATGGCAATCGCGTCGCCTGAACTGCCACGCGCCCGCATGCGCTGGCTGCGGTCCGGCGGGTACACCTGGGTGTTGGTGCTCCTGGTGGGCGTGATGCTCGCCACGGCGAGGAGCGCCGTCGCCGCCTCCACCCCTGAGGTCAGCCCGGCACCCGGGGCGGTCCTGGTGAGTTCGCCCGCAGAGGTCCAGGTCACCCTGCCGAGCGCCCCACCGGCGGGCAGCCAGCTGCAGGTGCTGGACGCCGCCGCCACCGACCGCAACCAGGGCGGGACCACCATCTCGGGGGACACCCTCCGGGTCCAGCTGCCCGCCCTGGGCGCTGGCACATACACGATCCTCTGGCAGGCCGGCTCCCGCACGGGCGCATCCACCTTCACGGTGTGGCATGGCGGGGGGCTGCCGGCGCCCGTCGTGCGCGCGCTCCGCGGCGGCCCCGGCCCTGCGCCGGCCGCATTGCCGGAGGGTCTCCTCCTGGGGCTGGCCTTGGCCGAGGCGGCGGTGGCGATCGGGGGCCTCGCGTACGGCCGCAAGCGCAGCCTCACCGCCCAGCGGAGCGCGGGTCTGCTGCTGGCGGCCAGCGCGACGGCCGCCGCCCTGCTGCGCACGTCGACCGTCGCCGCCACCCTGGGGGACGGTCACCTGGCCCTCAGCACGCTGTGGGGTGGCCTTCCCCTCATTGACCTGATGGCAGCACTCGCCGGTCTCCTGGCGGCTGTGGTGGCCGAAGCGGCCCCGCTTGCCGCCCTGCTCTCGGGGGCCGCTGGCCTCATGCTGCTGGCGAGCATCCCGGCGTTGCGGGCGAGCGCACCCGGGGTGTTCGCCCTCAGCGTCGTGGCCTATCTGGGGCTTTCCGTCTTTGCCGGCGCCTGGCCCCATGCTTGGCGCACGAGTATCGAGCCGGCGCCGCTGCTCCGCTGGGTCGGGGTGGGGGCGGCTCTGGCCGCCGGCGTCCCGCTTCTGTCGCTCTGGCATCCACTGGGGGGCGTCGCGGCGACCCTGGCGGTGCTGTGCGCGCTTCTGTCCGTCCTGCTGGGCCGCCCCGGCCGGCGGAGAGGCATGTGGGCGCTGGGCGGGGCCCTGGTGGGGATCGTGCCCCTGATCCTGCTGGCTCCGGCCCTGGCCCGCTCCTCCCCGCGCGCCGGTCGTCCCCGGAGCCTCCCGGCCATGTCGATGTCGGCGACGACCGGCTCAAGCGGCGTGCGCTTCTTCCTTTCGTCCAGCACGGCGGGTACCCAGACCCTGGGCCTGGCCGTCCCGGGCCTAACGGCACCGCAGGTCACGGTGCAACTGCAGTCCCTGCAATACCCCTCGGTGCGCTGGACCGTGCCGCTGGCGCGCCTGCGCGCCGGGAGCTATGCGGCCACGAGCGGCGCCCTCAGCCTGCCTGGCGGCTGGAAGGCGAAGGTCGCCGGGGCGACCTTCGCCTTCGACCTGCACGCCCCCAACCTGGCCGAGGTGTGCCCTGCGGGCATGGCCGGACTCCCTCTGGCCGAGGTGACATTGGGGGCACCGGTGCGCGCCATCGTGACCGCGGCGGACGACGGCGACGTCGCCTTGGCCGCCACCGCGGCGGGTGTCTTCAGCACCGCGGACGGCGGGCGCCACTGGCTGCCTGCCGGCCACCTGGCCGGAGTGACGGCGCTGGCGATCGGCCAGCACGGCAAATGGTTTGCGGCCACCCCGGCGGGTCTTTTGGAGAGCACGGACGGGGGCCGGACGTGGTCGCCCACGCCGATCCATGGAGCGGTCGACGCGCTGGTCTCGCCCCTCTATCCCACTGGCCTGGGCATTTGGGCGCTGGGGCAGGGGCGGGTGCTCCACCGCCCCTTCGGTGCCACCATCCGTGCCCTATCACCCTACTGGACGGTGGTGGGCACGGCGCCCGCCGGCGTGACCGCGCCCCTTCCGCTGCCGCCTTCGACCGGCGGATACACCGCCACCGGCATCCTCGCCGCCGACACCGCCGGCTTGGTCTGGAGCCCTAACGGCGGGCGAACCTGGCAACAGGCGCCAGCCCCCCCGGGGACCATCTCCACTCTGGCGGCAGGACCGACCGGCCTCTGGGCGGCCGGTAGCGGCGGCGTCTTTTTCGCCAGCCGGCCGACCGGACCGTGGCACCAGGTGCCGGTGGGGATCGGCACGGACCCGGCGAGCGTGGCCGTCGCGGCCAACGGCGCCGTCCTGGTCGACCTGGACCTGCAGGGAGTGTTCCTCCGCGCTCCTGGCGCCCGGAACTTCCGGCGCATCGGCTGCTGGTCCCCCGCCCTGACGGCGCTGGCCGGCACCTACCATGCCGGCGGTCCCGTCCAGGATACCGCCACCACCACCCTCGCCTACTGGGGCGACGCGGAGGGGGACGTTGTGGCGCTTTTGCCGGTAGCCAATCTCCCCCTACCCTGAACGGGAGGGGTCCTCTGTCCGCACCTCGATTGTGGCCCCCAGGGAACGCAGACGGTCGACGAAGTCGCTGTACCCGCGGTGCAGCACCTCCGCGCCGCGGATGCTGCTTTCCCCGTCCGCGGCCAACGCCGCCAACAGGAGGGCGGCGGCGCCCCGGAGGTCGCGCCCGGCCGTGACCGCGGCACCGCGCAGGGCGGCAACGCCGTTGACCAGCGCCACCCTCCCGTAGACCGTGATCTGCGCCCCCATGCGCGCCAGGTCGCCGACGATCCGGAACCGGTCGGAGAAGATGGTCTCGGTGATCACGGCGGTCCCCTGGGACAGCGCCATCAGGGCCATGAACGGGTTCTGCAGATCGGTGGGGAAGCCCGGATAGGGCAGGGTGATCACGTGGGTCGCCCGGGGCCGAATCTCCCCGACCAGGGTCAGGGTGTCCTGGTCACGGCTGGGGTTGTAGCCCGCCTGCTCCAGCTTGGCGTCCAGCGCGGCCAGGTGCTCGGGCACGGTGTTGTCCACCGTGATCCGGCCGCCGGTGACGGCCGCGGCCAAAAGCCAGGTCCCGGCCTCGATGCGGTCGGGGATGACCGTCTGGCTCGCCCCGGAAAGCGGGTGGCCGCCGTCGATCACGACGCGACTGGTGCCGGCACCGCGGACCCGGGCACCCATTCGGCACAAAAGGCTCTGCAGGGCGACGATCTCCGGCTCCCGGGCCGCGTTGCCCAGGATCGTCCGTCCCCGTGCGGCGGTGGCCGCCAGCATCAGGTTCTCGGTGGCACCGACACTGGGCAGGTCTAGGTGGATCTCCGCCCCCTCCAGGCGAGCCGCCTCCACCGTCACGGCGCCGCGCGCCACCCGCACCGTGGCGCCCATCGCCTCCAGGCCGCGCAGGTGGAGGTCGATGGGACGCGCGCCGATCTCGCAGCCACCCGGCTCGGGGATGCGGGCGAACCCCTGGCGGGCGACCAAGGCACCCAGCAGGAGCGCGGAACTGCGAATCCGCCCGGACGCCTCCTGGTCCACCTCCCGGCCGCTCAACCCGCCAGCGTCGATCGTCAGGGTGCGCACGCCGTCGTCCTGCGCGCCCCAGCGGACGGAAGCCCCCAGTGCCACGCAGATCTCGGCCATCGCGCTGACGTCCCAAAGCCGCGGGGCATCGATCAGTACGCACGGGTCTCCGGCCAGAAGAGTGGCCGCGATCATCGGCAGGGCCGCGTTCTTGGCTCCCTGGACGCGCAGGCGGCCCGAAAGTGGCCGCCCCCCGCCGATCACCCAGCACTCCCCCACTCCGGCTCATCCCCCATCCTCCGGCGGGCCGCGATCCAGCAGCGCCATCAGGTCGGACTGCCCGGAAAGCCAGCGCACCTCCGGTTGGAGCAACACCCCGCTGGACGCGGCCACCTGGCGGCGAACCTCGATCATCAGGGCCAGGATGTCGGCCGCCCGCGCATTCCCCAGGTTGACGATGAAATTGCCGTGCCGGGGCGAGACCTGGGCATCGCCCACCCGCAGCCCCCGGCAGCCCGCGGCCTCCACCAGCCGCCCGGCGAAATCCCCAGGCGGGTTGCGCCAGATGCTGCCGGCGTTGGGCAACTCGAGCGGTTGGCTCTGGCGCCGGCGCACCGCCCGTGCCGCTAACTCCCGCCGGAGTTCGCCCGGGTCCCCCGGGGTCAGGCGCAACACCGCAGACAGCGCCACCCACGGCTCCTCCTGCAGGCGGCTGTGCCGGTAGGAGAAGCGCATCTCCTCGGCGCTGAGCTCCACTACGGTGCCGTCGGCCCGCATGGCCCGCACCGACTCGACCAGCGCGGCCGTCTCGCCGGCCGCCGTGCCGGCGTTCATGGTCAGTGCCCCCCCGACCGTCCCGGGGACACCGGCCACGCCCTCCAGGCCCGCCAGGCCCCGCCCGGCGGCCGCACGCACCAGGGGCGCCAGGTGCACGCCCGCCCCCGCCGCGATCCGGTTGCCGCTGAAGGTCACCTCCCGGCACGCGCGGGAGAGGTCCAGGATCATCCCCCCAAACCCCTCATCCGGGCAGAGGAGGTTACTCCCCAGACCGATCACCCGCCAACGCACGCTGGCCGCCTCGGCCCAGCGCAGCGCCACCGCCAGGTCTGCCTCAGCGGCCGGTACGGCAAAGAACCGAGCCGGCCCCCCCACCCTTAGGGTGGTGTGGCGTGCCAGCGGTTCGTCCTCCGCCACGGTACCGCGCATCACGCTATGCAGGGGGTGCTGCCCTGCGCCCATGCGCTCTCCTCCTCCCAGCCGCCTCCGCAAGGGCGACGATGTCGTCCAAGGCCCGGGGCCGGGCGAGGCCACGGGCCGCCTCGGCCATGCGCCGCAGCCGCACCGGCTCGGCCAAAAGGTCGGCGATGGCGGCCCCAAGCCGTGCCCCGTCCAGGCCGGCCTCAGGCAGGACCAGGGCGGCTCCGGCGCGGGCGAAAACCCGGGCGTTGGCCTCCTGGTGGTGGTGGGTCACATACGGCGAGGGGATGAGCAGTGCCGGCCGCCCCGCTACCGCCAACTCGGCCAGCGTCATGGCCCCCGCCCGGCAGACCACGAGGTCCGCGGCGGCCAGCCCGGCCGGCATGTCCTCCAGGTAGGGGAGCAGCCGGACCCCGGCCGGTGCGTCGGCCAGCGCCCGCTCGGCGGCGGCGTGGTGGGCCGCCCCGCTGACAAATACCAGCGTCCCGCCGCGCCAGCGGGGCAAAAGCTCCGCGAAGAGCCGCGTGAACACCGCCGATCCCCGGCTACCCGCCACCACCAGGACGACCGGACCGGAGGGAAGTCCGAGCCGCCGACGCCCCTCCTCGCGCGACAGCGCCCCGACCTCGGGCCGCACGGGATTTCCCGTGACCTGTAGCCTGGCCCGTCCCGGGAAATGGCGGCGGCTGTCCGGGAAGGGTACGGCCACGGCCGCGGCAAAGCGCGCAAGCGCCCGGTTGGTGACCCCGGGGATTGCGTTCTGCTCCTGCACCACCAGGGGGCAGCGACACCAGCCGGCGGCAAGGCCCACCGGGCCCGCCGCATAGCCGCCCGTGCCGACGACCACGTCGGGCCGGAACTCCCGGATCGTGGCGATGGCGGCCCGCACGGCGCCGGCCAGCACCCATAGCCCCCGGACCACCTCCACCGGCCGCTTGCGCACCAGGCCGGAGGTGGGCAGGGTTTTCAGCGGGAGGCCGGCCGCGGCGACCAGCCGTTCCTCCATGCCGCCGGATGCACCCACGAACAGCACCGCGTCGGCCACCCCCCGATCGAGGGCGCGGCGGGCGATTGCCAGGGCGGGGTAGATGTGCCCGCCGGTGCCGCCGCCGGTGACGAGAAGGCGCACGTCCTCACCTCCCGCGGTCAGCGCGCGTGCATGGAGATGTTGGCGAGCATCCCGAGGCCCGCGAGCGTGAACACCAGCGAACTCCCGCCGTAGCTGATCAGCGGGAGAGGGATGCCCGTCACGGGCAGGACCGCGGTAACGACGCCGATATTGATCACTGCCTGGATGGCCAGCATCGTCGTCACGCCGGCCGCCAGGAGGGTGCCGAACAGGTCAGGGGCATTGGCCGCGATGCGGAAGCCCCGCCAGATCACCAGGGCGAAGAGGGCGAGGACCAAAATGCCGCCGATCAGGCCCAATTCCTCGCCGAGCACGGCGAAGATGGAGTCGGTATGTTCCTCCGGCAAATAGAAGTACTTCTGCCGGCTCTGGCCCAGCCCCACGCCAAAGATCCCCCCGGAGCCCAGGGCGTAGAGCGCCTGCAGGATGTGGTATCCGGACGCCTGCGGGTGGGCCTGAGGGTTGAGGAACGCCAGGAAGCGATTGCGGCGGTAGGTGGAGGTGAAGATGGCCGCGGCCAGCACCGGGACGGCCAGGCCCAGCATCGTGATGAACTGGCCCAGTGGCACCCCCACCGCGTAGAGCATCACCATCGCCGTGGCGGCCAGCGAGGCCGCCGTCCCGAGGTCCGGCTCGCGCAGGATGAGAAATGCCACGCCGCCCACCATGAGGAGCACCGGCAACGCGGTGCGTGAGAAGCGGGCGATGCGCTCGGCGCTGCGGCCGGTCAGCCAGGCGGCCACATAGACGACCATCGTCAATTTGGCCAACTCGGATGGTTGGAAGGTGGCACTCCCCACGCCCAGCCACCTGCGGGCGCCGTTGACGTCGCGGCCGATGTGCGGCACCAGCACGGCCACCAGCAGGAACAGCGTCGCCGCCAGGATCCAGGGAGCCAGCGGTCGCCAGTGCCAATAGTCGACGCGCAGACAGATATAGAACGCGATCCCGCCGACCGCGATCCACATCAACTGGCGCTTGAAAAAGTAATAAGGGTCGTTCAGGCCGACGCCGGCCGTCACCGAACTGGACGAGAGCACCATGACCAAACCGAGCGCCAGGAGCGCCGCCACACCCAGGAGCAGCGCCGTATCCGGGGGCGTCCGCCCGCGCGTCAAGCCCGTCCCCCCCCTCGCTCAACGGAAATACAGGGCCAAGCCGGCGGCCCCGCAGGCCACCGCGAACAGCAGCAGCCGCGGCACGAGCTTGCCTTCACGCCATCCCGAAAGCTCCAGGTGGTGGTGCAGCGGGGCCATGCGCAGCAGGCGCCGCCCCGTCAGCCGGTAATGTCCGACCTGGACGATCACCGAGAGCACCTCCAGGACAAACAGCAGCCCGATGACCGGAAGGTACAGGGTCCAGCCGCCTAAAATGCCGATCGCCGCAAACGCCGCGCCCAGGGCCATGGAGCCGGTGTCGCCCATGAATACGCGCGCAGGGTGCCAGTTCCAAAGGAGGAAACCGCAGAGCCCGCCCACCAGGGCCAGGGCAAAGGTGGCCAGCCCGCGCTCGCCGGCCACCCAGGCCATGACCCCCAGCACGCCAAGCGCCGCCGCGCCGGTGGAGGCCAAAAGGCCGTCGGCGCCATCGGTAAAATTCGTCCCGTTGCTGGCCCCCAGGACGGCCACCAGCGTCAGGATCACGAAGGTTCCCGGCCCCAACGCCAGGCGGGCGGCCGACGCCGGCACCCGCAGGTGCAGGGCGGCCGGATCGCCGAGGATCGCATACCCTGCCAGGAAGAGCGCCAGAGCCACCTGACCGACCAGCTTGTAGCGCGCAATGAGCCCTTCGGGCCGTCGGCGCACAACCTTGAGGTAGTCGTCGGCGAACCCCAGGAGCGCGTGCCCCAGGGTCACGACGAGCACGACCAGGAGCGCCGCGCTCTTTGGGGCCAGAGCCCACGCCGCCAGGCAGCCCGCCGCCACGAACAGCATGCCTGCGGCCATCGGCGTGCCTTCCTTGGCCAGGTGCGCCGCCGGGCCTTCGCGCCGGATCACCTGGACCAAGCCGTTGCGCCGTAAACGGGCGATGGTGGCGGGCATGGCTAGGGCGACCAACACCCAGGCCGCCACCAGGGCCACAAGTGGACTTGCGCTATGGAGCACTCACTCACCTCCGTGCCGGCCGGCTTTGGTTCCAGGGTCACGGTGGCACCTGCCCCCAGCGAGTGATCGCCTCGGCGACCTCCTCCAGGCCCAGGGCGCGCGAGCCCTTCACCAGGACGGCGGTACCGTCAGGGCTGGCCGCCAAGAGTTCCTCGACCCGCGCCAGCGCGCCCGCGCGGTCCTGCGCGCCGACCACCCGCCCCGGCTCCATCCCGGCGGCCACCGCCGCGCGCGCGATGCCGCCGGCCAATGGTCCGACGGTCACCAACCAGAGGAGGCCCGTCGCCGCCGCCGCCCGGCCGACATCCTCGTGGGCCGCGTCCGTCGCGGTCCCCAACTCCAACATGTCTCCCAGGACGGCCGCCCGGGGCCGGTCGGCGGCGACTTCGCCCAGGGTGGCCAGGGCCGCCAGCACCGACTGCGGTGCCGCATTGTACGCGTCGTCCAACAGGTATACCCGTCCGGCCCGCGTCCAGACCAGGCGATGGGCCTCGGGCTGAATGCCGGCGAGTCCCGCCGCGGCCACCGGCGGCGCCACGCCCAGGGTCCAGGCCGCCGCCAGCGCCGCCAGCGCGTTGCGCACGTGGTGACGGCCTACCAGGGGCAGGACGACCTCCTGCCGGACACCATCGGGGAAGACGGCCCGAAACCGGTATCCGTCGGCTGCTGGCCGCACCCCTTCGGCATACACGTCCGCAGGGTGATCCACGCCATACCAGAGAACCGGTGCGGGGGAGCG
>JAJZWQ010000249.1 GCA_021846605.1 Bacillota bacterium | reverse complement strand
AGACGTCTTCCACCGTCAACTCGGTTGAAATCCTCATCCCCGTGTTCCTGCTGGTGGCCACGCGCAACGCCTACCTATACTGGCGGGCCACGCGCATGGGCCTGTCGTTGCATTAGCTTTGGCGCGGGGGCTTGGCTGCGGCCGACACCTGCGCGGCGCGATGTTCCAGGGGGCTCTGTGTTGCACCCCGCCTCGGGAGTTCCGTGCTCTGCGGGGGCCACATCACCTTCGGGACTCCCCTTGCTGAGCGCCACGCCAAGGGCGGCGGGCGGTTCTCCCCGACGTGAACCGTTTGCGGCGGACGGCATCGCTCCGACCCTCGGCGATGATGATTGCGCGGCTTGTCTTGCGCGGTCCCGCCGTTCACCGTAGCCTGAAGCCGGGTTGCGAAGGGAACGCGTCGGTGGCACGACCGGCCGCGAGGCCAGGTGGCCACGCCCCGGCGCAAAGCTGACCCCTGTGCCTGGTGCGCAGGGCCTTTCCATCCACCCACGGATCGCGCCGGAGGCGATGAGGATGCCCACCGCTGTGCCCCGGTAGGTCCGCGGCCCTCCCCCTTGGACCGCCCTCGGTCCGAATACGGGAGGGATGTCCGGATGTGGCCGTCGTCGATCGAATGGCGTGCGCTTCGTTTCGGGGTGGAGATCGAATTCGTGGGCGGACGCCCCGCGGAACTGGAACCCCTGCCTGGGTGGCGCTTGGTACCCGGTGAGGCGCAGACGGACGAGGATGGGGCCGATTCCGGGGGCGAACTCGTACCGCCGCCCCTGCTCTGGTCCGAGCGCGCGCAGATCCGCGAAATGGTGGCGCGATTGCGGGCCGTGGGGGCCAGGGCAAACTGGGCGTGCGGGCTGCACGTGCACGTTGGCCTGGATCCGTGGGGCCAGTCCGCGGTGCTCCCGCTCGTGGACGCCGCGCTGGCCTGCCAGGACGCCCTGCGCGCCCTTGTGGGCACGGCGGAGCACCGGTTGCGGTTCTGCCCGCCGCTGACGCGCGACATGCGGCGCGCATGGACCGAACGCCCCTCCGCAGACGCCCTGAGGCGACCCGGCCGGCCAGCGTCACACCGCTGTGGAATCCATCCGGCGTCGTGGTACACCTACGGCACGGTGGAGATCCGCTACGCGAACGCGTCGCTTCGGTATTCCGAGGTCGCGCGCACGGTGGAACTCTGCCTGCGTTGGGTGGCCGCGGTCGGCGCGGGTCTGCCGATGGCGACGGCGGACGCCGAGGCTCTGGCCCGCGCGGTCGGTGCGCCGCGCTACGGGTATCCACCGCCGCAGACGCCGCCCCAGTGGTACCGGGAGCGGATGTGGCTGGAGGAGGCCCTGCTGCCCGCGCTCGGGCCTCTGGCCCTGGAACGCGCAGCCGGCGAGGTGCTGGAGATCCGGCCGGCCGCCGACGGCGCGGTGGTGGTCACGGTGGAGGGCCCCGACGGGCAGGTTGCCGCCCGGGTGCCGTTTCGGTGGGGATCGGGCGGCTGGACGGCGTTGCCGACCCGCCCATCCTGAACCAGGAGGCGCAGGTGCGTGGCCTTCGGTCGGTCCTGCTTCCCACGCGGCAGTCTGGGGCGGCCGGCGTGCAGGGTGGGGAGGGGGGCTGCGGCGGCGGGCCGGGATCGCCGCTCTCCTGTTCGGCCCGCCCCGAGCCGGCTGCAGGCGGCGATCGGGGGAAGGCCGCGTCTGTGGTTGCCCGAATCGGCTGCCCGCCTCTGACGGCAGCGCTCCATGGCGGCCTCCGGCGGCGGGACCGGGCCAACCCCTGTCGCGAGAAGATGGTGGCGATCGGCATGCGCAAGTGAGGGGTCCCGGATTTGCATCGCCTTCGAACGCGTCCGCAGCGGCGCCAGGATGCCGAGCGGCACCAGCACCAGCGGCCGCACCCGGTTCGCTGCACACACGACACGGTCGACCACCCCTGCCATCGCGCGGAGGGCCGCGGGAATCGCCGGCGGCGGGTCCCGCAAATGCGGTGCTGCCGCCAACCGCGGCCCGGCGACGGTGGGTCTGCCCTTTTGGCCGCGGAATGCGGCTGGGTCGGCCGAGTGGGGGGCAGGGACGGGCACAACCCACCTCCGGAGGCCGGCGCGCGCGCCCTACCGAGCGGGGTGTCCCCAACTCGGCTGCGGAGGCATCCCGTCGATCAGCGCGATCCGCCGATCGGTGGGCGGAGTGAGTTGGACTTGGCGCCGGGCGGCGCCGGCCAGGGCGTCCCGCACCGTGAGTCCCGTTTCTACGCAGCGCAGCGGCTGGGCGAAACGGGCCTGGTGGCGCGTCATCGCGACCCGAATGCAGCGGGCCTTGGTCTGCGGACGGCAGAGGGTGATCCGGTGGCCCTCGGGTCGCGCCCCGCCGACGCCCACGCTCAGTCCGGAAACCGCAAAGAAGCGGGCGTTCGCCAACTGCTCCATCGCCGCGATCAGGGCGGGCAGTTCAAAAGACGCGGTTACGATCGGGTCCTCTGCAGATGTCGCCGTATGTGACGGGCCCCGCAGTCCAGGCGGGCTCGATCGTCGATCGGGAGACAAGGGCCGCGTCGGCGTTCGCCGCGTCGCGCATCGCGTCCGCCGCCCAGTCCGCAAGCGGCCACTGCGCGTCCCCTGGTCGGCCGGTGGTGGGCGTCGGTAGGTTGGTCAGCACCTCGCCCAACTCGGGGTGGCCGCGGAGCAGCGGTTCCTGCAGGGCGCGCACCGACGCCGCATCCGCTGCGAAGTCTTCCGGGTCGAGCAGCGCATGCCGCCAGGCTCCGGCCACACCCCGAAGGAGACCGACGTGTTTTCCGTTGGCACCGACCTGCACCATGGGGGTGGCGCCGATCCAAAGCGGCTCCCGCAGCGCCTGGTGGAGGTGGCCGCCCAATGCGAGGTCAAAGCACCCCACCGTCCGAACGATCTCGGCGTTTTCCTCCGCGCCTCCGTGGCTCAGCAGGACCAGCGCATCCACCTGCCCCCGCAGGTTGGCGGCCGCACGGGCCGCGGCACAGACGGGATCGGTCACGGTCCATGAAGGATCGTCCCCGGCGCGCGCCAGGCCGACCACGGCCACCCGGCCCGCGCCTGAGATCACGTGATCGGGCGGCTTCCAGTCGGGGGTGGCAAGGTTTGCGGCGACCACGGGAGTTTTCCAACGGCGGATCGCGGGGACCACGGCGGCTGGGGGCAGATCCAGGTCGTGGTTTCCGGGCACCCAGGCCGCGTAGGCCATGGCGTCTTCCCAGGCCAGCCC
>JAJZWQ010000248.1 GCA_021846605.1 Bacillota bacterium | reverse complement strand
TCCGTCCCAACTCCGCTTGATGACCTAACCGCCCGCGTCCCCCCTGCCCACCGGCACCGCGTTCGACGGCGCCGGCCTTGGCGCGCCCGTGGCGGCCCCTCGCGGCCATCGTCCATGGCGCCCACCCTCTGCGAGCATGCAGACCGTACCTTCAAGAACCCCCGTTACGCGTCACGCACCGTCGCCTGCGCTTCCCCGCACCTCCGATCCGCCCTCCTCGACCACTCATGCGTCAGCGCTGAACCGTGCTCCGCTGTCTTGACAAAGGGGTCCACCTTAGACTGCGCAGCCCCGGAATCTCGTTGGTCTTGCTTGGCACCGCCGCTGGGCGATCACGACCCCCTCCCGATGGAGCAGCGCCGCCAGCAGGTGGGCTGGCGGCTGCCCGTGGCCGGAGCCGCGCAGGGTCTTCCGGTCGATCGCGGGCGCTTCTGCCGCCATCTGCGCGGCACACCGGCTCAGGATCGCGTCAATCCGATCCGCGTCCACCTGCTGGCGGGCCCGACGGAAGGTGGGCCCGCTGGGGGCCGGATACTGGCCGCGAATGTACCGCGCGCCAAAGCGGGACAGGCAGATCCGCAGGCAGGTCACCGACCCACTCGGAGACCTCCACGAAGTTCTTCTGCCCGGCCAGTGCCGCGGCACAGACCATCAGGGTGATACGGACCCCGTTGTGGCGGATCCCCCTGCGTGCCGAGGGTCACCGAGTTGGACCAAGCGCTCGCGCAGGCCAGCGGGACCGGTCCAGTTCCACTCCTCCAAGTTGGGCTTGGGCACCCATCCACCTCCCTGTTGCTGCGGGTCGCTCCACGGGTCGGTCAGCCTGGTCCGCGCGTCTGGCACCAGCGGCCGCACCCACAGGACCTTGGGTTGACCATGATGGACGTAGTGGCCGCCGCTGCGGCCGAACCCGCGGGTCCACCCCAGGGGTAGCCGGCCGGCGGAGCGATAGGCAGTGCCGCGAAAGCGGCTCGGGTCGACAAACGTCTCCGCCGGCCACAGCGGATGGCCGTGCACCCGGCGCCAGTCCGCCGCCAGGCGCCGCGTGTTGGCCGCCAGAACCGCAGAGGCGAGGTTGGGGATCGGCACCCCGCTCAAGATCAGCAAGCGTGTGTTATTGGCGACCAGGGGCAGGCGGCGCCGCCGCATGGCCGGAGCCCAGCCCAGCCAGCGCTCGCGTGGCCCGCACCACCGCGCCGTAGCGCGCAGACAATGACCGACTGGCGGCAGTTCGCGCAGCTAGTGCTGGGCCGCCATCCACTCCCGCCAGCGCGCCTCCTCACCACTGCGCAGCAGGCGGACCACAAGGCCCCTCCGCCAGCATCGCCGCACCGCATCCCCGTTCACGCTCGGCGAGTCGCTGTGCCCCATGCATCACCCATAGCACCCACGCGGCCGCTCCGGGGTGGCCCCATTCCGCCCGCACGGCCCTTGCTCTCACGCGACTTTGACGTCGTCCTGCCGGCGGGCCGCCCGCCCTTGACGCCCGGCACCCAGGAGATGATACTCCGTCTCATTCACGCGGCGCTGGCCACCCTGGCCGAGGCCGGACGGGATGGGACGGAAGGCAGACGTATGCGGAACCTGAACCTCTGGCAACCCGCGGCACACCTGTCGCCGGATCTGGCCCTGCTGACGGCGCTTGCCCTCGGGGTGCTGCACGGCATCACCCCCGACGAGCACACCTGGCCGATCACCTTCAGCTACGCCATCGGCAGCTACTCCACCCGGCGCGGCCTGGTGGCCGGACTCGTCTTTTCGGGCGCGTTCACCCTGCAGCGGGCACTGGCCAGCGAACTTGCCTACCTCGCCCTGGCCCGTTGGATGCAGCTGCCGCTGGTGCAGGGCATCGTGTATCTGGTGGCCGGCTGCGCCATGGCGATCGCGGGCTGGCACATCCTGCGCTCCGGCCGGACGCACGCCGCACCCCACGAACCGGAGCCCATGCCGCCCCGCGTGCCGCTGCCGCTCGCCGCCCTGCACGGTTTCATCGCCGGCTGGGGCTTCGGGGCCTTTGCGGCGGTGCTCTATACCGTCCTGGCACCCGCCATGCCGTCGGCGGCGCTCGCCTGGGCCCCCGGCCTGTGTTTTGGCCTCGGCACCCTGGCGGTCCAGGCAGGCGCGGGCGCGCTGTTTGGACGCTGGAGCCGCCGGCGGGGGCTTTCGGAGACGGCCGGCCGGACCATCGCCGCCCGCGTGGCGGGCAGGACGCTCGGCTACGGGGGGTTGGCCTTTGCGGGCGCCGGCGCCCTCGTCCTTTTCGCGCCCCGCTGGGCACGGCGTTCCGTGGTCACGCCGCTGCGGATCCACAACCTGCACCACCTGGGCATCGGGTTCATCCTGGCCGTCGGCGTGGTGGCGGGCATCGGCCTGGTCAGCCTGTGGAGCGAGACGCGCCGCGCCGTGCGCCAATCGCCGCGGGCCTCGCCGTCCGGATCGGACGACTGAAACCGGCGCGCGGCGGACACCGGCCAAACGACGCATGGGGGAGGGTGGGTGCGGCCAAGGCGCCAACCGGCCGCACCGGGACGGAATGCGGGAAAACCAGGCTGCGGAGCCCTGCGCGGCAGAGCGGTTGTTTCTCAGCCTCGGCGGCCGGTTGACGGGACCCCGGCGGATGGTCCTTCAGGCCATTCCCTCCGATCGCTGCTTCCGCCCGGACCGGCTCTGGCGGGACATCCGCTCCGGCCACCCCGCTCTGGGGCGGGCGACCGTCTTTCGGACCCTGCACCTGCTGCGCGGCATGGGGCTGCTGGAGCGCACCCCAGATGCGCAGGGCGCCCCGGCACTCCGCCTGTGCGCGGCCTGTGCCGACGGCCACCACCACCACCTGCGCTGCGTCGGTTGCGGCCAGGACACCCTGGTGCGCGGCGACCGCCTCGAGGCGGTCGAACAGGCACTGGCGCGGTTGCAGGCCGCCTACAACCATACCCCCGTGGGACACGAACTTCGCCTGCAGGGCATCTGCGCCCGCTGCGCACCCGGGCAGGCCGCGCTGGAGCGGCGGTAGGGCCGGCGGGCGCCAGGGTTCACGCCCGCGGATGCGCCCGGGTATAGGCCGTGCGCAGCCGTTCGGCGGTCAGGTGCGTGTAGATCTGCGTGGTGGAAAGACGGGCGTGGCCGAGCAACTCCTGCACGGCGCGCAGGTCCGCCCCGCCGTCCAGCAGGTGGGTGGCAAAGGAGTGGCGCAGCGTGTGCGGGGTCGTGCGCCCCGCGATGCCGACGGCGGCCGCGCGCC
>JAJZWQ010000247.1 GCA_021846605.1 Bacillota bacterium | reverse complement strand
CCCACCACGCCATCCCGTCCAACCGCGTCGATCGGCAGATCGGCCAGGAGGCCCAGGGGCTGGTGCGGCGGGTCGACGCGCTGCCGCCGCCCGTGGCCGCCACCCATCCGCAATTGGACGTGCACCGCGTCCAGACGACCCACGGCGCGGCCGGTGTGGCCGAGGCGCTCTTCGCCGCCTATATCACCCACTTCGGCGGCCCACCAACCCCGCCGCAGCGGGCACGGATCGCCGCCTGGATCGGGGCGTCGCCGCAACTGCCGCTGCCCGTGGTGCAGCACCACCGGGGGTGAGGGTTCGCGCCTCGGTGCCACGGCGCGGCCGTGGTCGCCGGGCAGGTACGACGCGAATCGAGCGACGGCCTTGCGATCGCAGACGTTGGACCCCAAGCGGGGACAGAATCCACCACATCGCCTGGTCTGGCGCGGCACAGGTGGAAACCGCACCGGCCGCGCGCGCGATCCCCGCGGTCCTCGCCACGGATCGGAGGTGGGGTCCGGCCCCAACCCGGACGGCATCGCGGCGGCCCCCCAGCGCAGGATCGGTGAAACGGCAAAGAAACCCGCAGACGAGTGGTGCGATGGTGGATGAAGGGCGTTGGGCCGGAGAAAGCGAAGGCGCCGCGACGCCGCGACCTGGATGGGAACGGAGCAGGGAGAGGACGGAACGGAAAGGAGGGAGCATGTCGTGCGCCGTGTCGGAAAGGTATCCGGAACTGTGCGCAGGTGGGCGGCGGCCGGGGCGTTGATGGGTGTGCTCGCCGCCGCCGCACCCGCGCTGGCCTGTCCATATGCCGCGGCGCCCGCCGCGGGCCGCCAGACCGTGGGGCAGACGTCCGCTCCGCATGCCGCGGCTTCCGTCGTCGCCCTGGCACAGACGGCCCCCCGACCGGTCTCCACCGTGGCCGTGGCGCCACCGCCCGCGCGTGGCTGGTGGTCGACGGCGACGACCGCCTTCGGTCGGTGGCTCACCCGGCCCGACTCGTGGATCCAAGGCCTCCTGCGCGTCGGTGTGCTGCGACTGACCGTCTGATCGCGCATCCGAGCTCGGTGGTGCGTTATTCTACATCCGCGTGGTGGGGCCAGCGCACCATCGGGCGCCGCCGCCCGCAACCCGCAACCCGCCCCCGGTGCCCCCTCAACGCGGACCGGGTTGGATCGACGTGCAAAACGCACAGCGGTGGGCGGCCATCGGGATCACGCTCAGGCACTCCGAGCACGTCTTGGTGGTGGTCGGGGCGCCACGCCGCCTGTGGAGGGCATTGAGGGGCAGCACCACCAGATAGAAGACGGTCAGGGTCACGGTGAGGAACGTCAACAGGGCGTCGAGAAAACTCCCGTACATAAAGTGCGCCCGGTGCACCGTGAAAAACAGCCGGCCAAGGTCCGGCTGGCCGCCGACCGCGGCGATCAGCGGTGTCACCATGTCCTTAACCAACGAGGCCACCACGCTGTTGAACGCCCCGCCCACCACCACCGCCACGGCCAGATCCACCACGTTGCCGCGCGCCAAGAAGACTCGGAAGTCCTTGAACACCCTCGATCCCCCTTCTGCGGCCGCGGGTTCGGTACGGTCGGAGGGCGCCCCTGCAAAGCCTTCGGGCACGGCAGGATCCAGCGGCATGCGCGCCCAAATCCACGGCTGCCGGAGGCAGCGCGACGGGGGACGGTGGGCGCATGGCGTCAACACACACCGAGGGAGCCGACAGCGCATCGCTGCTCCAGCCGGGCACCGCGGTGCAGATCGCCTGGACGGAAGGCGGACACGAGCATCGCCACCGCACCCTGGTCGCGGATCTGACGCCGGAGGCACTGCTGTTGCAGGCGCCGACCCGTCGCGGCGTCGTCGTGCGCATGGACGCCGGGCGCCGCGTGGAACTGTCGGTGCGGCGGGACACCAGCGCGTTCCACTCCGCGGCCGTGGCAATCGGCCTGGAGCAGGGCGCACCGCCGCTGCTGCGGCTGAAGCACCCCGCCCCCTGGACGGAAACGTCCCAACGCGACTTCTTCCGGGTCGATGTCGACCTGCCCGCACGGACCAGCGCGGGCCCCGGACGCCTGACCAACCTCAGTGGCGGCGGTTGCCTGCTGGCGCTGGACTCCCCCCCACACCCGGATCCGGGAGCCACGCTGCAACTCACCCTCGCGCTGCCGGGCATCGACACCCCCCTCACCCTGGCCGCCGTGGTGGTGCGGGTGTTCGATCAAGAGGGATCCGCCCGTTTCGGCCTGTCGTTTCGCGCCCTGGACCGCCGGACGCAGGATCGCCTGGTGCGCTACGTCGCGGTCCGCCAGCGAGAGATGCTGCGTCTGGGCCTCCTGCGCGCGCCGGAACACCAAGCGGCGACGGCCCCGCTGCCGACCGACGCGGCCCGGCTGATACGCGGCCTTCTGGTCGCGAGCGGCGAAAACCGCGGCGTGGCCCGCGACCTCCAGGCGGCCGGCCGAACCGCCCACGGGGTTGCGTTCGCCCGCCAGGCCGCAGCCCAGGCCCTGCGGGCGGCTGTCCTGGCCGCGGGTGCACCCCTGCCGCCCCCGACGGAGGACCTGGAGGCCCTGGCCATTGCCGGCGGCGCGCCGCTCCCCCCGGAGGTGGTTCAGGCCGTGCGGGCCCTTGCCGTGCGCGCAACCCCCGACGCCCCGGAGCCCTCGGCCGCACTCTGCGATGCCCTCATCCTCTCCGCCCACACGGTGTGCGACTGGGCCGCGTCACGCTGCCCCAGCGTGGCCAAGCGCCGGTCGCCTTAGGGCCAAAGCGGATCCGTCGCCCGTCTGCGGGCGCGATGGCCAGCCTGGAAGTGGGCGCGCCCGCTTCGACCGCCCCCAAGTCGGCATCCCCAACCCAGGGGCAGTGATTCGCGCCCAGGGTGTCGCTCTTGCCATCCAGGGCCTCGCGGATGGCGGCGGCGCGGGCACACCGCATCGCCTCCCACCCGAGCATCGCATCCCCTGTGAACCCGACGGCTTCAGAACCGGGGCCGTCTGGGCCGTGTTAGAATGGCCCGTGCGGAGGTGCCCCCAATGGGAGTCCGGCTTGACCTGCTGCACCAGGTGACGGACGACGAGTTACTCCGCCTCTCGCGGCGCAACCCCGGCTGGCAGTTTGAGCGCAGCGCGGAAGGGGAACTCGTGATGTCGCCGGCGGGCGGCGAGAGCGGGTACCGAAGTGGCCAAGTCTATCTCCAACTCGAACTATGGAACCGCCAGCACGGCCTTGGTCTCACCTTTGACTCCTCAACGGGC
>JAJZWQ010000246.1 GCA_021846605.1 Bacillota bacterium | reverse complement strand
CACTCAGCCCGAGGCTGCCGACGCGGCGTGGGCGCGTGCCCACGCGGATGTCCGCGACCGGATCGCCCAGGCGGTGCTCCGCGCCGCCGCCAAGCGCTCGGAACCCGGGCGTCAGACTAACCGCGCCGGTCGAGGCGTGGCGGCTCAGGTCCTTTCCGGGGCCCACGGACTCATCGAACGCGAGCGCCTTCGGGCGGAGGCGAAGGCCGAACTCGCCCGCGATCAGGCGGCCGCCCGGGCAGAGGTCCGGTCCCAGACAGAACGCTCTGCCCAGATGGGCACCGACCGCTGACACTCCCGCCCCGCGTCCCACAACCGCTCCCAGTCATCCCGTCCGCCCCTGCGGACAACGGCAACCTGTTGTCCCTGTCCGACGCTTCTCCGTCCGCACTCCGCGGACAGAAGCGGCGCCCGTCCCTGTGTCGCTGCCCCTTCATCCCGTCAGCACCAGGAGGCGATGCGCACATGCAGGTGGTTGCCGCTGACATCGGCTACGGCCAGGTCAAATGGGTTGCGGGCTCCCGGCGTGGCCGCTTTGAAGCGGCATGGGCACCGCACACCCCGGACGCTGAGGCATGGGGCCTCGGAAGCCAACCAGAGGTCCTCCGCGTCGGCGACGAGGTCGTGATCGCTGGCGACCGGGCGGCGTCGCTGCCCGGCGCTCACCGTCCCTTTGGTGCGGGGCGCTTGGCCGACCCGGAGGCCCTACCACTGCTGGCCCAGGCGCTGTGGGAGTCCGGCGCCGAGGGCGAGGTGGTGCTGGGCTCCGGCACCCCGCTGGGTGCCTTCGCGCAGGAGCGCGCGGCGGCACGAGCGGCGATGGAGGGCCGCACGCTGCACCTGTCCGACGGCAGGAGGGAGCGCACCGTACGCATCGCCGGGGTGGTCCTCCGGCCCCAGGGGGTCGGCGCTGCGCTCTTCCTCGCCTCCCGGTCCGGATTGAGTGATCGACATGGAGCGTTACGCGCAGTGGACGTCGGCAGCCGCACGACGGATGTCCTCTGCCTGGAACTGCGGGACCTCACCCCGGTCGCCGCGCTCTGCTTCTCGCTGGAATCCGGCGTCTCCACGGTCGCCGGGGCGCTCGCCGCGTCCATCCAACGGGCGACCGGCCACCTTCCGCCACCGGACCTCGCCCAGGCGGCGCTGATGGGTCCCGCCGCGTGGCACGGCCAAATCTGCGGCGGGCCGGCGGAAGCCGGTCCACACCTGGACGCTCTGGCCGAGACCATCGCCGCCGAGTTGCGCCGGCGCCTCGGCGGGGACCTCGGCCGGGTCACTGCGACCGCCCTGGTCGGGGGCGGAGCACTGCTGCTCGGCGACCGCCTTACCACCCGGTGCCCCGGGTGCCCGCTCCCCGTCCGGCCGGAGGAAGCCGTCTTCGCCAACGCCCTCGGTTACATGTGGGCCGCCGAGCGCGCGCTGCGGGCGGTGGGTGAGTGTGGCGCGTAACGCCCTGCAGTTCCGCGTCACCATCGGTGTCCGTTCACCCCTGCACGCCGCCCTGGCTCCTGTGCCGCCCGAGGCTCGCCCGCAGGCGCTGCTGCGCCTGGCGGAGGCCGGGCTCGCCGGCGCAGGCCAAGGCACCCTCCCAGTCCTGGATCGCATCGCCACCGCCATGGAACGCCTCGTGGGCGCGGGCGGGATCGTGCCCAGCCCCGCCCCCGAGCCGGCCCCCACCTCCGACCCGCGCCTGTCTGCCCTGGACCGTGCCTTCGGAGACGACCCGTAGGGGGTGTCCGCTTGCCCTTCCTCCTGGTCCTGGCCGCCCTCGCCACCCCGTACTGGCTCTGCTACCTGCTCCTGCACCGGCTGTTCCGTGCGCGCGTCCTCACCGTGGCGCGCCTTCTGGCGCTGGCGCCCCTGGGACTGCTCGCCTTTGCCGACTTCGTCCTCACCCCGGTCCTCTGGCTCCTCCCCCAGACCCTCTGGCCACCAGTGCGGCCCGCACTGACCTGGGGCGAACTGTTCGCGCGCCTCAACCGCACCGCCGGCCGCACCGGCTACGGCGGCCCGGCCAATCTCTGGTGGCGGATGGCGGTCGGACTCCTGCACACGCGGCCCTGGCCGGGGTGGGCCCTGACCCAGATCCCCTTCGTCCTCGCGGCGGTCGGCGTGCTGAGTTGGGCATGGCGCAGCGGCTGGCCCGCCCGCCGGGGGCAGCCCCTGCCGGCGGCGACGGCCACACACGGCTCGACCCGCTGGCGAAAGGCCAACGAGATGGTCGGCACCCTCGCCCGCGTGAACTGCGACCGGCCCGGCGCCCCGGGCGTCGTGATCGGCGCCGACGGCCACACCGCATGGGTCACCCGGCGGGGGACGGGCAACGAGCACGTGCTGCTGGCCGGGCCCTCCCGCCGCGGCAAGACCCGGCGAGCCGTTCTCCCCACCATCTGGACCCTGGGCCACCACGCCGAGTCCCTGATCGTCGGTGATCCCAAGGGGGAGCTGCACGCCATGACGGCGGGCTGGCTCCGGTCGTGGGGGTACCAGGTCACCCAACTCGACCTGCTGCGTCCCGGTCGCGGCGGCGGGCGCTGGAACCCCTTGGCCGCCGTCAGCGAAGCGCACGCCCGGGGTGACGACGAGGAAGCCTCGCGCCTGGCCTGGGGCATCGGCAACGTCCTGGCCTGGTCGGCCGGCTCTGCCCAGGATCCCATCTGGCCGCAGGCCGAGGAGAGCCTGATCAGCGCCCTCTGCCTGGCGGTGGCACTGCAAGCCCCCGCGGACTGCCGGCACATGGCCACCGCCTACCGGCTGCTCACCGACCTGGGGCCGCAGGTGCAGGGAGTCTCCCCCCTGGACGCCTACTTCCGGTCCCTCCCCCCGGGGCACCCGTCCCGCCTGGCCTACGGCACGGCGAGCCTATCCGAGGACCGCACCCGCGCCTCCATCTTCACCGGTACCGCCGCGCACCTGCGCCTCTGGGGCGACCCCGGGGTGGCCTGGCTGTGCGGCGCCTCCTCTCACGACCCGGCCGATGCCGGCCGTGCGGACCGACCTCCCCAGGCCACCTTTCTGCTGCTGCCCGACGAGGCCCGGGAACGCTGGCCGATCGCGGCGATGTACGTGCACTTGGCCTACGCCGCCCTGGCCGCCGTCGCCCGGGAGAACGGCGGGCGGCTCGGCCGGCGCTGCTGGTTCCTGCTGGATGAGTTCGGCAACCTCCCCAAGGTCCCGGACATGGGCGAAAAGCTCACGGTCAGTGCGGGCCG
Organism: Bacillota bacterium; assembly: GCA_021846605.1. The sequence continues at coordinate 101 of JAJZWQ010000246.1, read as the reverse complement.
CGGCGTGCACTTCCTGCTGGCGGTGCAGTCCCTGGCCCAGTTGGGGAAGTACGGGCAGGATGTCCGGGCGGTGATCGAGGGCAACTGCGACACCAAGCTGG
>JAJZWQ010000245.1 GCA_021846605.1 Bacillota bacterium | reverse complement strand
CGGCATTCCTCGCTCGGACCACTTCGTTCAGCGCCCTCCTGACCCGTAACCCCAGCCCAACCCGTCCCGCGCCGCATCTGCCCCGAATCGGTCCGTGTGACTTTTCGGCCCTTCTCACTATGGCCCGGCGTTGCTGGAAACCCTGATCCTCCTGACCAGCAGCTTCTGCTGCGGGCTCGCCGTCCAGGCGATGCGCAACGGCCGGCGCGGCGCCCTCATGGCCTGGCTTGCCGTCACCTGCACCCTGGGCCTGACCTTCGTGCTACTTGAGCTGCGCGAGTTCATCGCCGACGCGCTGGCCGGCGCCAGTTGGCACCGCAGCGCCTTCCTCTCCGCCTTCTTCACGCTGGTGGGGACCCATGGCGGCCATGTGTCCTTCGGCATCCTCTGGGGCGTGGCCATCCTCGTCCAGTTGGCGCGCGAGGGGTTGAACCCGCGCAGCGCCAGCCGGATGTATACGTTCAGCCTCTATTGGCACTTCCTGGACATCGTCTGGGTGTTCATCTTCACCGTGGTCTACCTGATGCGCGCTATCCCGTGAGGAGGGGGGCCCGGTGCCCACGCCCCCGCGTTACCGCGCCTTCCGCACCCTGGGGCGGATGCTGGAACCCCGGTTCGCGCATGGGGGCTTTCCCGGCGTGCAGGTCGCCGGCTACGCCGCGTCCGTCTGCCTCACCCTGGTGGCCCTGTGGCTGGCCGCGGCCAACCGCCTCCGCCCCGCCAGCCTCGTCCCGCTCCTCCTGGCCATGGCGCTGGTGCAGGCCGGGGTGCAGCTGGCCAGCTTCATGCACGTGCGCGAGAGCCGCGGCCCGGCGTGGCACCTGCCGCTCCTGGTCATCGCGACGTTCGTGGCGGCCGCCACAGTGGTCTTCAGCATGTGGATCGTCACGTTCAAGTATGGCGTGTCCTGAGCCGGGATGCGGTCGGGGCGGGGTCCCCGGCAGGGGATCACGCCGCGCCGCCAAGTCGCCACCCCGCCCGCTGATGAGGGCGTCAGCTCGGTCGGCTCCGGATGTTGCATCATGCACGCATCGAACTCTCATACCAGGGGCAGGCGTGCCGGGCTCCCGACGGGCCCACCGGGCCCGAGCACTCGGCGCCGTGCGGCAGGCGAAGCTCGGGCGCTGCACGCCCACCTGGTCCCGGGCCCGGTGGTACTCCTCCTCCTGGCCACGAGTCCGCGGTGGCCCGAAACGCCGGAGACCGGCAACGACGATCGCATCCCCCCGGCCGCCCGCGCCTGGGCCAGCGTCTGCGGCTCTGAGGGCGGTGAGGGCGCGGGGGGGGCCAGCGCTGGCTGGCCCCCCCCGCGCCCACGTTGGCCCGCCGCCGATCAGTCCGCGTCCTGCGGGGGATCGCCGGCCGCGTCGCCGCCCAACGCCGCACCGTCGCCCGACGCCGAGGGGGCGGCGGAAACGTCCGAGCAACCGCCACCCCCGCCCCACGGGCTGCCGCCGTCGCCCGACATCGAATCGAAGGGGCACGTGCCCGAGCCCTGCAGCACCACCGATCCCGCCATGCCGGATGACTTCAGGGGCGCGACCTGGACCGTGGCCTGCGTGACCGGACCGGCGGAGCCGCTGATGAAGGCGTCGCTCCACACCTGGTTGCCGCTGGACAGGGTGGTGCAGCGGCTCATAGCCGTGTAGCTGCCGCTGGTGCCCAACCGGTAGCCGTAGGCCGTGTAGCTGCTGCCGTACTGAGAAGGCGGCGCCATGAGCGCCGAGACAATCCACTGGACGGCCGCCGAACTCGGCCCGCTTTGGGGGCCGTTGTGGATGAAGAAGACGCCCCGGGCCAGACCGCTGGCCTGCGGGGTCGCGGCCAGGGTGAAGCAGCAGTCGACCTCGGCGGGGGTGGGGACGATCGGGGGCACCGGGTAGGGAGACGGGGCGACCACCACGTTGTGGCGGCCGAGGGTGTAGTAGGTCACCTGGCCGACCACGCCGTCGACGCCGATGCCGTTGGCCGCCTGGAAGGCCCGGACCGCCGCGATCGTGCCCGCGTCGTAATACCCCGTGATGTGGCCTGTGTAGATGCCGAGCTGCGCCAGCAGCACCTGAATGAAGACGACATCGAACCCGTTGCGCCCGCTGAACAGGCCCCGGCCGCCGGCGTAGGTGTAGATCCAGCTTGCACCGAAGGTGCCGTTGCCGACGACCGATGTGCTGTCCAGGCCCGTATCGCCGTTGGCGATGGCGTCCTGCTTGAACGCCAGCACCGCCGCCGCCGTCTTCGGGCCGAAGATGCCGTCCGCGGGCCCGCCGACTTGGGTCGAGTACCTGAAGAGATTCAACCGGTTCTGCAATACGGTCACGTCGCCACCGGTATCCCCCTGCGACAGGCTGCGGCTGCCGTAGCGCGGCCCGCCATACGTGACATGGCCCCCGACACCTTGCCCGAAGAGGAAGTAGGTATTCGGCCCGGCCACCCCATCCACGGCGATGCTGAAGTACGACTGGACGTTGCGCACCGCCTGGATGGTCGCGGCGTCGTAGCGGCCCGTGACCGGGATCGGCGTCCCCAGCGGACCCAGGGGCGGGTTCATCTGCGCGATGGACTGGTTGTAGATGATCTGTAGTACCGCGACATCCGAACCGACCTCCCCACCGGAGAGGTTGCGGCTGCCAAACGCGACATACGGCGGAAACGTCTCCTCCAAAAGTGCCACGGAACATCCCCCCTGCCCGGCAGCGTACGCACGCACGGACAAGAGGGTTCCAAGAACGTCCCCGGCAGGGGGAGCAAGCCCAACGCCCCCGCCAGAAGGGCCGTGGGCACCTGTTCCATCCAATAGGCGTTGGTGACAAGGTTTTCGGGCGGGGGGAGCCCCGTTCGCAGCGTTCAGGCCATAGCCGTAGAAGGCAAGGGCCATGGCTCATGCCGCGACGCGCCGCAACTGCGTGGTCGATCCGAAAAAGTCATGCGCCGCGGCGCTGCCCTCCAGCCACCCAGCCGTGGCGGGGCGGGCATGCGGGCGTCGCAGTCGCGGGCATGCCGCTGAAGTGACCCGTCCGAATCGCCCACAGCGGTGCAGCTGACGTTGTGGCCCCACGTGGAAACGGTGGTGCGCCCGGCAGGATTTGAACCTGCCTCTGGGCGACGAGGAAACGCGACTTCGGCTCCCGCCATCGACACCCTCGCCCCCACCGCGAGACGGCTGGACCGCGTTGCGCCCGCGTGGTCAATGCGCGTCTGCGCGGGGTGCTGGCTGTTGGCCAGTGATATCTACGTCTAGCAACAGATGTGGTATACTGAGTGCATGAAGTTGAGCGCGTGGGCGAAGGAGCAAGGCATCAGCTACCAAGCGGCGTGGC
>JAJZWQ010000040.1 GCA_021846605.1 Bacillota bacterium | reverse complement strand
TTCTTCCGTGGCCATCCGGCACTGCGGCGTCCTCCGGTGGCTACTGTCCGTCAGGAGGCGGCCTGAGGTTGCTCGTCATGGGTGGGTGGTTGTCCCACACCGCTCCCCACAAAAGTGCCGGGCACCCCTGGATGGTGGGCAACGCGCCGGCCTCGGACATCCTGCCAGCCCTGGAGGCCGGCTTCCAGGTCGTGCATGTGGCGGTGCCGACCTGGGACCTGGACATCGCGCCCCTGCCCCCCAGCGTGCCGAGCGTGCCGAATTTCCCGGCGGCGGTCACCCACCTCCTGGCCCATGCCTGATGCACCCGACGGCAGGAACAGGCCGCCGCCGGCGAAAACCTGCGGTCCGTCAGGTGGCGCGAATGCACCACCGGCGGTTGGGCCGCTTGGGGCATCCCGCACCGGTGGTCATGTACGGGGGTGCCGCCCGGCCCCAGGTGCCCGGGGGGGATGCGGACGCCCCGGTCGCCGCTGCCCTGGCCAGGGTGTCAACCGCTTTGACACCGCTGCCTCGGCCCCCACATGGCCCGCCTCCGAGCTTCCGGCGCGAAGACATCTTCCTGGCGACGAAAGCCGACGAGCGAGGAGCCGGCCGGGTCTAAACGCGGATCTGGCGGCAGCGGGCCCCTGCCGTTCCCCGTTCGGCGAATTTTAGTAGCGCTGGCTGGCATCCGCCGAAAAAGGGAACCGGCACCGGCATGACGAAGCGAATTGTGTCAGATCCCGCGGCGCCCGGCGTGGCCCGAGGTGCCGCGGATAACGCACGGCCGAGCGGAACAGAGCGGCCGGAGGTGTGGTAGAGGAACTTTTCCCCGCATTTGGAGGTGCCCGGTTGCTGCGCCCGCACCGGGAGGGACGCACAAGCGCCCTCACGACCCTCGGACGCCCCATGCGCGCCCCGCGCCGGTTCATCAGCATATGCCTGTCGTGCGCGATCCTCTGCGGCGCGGCGGCAACGTGCGCCGCCCAGACCACGGGTGCGCCCCCCAGTTCGACGCAGGTCACGCCTCCGGCCGCCCAACTCCAGGACCTCAGCCTGATCCCACAGCCGCCGACACCCCCCGCCTTTCTCCAACCGTGGCTGACGTATACCGTCCAAAAGGGGGACAGCCTCTGGAGCATCGCGCAGCGCTTCGGGATTGATCTGCCGACCATCGAGTACGCCAACGGCCTGGACCAGTGGTCCATCCTGCAACCCGGGCAGAAGCTGCGTGTGCTGTTGCACAGTGGCTTCCTGTATGGCGTCCAGCCCGACGATACGCTGTCCAGCGTGGCGGCGGCCTACGGGGTCTCGACGGCCACCCTCGCCGCCGCGAACAACCTGTCGACCACGGCCAACATCGCTCCCGGTTCGGACCTGATCATCCCCAAGGACCCCAAGGTCAAGCTCGTCACGCCGCCGCCGCCGCTGTACCAGAGCCCGCACATCGCGGCGCTGGCATGGGCGGTGGCGCACGCTGCCGAGGCGCTGATCGGCCATCCCTACGTCTGGGGCGGGGCCGGGCCGGTCGTCTTCGACTGCTCCGGGCTCGTTATGTATGTCTACCGGCGGGTTACCGGCCTGCTGCTGCCGCACGATAGCCAGACGCAGATGTGGTATGGCAAGCCGGTGAGCGAGGCACAGTTGCAGCCCGGCGACCTGGTCTTCTTCGACACAGACGGCCCGGGCGCGTCGCACGTCGGCATCTATATCGGGGGCCCCGATCACGACTTCGTCAGCGCCGAAAACCCGGAGCTGGGGGTCGGCGTCGGGAGCCTGGAGATGCCGTACTGGGCCGACCACTTCGTCGGTGCCCGGCGGCTGCTGACGGGCTGACCGCTTCGGGCGGGGAGGGGATGAGGTGGCGGTCGCAGCGCCGGGTCTGGTGCTGGCGACCTGCAACCTCCACGCCGGGGTGTCGGGATCGACGGCCACTTCGATCTTCAGCGCATCGTCGCGGAGATCGCGCGTCTGGTCGCGGATGTCGTGTCCCTGGGGGCGGTTGACGCCTGCCAGGCGCGGTCCCAGGGTGTCCACAGGGGGCGGCAGCTCGGCCGACGCAGCGACGTGGCGGCCTTCTTCGGCCCCTCCCTCGGGTCAGACCCCCCGGCGGCGCCACCGGACGACCCTCCGGGCAACTGGCCCCCGCAAGATGGCAATGCCGTCCTGACGCGGCGGCGGGGTTTGGCCGTAGACAGCCACATGCTCGCCCGTCCCACCGGTAGGGCCAGCGAGCCCCGAGGGTGCCTGGAGGGTGTCTTCAGCACGCGGCTGGCCACGCACTGGGGGCTGCTCGCGTGGGGCTGCGACACCGCCGGGCTGTGGGACCTCCACGCTCTACGCGTTTCTCCGGAGATCGAGCGGCGGCGCGTCCTGCGGCTGGACGCCGGAACCGGCGCGGGTCCCACCATTGCAGTAGATGCCACACGGGCTCTTAGGAAGCGGCGTTCCTGCAGGCTGGGCGGTCGCGGGAGCCGCACACGCCAACGCCTGATGGCCGAACGGTGGGAGAGCCTGGTCGAGAGCTATCCCGATCAGGTAGAACACCTGCCGTGATCTTTGGGACCGGCTTGCGCCGGGCACACCGGGAGCCCACCGCGCATCACCGTCGCGACCGGCTGGAGTTCGGCGACGCCCAGGGCCGCCTTCTCGCCCTGGCTATCCGCGAGCCGGCGCGGGGCCCTCGGATGGGGCGGTGCCTCCCTTGTGGCCCACCGGCAGGGTGCCTCCCTGCGTCTGCCGCTGCAGGCCCTCTCCTCACCTTCCCCCGCGGCTCCCAGCCCGAGTGGGTAGCGCGCATGGGCGGGTTCCCCCTCCACCGGGCGGTGGTGCTTGACGAGGGGGTGGTCGGGCAGCTGGCACAGTTGGTCTTCGGCCCGGGAACCGGCGGTCCACCCGACCAGGGGCCGGCCGGAGCACGCGCCGGTGGCCCCGCCTCCGCCATCCACCGTTCCTCTCCGGATGGCCAGGGCGATTAGGCCGCGCGCGGCACAGCGCAGGGGCCGGGCGCGGGCGCCGCTCCCCCCATATCGGCCCAGAGCGGAGCGGGCGTCCCCCGGGTGTCCTGTCCATCCGGTTCCGGCCCGGGCCCACGACCGTCCAACCCCCAGCCACAAACCCCAGCCCTTGCCAGCTTCCCCAGACTATAGGTGCATTTCCCTCGCCATTGCCATACGATGGCACTCCAGACAGGTCCGTGGGGAGGTGGGCACGACGAACGGCACACCTAGTCTGGCCGACACGCTGGCCGGGGCCGAAGCGAACCTGCTGGTCGGGCGCGAGGGCCCGCTCGCTCGGTTCCGGGCGCTCCTGGCGGAAGGCGAGCGCCGCCCCGTCTGCATCTGGGTCTCAGGCTCCGCGGGGTCGGGCAAATCCGCGTTCATCCGCACCTGCGCGCATCTGGCCCACACGCTCGGCTGGGGCCGCCTCTCGGTGGAAGGCGCGCACCTGCCCCGAGGGGGCCCCGACACCGCGGCGGCCATGACGACGCTCCTGGGAACCGCGGAACGGCTACTGCTGGCGATCGACGATTACGACCGCATGGGCTCCCTGGATCCCTGGTTCCGGAGAGAGGTGCTCCCCAGAGTGACAGCCGGCCGTTGCGTCCTGATGGCCAGCCGCGAACCCCTGGCGCAGGCCTGGGCCGTGGAAGCCGCATGGCGGTCTCTGATAGAGGAGATCCGGCTGGCACCCCTGTCCGCTGGCGACGCTGTCACACTGCTGGCCCGGCTCGACGTGGCCATGCCCTCCGCCCGGCAGGAACTCGCCGCGCTCTCCGCCGGCTCGCCCCGCCTGTTGCACCTGGCTGCGGCCGCCTGGATCCGCACCTGCGGCTCCCACGAAGCTAAACTCCCGTCCCTGGCCGCAGCAGCCCTGGAGCAATTCCTCCATCCGGGCTCACGCCGGCTCGCCTGGCGTCCCGGCGTCGGCGACCTCGACCAGCTGGTCGCGATGGCCGCCAGCGTGCGCACCTTCGATCGACCGCTGCTGCGCACGCTGGCGGGCGCTGCGGAGGCGCACGGCGTCTGGGAGGAGTTCCTGGACCTCCCCGTCGTCGAGGCGGTCGACGGCCGCCGCCACCGACTCCACGGCCTAGTCCGGCCGAAGCTGTCCGCCGCGGTGCGCCAGCACCTACCGTGGCGGGAGCGCAACTGGCGTCAGCGCGCCGTGGCGGAATATCGCGCGCGCCTCCGCGCCGAGGCCATCGGGCCGGGGCAGGCCTGGCTTGAGATCGCCGCGGTGGCCCGCGAGGCTCCGTGGTTTCCGGCCCTCCACCCGGAAGCGGAAGCAGCGTGGGAGATCCGCGGCGAAGCCGCCCTGCCTGCGGCGGCGTCCGCGTGGGGCCCGGGCGCGCACGAGTTGCGCTCGGCGGCCAGGTGTGGGGTGGGCTTTTTAGCCATCCGCGAGCGCACGGGCGGGCTGCTGGCCATGGGCGCCCTGTTGCCCCCCACCACGCAGGGGCTGCCGCCGGACGGAGACCCCGTCCTGGCCCACACCCTGGTGTCGGCGGGGCCCTCCGGCCCCGCCCAGTGCGTCCTCCTGCGCGAGTTGCTCGGGCAGGTGCGGGTGCCCCTGGTAGCACTCCGGGCCAGCCCGCCTGGGGCCGCGGACGGGGCCATCGACCTGCTGGGCTTCCGGCGCATTGGGGTGACGTGCGCGGGCGTCGCGTTATATCTGGCGAATCTGGGCGGCATGGCCGGCGGCAGCTGGCCCCCGTTGGGCGGCAACGATGCGGGCCTGCCGGGGGTGTCCCCCGGCGAGGCCGCCCGCCAAGCCCTGGCCGCGCTGCATGATCCCCCAGCCCTGGCCCGCACGGCGTTGGGCAAGTGGCTGGCGGCCCGCTGCGCAGGGACGGGGGCCACCCCCTCCGGCTGGATCGAGGATGCCCTGCACGCCGCGGACATGCGGGTGGGGGCAGTCGACGGCGGCGCGCTCTTGCGGAGTTACCATTTGGAGGGGGTGCGCCCGCACGAGGTCCTCGCCGAGCGCCTCGGCCTGCCCCGCACCACCTACTTCCGCGTCCACCGTCAGGCACTGGTCATTCTGGGCGAAGCACTCCTTGGGTCGAGTGGAAACTGCCCCCATCTGCAGGCAGGGTCTTCCGCCAGCACGCGGTATAGAGCGGCGGTGGGTACGGTACCCAAGGATGCATTCGCCAGTTCCCAACTGGAGATTTGGAGGCAGGTGCCGTGACGTCAGCGCGCTGCGGGCGCCCGATCAGACTGGTCCTCGTCTCCGAGGACGGCCTCTACCGCGAATTGTTGTCTGGGGCCCTGGCCCGATTACCGGAATTGGAGGTCGTCGGCGCGTTGGCCGGCGGGCGCGAGGCTATGGCCGCCGCGCCAGGGCTCGCGCCCGACGTGGCCGTCGTGGATACCCCCCCCGGCGATCCGCTGGCCGGCGCGCAGCTCGGCATGGCATTGCGGCAACGCCGTCCCGGGATCGGGATCGTGCTCCTGGGGGACCACCCGCATGGCAGCGGCATGGCGGCCCTCTCAGCGCAGGATGTGCCGGGATGGGCCTACCTGGTGAAGGGGTCGGTGCAGGACATCCACACGGTGCACCGAGCCATCGTCGGGGCCGCCGAGCACCTCGTGCTGATTGACGCCGACGTGCTGCCGCGCTTGGCCCACCGGTCCCCGGGGCCGATCCAGCGCCTGTCCCGGCGCGAGCAGGAACTGTTGGCCATGATCGCCCTCGGCCTGTCCAACACGTCCATCGCGCGCCGCTTCCGGCTCGCCGAGAAGACCGTGGAAAACATGGTCAGCATGCTCTATCAGCAACTGGATCTGCACGGCGCCCGGCAAGACTTCCACCCGCGCGTCTCCGCCGCCCTGCTCTATCTGCGGGCGATCCGGGGCGGCCAGCCGACGTGAAGCGGCGTCCCCGCAGCGTTACTGGGGCGGCGGCGCAACTCCCCCAGGCCAGCGGTGCCAGACCGCGTCGCCCGCCAGGTATGCGGCAGGCGCCGCGATGATCAACGTCACCCCAAGGGGCCGGCGCACGAACGCCACCAGCCGGCCGGCCCACGGGATGCGCCCCACATACACCCCGACGATCTGGCTCGGCGAGACCAGGGAAGGATCAGGCACAGGGTTGGCGTCGCCGCGGGTGCGGTAGAGCCGGGAGGCGGACCCGACAGCGGGAAACGTGGCCACGATGCGGTGGGTGACCAGCAGCGGGGGGTCCTCCGGGCCCGGCAGGCGGTAGGTCACGATCTGGCCGGGCCGGAGCCGTGCCGCCGCCGCCGCGGTCACGCGGCGGTCCACCAGGAGGTCGCCGGCCCGGAAGACCGGTGTCATTGACCCGCTCAGGGCGACGAGCAGGAAGTGGTCGGCAAACTGTGGCACCCCGCTGGCGGATCGCCGGGCGGTGATCGTCAGGGCCACGGCCCCGCCGATTACCACCACGCAGACCACCGTCCACGCGCCGGCCAACCAGGCCAGAAGCCGGGGCATCCGCAGCATGGCGCCGCCTCCTCGCGGTGGCGGCCCGCGCCGCCGCTCCACACGGTAGCCCGCCGGGCGGCGTCGCGCAGTGCCAGCGGCGGATCCAGGGCGGTACCATCGCGGTACCGGCTCTGCGTGGGTGGTCGGGGAAGGGGGCTCCGAGTGCCCGGAAAGCGTCGGCCCTGGCCCAGCAGGCGCAGCCCCGCGCCAGCAGCAGGGGGGATCGTTCCCCCGCCGCATCTCTGGCATCACGCTGGCTGAAAGAGACGCCGATGTTTGGGTCAGATGGGCAGCGGCGGCTGGCCGTCGATCAATCGCCGCAACTGCAGGGCGAGGCGGGCGTAATAGGCGTCGTGGTGGCAGGTGAATTCCCGCGCCTGGATGCGCACGGGGCCACCCTGCCGGCCGCACTCCCGTCCCGTGATGTACGGCTGCCCGGCGCAGAAGAGGGCTTCGGCGTCGGCGATGGCGCACTCGATGACGGCGGCGACCTCCTGCGGATCCGGGCGGAACGCCTCTGGCGGAACGTCGACCGGGTAGGCGAAGATGTCGGCGACCTCGCGGTCGAGCAGGATCCCGTGCCGGGCCATGTCCACGGAGCGTCCGAGGGGAATCAGGCGGTCCGGGGCCAGGGGCAGGCCGAGTTCCTCCTCCCCCTCGCGGCAGGCCTCCGCCACGGTCTCGCCGGCTCGGTAGTGGCCGGCGACCGACGTATCCAGCGCGCCCGGATAGGTGCGCTTGCTGGCCGCACGCCGCTGCACATATAGGCAGCCCCGCTCCGGCGAAAACACCCAGCAGTGGAAGCTGCGGTGCCAGTCGCCCTCCAGGTGCACCAGGCCGCGCTCCTTCACGCCGCGGTGCACCAGCGAGTCGTCGTAGACATCCAGCAGTTCGGGGTCGCGCCAGACGCGCTCCCGGTCCCGCAGGGTACGGCCGATCGCGGCCGCCAGATCGGGCTGGCCACGCTCCAGGCAGTCGAGTTGCCGGGCCCGCAACTCGGGATGGGTCAGGTCCGCAAAAGCGTCGGGCTCCGCAAACGCCATAGATCAGACGGCGCGGGGACTGTCGCATTCACGCGACAGTGGAAGCGCCGCTCCCTCCCTTTGGTGTGATGTGGATGCTCACCTTAACAACTGAGCGTAGCGGGTTCGGGTGGGCGGTCTGCCGCCCGGTCAAACGCTCGCGGCACAGCCGGAGAGGAGCCGCCGCCCAAAGACAACGGCTTACCGGACAACCGCTTAGGGCACAGGGCTCCAGATCGCTCCTCTCCTTGTCGGGGTGCCTGCCGCGACCCCGGCGGGCCGCCGTCAACCGGTCTAACGTCCGCCGATCCACGTGGACACGCCGTCGGCTTCAGCAGACGGCAGTTGACTTAGATAAACACCCTATGCCGCGGTGGGCCGGCCAAAAGGTCCTGGGCGCCAAGTTCGGTCACACCGCGAAATGTGGGCGAACTGGTGAAGGCGGTAAATGCATCACGGTCCGTCCACTCCGAAAGAATCATGTACGAATGTGGGCGCTGCACGTCGCGAAAGAGTCGGGAACGCAGGTGCCCGTGCGTCTCGCACATTCTCTCCGCCACCTGCGCCCAGAGCGCTTCAAACTCCTGCACGCGCTCGGGCCGCACGTCGTAGTCCATCCCCACCGTCAGCATGCGCAACCGCCTCCCGTATGCCCGTTGCTCAACCGCGGCTGCGGGGACGGCGGTGGCGCCAGGCCTGTCCCAGGATGGCGAACAGGGCCCGCACGATCTGCACCAGGAGATAAACCGCCAGCACCACCAGCGCCACCAAGATCAGTGGCACCAGGGCCCCACCGATCGGCACGCCTCCACCCGCTCCGACGAAGACCATCGGCACGCCCCCGATGCGCGGGGGCCGTCCTCCCCTTCTCGCGCGGAACGGCGCCAGCCCATCGTACCACGGCGGAGGCCACCCGCCCCCCCTGGCTGCAAAGAGGCCCGGACGATCGGGAAGCGGGAACGCTCGGACCGGGCTGGCGCAGCCCTCCATCCACACACCCACGGGGTAGACTGGGAGCCGGAGGTTGATGGACGTGCGCGCGATGCTCCTGCACCAACACGGCCCGGTGGGGTCCGGCGTCCTCACGTGCACGCAACGGCCGGTCCCTGAAGCCGGTCCGGGGCAGGTACTCCTGCGTGTCCACGCCTGCGGCGTCTGCCACACCGACCTCCACCTCTGCGAGGGCGAGTTGCCGGCCCGGCCGCTCCCGGTGGTGCCGGGCCACCAGATCGTGGGCACGGTGGCCGGCATCGGCTCCGGCGTTGCCGCCGACACCGGCTTGACCCTGGGCCAGCGGGTGGGCGTTGGCTGGCTGCACCGGACCTGCGGCGTTTGCCGATTCTGCCAGAGCGGCCGCGAGAACCTCTGCCCCCGCATCGCCTTCACGGGCTACGACCACGACGGCGGCTACGCCGATTACGCGCTCGCGCCGGCGGCGTACTCTTACCCGCTGCCCGAACGCTTCGGGGACCTGGAGGCCGCCCCGCTGCTCTGCGCCGGCATCATCGGTTGGCGCGCCGTGCGCCGGGCGGGGGTTCGCCCAGGGGAACGGGTGGGGCTTTTTGGCTTCGGCGCCTCGGCGCACCTGGTGCTGCAAATGCTGACGGCCTGGGGGTGCTCTGTGGCTGTCTTCTCCCGGGGACGAAGCCACCTGGCCCTGGCCGCCGACTTGGGTGCAGTCTGGACGGGCACGTACGCCGAACGGGGTCCGTGGCCGCTGGAACGCGCCATCCTCTTCACGCCGGCCGGCCAGACTGTACTGGAGGCCCTGTCTCGCCTGGACGCCGGCGGCGTGCTGGCGATCGCGTCGGTCCACCTCTCCCCCATCCCCGCCTTTGACCATGACGCCCTGCTCTTGGGGGAGCGCGAGATCCGGAGCGTGACCGCCGCCACCCGGGCCGACGCCCTGGACTTCCTGGCGGTCGCCGGCCGCCTGGGGCCGCGCGTCCGGGTGCAAGGCTGGGCCCTGCCGCGGGCCGAGGAGGCCTTGGTCGCCCTGAAGGCGGGACGTGTGGAGGGCGCGGCCGTGCTGCAAACCGAGTGACACCCGGCTCAAGGCCCCGGCCGGCCGGCCAATTCGGCCGCGCCAAGGGCACGTAGCGCCGAGACATCGTTCAGCTCCCGCCGGGGTGAATCTCCGGCCCATTCCTCCTCGCCCTTGCCGACGGCCACGACGCAATCGCCGGGCCTGCGCCCCTCCAGCGCCCGCGCCAGGGCCTGAAACCGATCGGCGATGAACGTGACCGGCACCCCACAGTCCATGATGGCCATGCGCATCAGGTCGGCGGCCACCTCCGGGTCCTCGCCCGCCGGCCGGTCGGAGGTGAGCACGACCATGTCCGCGAAGGCGGCCGCCACGCACCCCATGGTGAAGCGCTTGCCGCGGTCGCGTTGGCCGCGCGCGCCCATCACGACCACCAGTTGCCCCGCCGTCGCATCCCGCAGGAGGCGTAGGACCACCCGCAGCCCCGCCGGGTTGTGCGCATAGTCGACCAGGATCCGGACCTCGCCTTCCGCCACCGGCTGGAGCCGACCCGGCACCGAGCGCACCGCGCCCAGACCGGCGCTGATCGCCTCAGCGTCCAGGCCCAGCGCGGAGCCGATGGCGGCGGCGCACAGGGCGTTGTCCACGTTGTACTGGCCGGGCAGGCGCAGGCGCACCGCCAGGCCGTCGGGACGGCCGGGCAGGCGGAGCACAAGGTCCGTGCCGTCCAGCCCCCGGGGCCGGACTTCCAACGCGCATACGGCCGCCCCCGGCCCGAATTCCAGCACCGGCACCCGACAGGCCTCCGCGAAGAGGGACCGGTAAGACAACTCGCTGTAGAGAACGGCGCGCGCCGGCTTGCCGGCATGCTCCAAGTCGCGGAACAGGCGCGCCTTCGCCCGCGCGTATGCTTCCGCCGAGTTGTAGTACTCGCCGTGATCGCGCGTGAGGTTGGTGATCGCGGCCACGTCGAAATCGCAGTCGCTCACCCGCTCCTGGCTGATCGACTGCGCGGAGACCTCCATCACGCAGGCGTCGGCGCCGCTGTGCGCCTCCTGGGCAAGCCACGCGTGCAGGGCGACGGGAGGGGGTGTCGTCCAGGGCAGCGGCGCCGCGCGCTCGCCCGGCCGGCGTTGGAACCCCAGCGTGCCGACCAGGCAGGGGCGGTACCCTGCGGCCGCCAGGATGGCGGCGACCAACTGCACGGTGGTGGTCTTGCCGTTTGTCCCGGTCACCCCGACCATCCGCAGGCGCCGGGCCGGGTAACCGCACCACGCGGCAGCCAGCCGCGAGAGCGCGCGGCGGCCGTCGGCGACAACGCAGACCGGAACGGGCGCGGGCAGCGGGTGCTCGGCCACGATCAGGGCGGCGCCCTGATCCACCGCCTGGGGGATGTAGGCGTGGCCGTCGGCCCGCGCGCCGCCGTGGGCCACGAAGAGGGTGCCGGGACGGACCTGCCGGGAGTCGTCGGAGATCATTGTGAGTTCAATCGCGCCAAGCCGGTGGCGTTCGGCGGCCGCCACGACTTCGGCCCAGCTCGGCGCGGCGGCCCGCCAGCCATCCGCAAGATCCATCCCCGGATCCCTCCCCCGCCTGTCCAGGGTGGGGCCGTGCGCGCATCGTGGCCGCAGCCCATGACAGCCGCATGACGCCCGTGCTGGACGCCGTGCCCGCACCTAGGATGCACCGCGGACCGGGCGTCCTGGCGTGCACCCCGGACATGCTTTGAGGTATGCCCGGTGCAAACCGACGATGCGCGCATGTGAGGCCGGGGCTCAGGCGCCCGCACTCGAGCCGGGCGCCGAGGTGGACGTGCTCCATGCGGGCTGGAGGGCTGCGGCGTGCGCCTGCAACCGCCCAAACCAGCTGGGCACGCGTCGACCACCAGTCCGTCGGCGGTGTTCACGATCCCGGGTCCGTGCCCGGCTGCCCTTATGCCCGTACTGCCAGACGATCTTCATGTTGCCATGCGAGAAAATGTTCGGCAGGGACATCCCCCCGCCGTAGGCAGCGCGTGCCACACCGGAGCACGCACCTGCAAGTCCCGCATCAAAAGCGCACAATGCGAGTGATTGGGGGGTGAGGACGCTGCACCTGTTGCTGGTCGAGGATGACAAGTCCCTCGGCGACCTCGTCCGCCGGGGCCTGGAGGCCAACGGCTATCGCGTTGACTGGGAGCAGGACGACGACCGCGCCTACGATCGCGCCTGCACCGGTACCTATGATGTCATCCTTCTGGACCTGATGCTACCGGGTGTGGACGGGCTGGAGGTCCTGGCCGAACTCCGGGCCGAGGGCGTGCACACCCCGATCCTGTGCCTGACGGCCCGCGGCAGCGTGCAGGACCGCGTCGACGGCCTGGACGCCGGCGCGGACGACTACCTCGTCAAGCCCTTCGCCTTCCAGGAGTTGCTCGCCCGCGTGCGCGCCCTGCTGCGGCGGCCGGCGGCCGGCCGGCCGGCCCCGGTCCTCGCCTGCGGCAACCTCCGCCTAGATCTGGACAAGCACCTGGCCGTGGTCGCCGGACGCCCGATCGCCGTGCCGCCGCGCGAGTTCGACCTGCTGGAGTACCTCCTGCGCAATGCCGGCCGCACCCTGACGCGCGAGCAGTTCCTGGATCGGGTGTGGGGCGCCGACGCCTCGCCCAAGGCGAACGTGGCCGACGCCACGGTCTCCCGCCTGCGGCGCCGTCTCCGCGGCGCGGGCTGGGACGGCCACATCCTGGCGGTGCCGGGTCTGGGCTACCGGCTGGTCGAGGGAGGCGACGGCACGTGACGCCCCGGCGGCGGCCGCGCGCCTACCTCTCACTGCTGCGGGCGACGCGCTGGCGCATCGCCATCCGCGGGGCCCTACTGGTGGTGGGCGTCCTGGCCGTGCTGTCGGCAGGTGCCTATGCCGCCGCGCACCGCATCCTCTATGGCCAGTTGCAGCAGCGACTGGAGGACGCGGCCCACCATGCGGACACGGACACGGACGGCGACAAACCGAACCCGGGCGGGTACCTGGTGGTGGGCGAGGCCCCCGACACCTTCGTACCCCAGGTCTTCCCCCTCCGGCGGGGCGAGCGCAGGCACTTTTTTCTGATGCCGAGCAGCCAGTATGGCACGCTGGCGGTACTACCCCGGGGCGCCACCGGCGGCGCCCCCGTCGCCGTGCCCGCTGAGGACGATATCGATGCCCTGCGGGCGTTCGTCCGGATCCTGATCGGCCTCACCCTGGCCGGTGGCCTGGTCGCCCTACCGACCGGTTACCTCCTGGCCGGCCAAGCCCTGCGTCCGCTGGACGAGGCCGTGCGGGAGCGCAGCGAATTCGTGGCCCTCGCCTCCCACCGCCTCCGCACCCCGCTGACAATCATCCGCACCTCGGCCGAACTGGCCCGCAGCGGCCAGGGACTGGCCCCGCCGGAGGCCCTGGACATCGCGCTGGAACAGACCACCCACCTGGAAGCGCTGGCCCAGCGCCTGTCCTCGCTCACGCGGGCGGAGCTGGCCCCAGGACCCCAGGCGCCCACGTGCGATCTCCGTCAGGTGGCCGAGCGGCTGGTGGCCGGTCTGGAACCCCAGGCCCAGGCCGGCGGCATCGATCTCGCGCTGGCGGCCCCGCGGCCGGTGGTGGTGGCGGCCGCGGCGACAGACATCACCGACCTTTTGACCTCGGTGACCGAAAACGCCCTGCGGTTTGTGCCCCGGGGCGGGCATGTCGCGGTGCGGGTCTCCGCTAGCGGGCGCTTCGGCGCGATCGAGGTGGAGGACGACGGCCCGGGAATCGACCCGCGGGACCTGCCGCACGTGACGCGGCCCTTTTTCCAGGGCCGCCGGGTCCAAGGGGGTTCTGGGCTCGGCCTGGCCATCGCCCAGACGATCACCGACCGCCTGGGTGGCCGCCTTGAACTGTCCTCGACGCCCGGGATGGGGACGCGCGTCCGGGTGCTGGTGCCGCAGGCCGCCGCGCGGCGACGGCATCCGCTGGGCGAGTAGGCGGCCGGAGCCGCCCCGGTACCCGGGCAGCCGGAGGGCGGGCAACCGCGAAGGAGGCGTCCCTTGGCCAGGCACCTACCGCCGCCGGAACTCTACGTGGACGGATGCGACGTCTGCCTGGATCCCGTCACGGCCCATAACGTGCGGGCCAATCTGGCGGTGGTCGCCGGCCGGGTGTGGGTGCTGCGCCCCGGAGACGGCGTCTCTCTGGGGGCGGCACCGGTGTTGGACGGACTCGGCTGCCTGGCGCTGTATGCCCCGTGGGAAGCCGCGGGCGCGACGGCGGATTTCCTGGACCGCCTGCGCCCCTGGATGGCGGCAGGCTGTTCTCCCGGGGAGGCCATCGCCCGCGCGGCCGAAGCAGCGGGCGGGGTGCCCGCCATCCGCGACGGTGGCCCCGCCGACCTCTGGCTGGTGCCTGGAGGCCCGCTCTGCGACCCGACGGCACTGGCCAACCCGCGCATTGTGGTGCGGGAGGGGCGCCTGCAGCCGCCCCAGCGCGCACTCTGAACGATCAGGTGGGATGGCCCGTGGTGCCGGTCTGGCGCGGCAGCCACTCCGTCTGCCAGCGCTGCTCGATGTCGGCGCGCCAAGCGCGGGCACGTTCGGCCAACTCTGCCGCCAGTTGCGGTTGTTGCCGCGCGAGGTTGTGGCGTTCACCGGGGTCGGCCACCACGTCGGCTAGGTGGATGGCGTCCTCGGGCGGGGCGCCCTCGACCAACTGGCCGTCGAGCACCAGCTTCCAGCGGTCGCGGCGCATCGCCGTCTGCCGTCCGTTCTCCCAGAAGAGATCCCCGTGGGGGGAAGGGGCGCCGGCCGTCAGCATGGGGCCGAGGTCGCAGCCGTCCACCGCGTAGGCGTCCGGGTCACCGCCGGCCGCACGCCAGAAGGTGGGAAAGATGTCCATGGAGGCCCCCACGCCGTCCAGCACCTGGCCGGCCGGGACGCGTTCCGGCCAGGAGAAGATTCCCGGGACCCGGATGCCGCCCTCGTACAGGCTGAACTTATGCCCCTTGAACGGACCCGTTCGGCCACCGTGGTAAGGGGCGTTGCCGCCGTCCAGCCAGTTGCGGATCTCCCGCGACGGGCCGTTGTCGCTGGTGAAGAACACGGCCGTGCGCTCGGCCACGCCCTGGCGGCGCAGTTCGGCCATGATGCGACCCACCCCGTCGTCGACGGCGGACAGCATCGCCGCCATGATCCGCCGTTCCCAGGGCAGATGCGCAAACCGCTCCATGTACTTGGACGGCGCGTGCATCGGGTAGTGCGGCGCATTGTACGGGACATACAGAAAGAACGGCTCCTGGGCCGCCGCATCGCGGATGAAG
This sequence comes from Bacillota bacterium, assembly GCA_021846605.1. Next base: position 4,938 of record JAJZWQ010000040.1, on the reverse strand, counting down.
TCCACGGCCCGGTCGGTCACCATGTCCGTGAAGTAGGCCCCGTTGTGGTAAACCTCCTGGCCGTCCTGCCAGAGGTCGTGGAGCTGGGCCTGCGCCTCGGACATACCCCAGTAGAAGATGTGCGAGTAATAGTCGATGCAGCCGGCCATGAAGCCAAACCACTGCTGAAAGCCGTGCTCGTGGGGCCTGCTCCCCGCTGCCAACCCCAGGTGCCACTTGCCGAACATCGCCGTCCGGTAGCCGATGCGCCCCAGCGCTGTCGCCAGCGTGGGCACTTCGGCCGGCAACCCCGTGGCGGTGCGGTGACCGGCGAGGATCGATCGCACCCCCGCGTTGCCGGGATAGCGCCCGGTGAGGAGAGAAGCGCGCGACGGCGAGCAGACCGGCGCGTTGGAGTACCAGTTGGTGCAGCGCGCCCCGGACGCGGCCAAGCCGTCCAGGTGGGGCGTGCGCAGATCCACAGCCCCCTGGCAGCCCAGGTCACCGTACCCCTGGTCGTCGGTGAGGATGACGACAAAGTTCGGCCGACCTCCGCTTGCCGTCTACAGCACCGCCCGGGGCGACGCCATCGCCTCGCGGATGCGGCCCGCCAGGGCATGTAGTTCTTTGGCGTCGCCGACCTCGTCCCCGTAGGGGTAGATGCGCGCCACGGTGCGGCCGTGGTGCCGGGGCAGCACGTGCAGGTGGAAGTGCCCGTCCTCGGCCGTCTCGCTTGGGCCGATGTGCTGTGGGCGCAGGGGGCGACCGCTGGTCCCGAACTCCCCCTCGCCAGGGAAGAGAATGGCGCCCATCTGCACGGCGTCGACGCCCGCCGCCTGCCGGACGGCCCGCGCCAGCCGCACGGCGGCGGACAGCAGCGCCTCCGCCTCGGGGCCCTCCACCAGTTCGTCGGCGCCTAGGTGTTTGCGCGGGATCACGAGCACGTGGCCCGGGGCCGTCTGGCGCCAGTCGAGGAAGGCCACAACGTATGGATCCTCGTAGACGACCGCTTGGGGAATATCGCCCGCAGCGGACTCACAATACAGACACGGCAACACGGGCGCCACGCTCCCTGCTCCACGGCTGGACCGCCACCATCCGCCAGAGGGATTGTTCGCCGGCGCCGGGGCAAGGCCTGCTAGCGTTCGTGCCGCCGCCGGGCGGCTGCGTGCCGTTCCCGCATTGTTCCGGCGAACAGCTCCGGGTGGGCCTGCCGAAACGCGCGGCGGACCTCGTCATCGCCGGCGTGGGCCCCGCTCTTGCCCAGAAGCGCCCGCAAGCGGAATTCGATCCCGTCCAGGACCTCGGCCTCCTCGGCCGGACTGAGGGCGGGTCCGCTGGACGCCACCGAACCGACCGCGAGCACATCGATCAGAATCGTCCGCGCAAGCTTCCGCCACCCGGGTTCCCCCTGCACTCCCGCCACCCCCCGGGCCCAGGATAACCGTTATGACAGGAACGGGGCCGGGGCGGGGCAATCATGCCCCCCCCCGGCCCCGTGGGTAGCCGGCCGGACCATCAGTGGTCGTGCTGCTGCTGATGCTGCGGCTGCTCCTGCTGCTGATGCTGCGGCCACTGCCAGCCGGGCCCAAACTGGGGACCGTGGGCGCCGCCATTACCCGGCCCGGGCGGCTGGGGCGGCTCCGGCGTCTGGCCGACCTGAATGCTCACCACGGCACCGCTATGGATGCTCAGGGTCACCGGCTGGCCCGCGGTCAGGGCCTGCGGCGAGAGGGGGCGATGGTGGTCGGTCACCACCACGCCCGGAGCAAGGGTGTAGGTGGCTTGCTGATTGCCGGAGGTATTGATCGAGATCTGCGCACTGGAGATCTGGACGATGCTGCCGTGCACCTGGGTGGTGGCCACGTTGTCCCAGAGCCAGGTGATCTGGCCCTGCGGATCGACCACGTAGCGCACATGGTCACCGGCGCCGACCTGGCTCAGGGTCCCGATCTGAGCCTGGCCCTGGGTCGCCAGGACGAAGATCAGGGCGTTGGGAGCCACCGTATAGCCATACGTGGAGGTGGTCACGCTGCCGCCGCTCGACGGCTGCCCGCCATAGGTGCTGATGGTCACACTGGACGCGCCCGCGTTCACGGCCTGAACGATGCCGACGTTTTCCCCGCCGGCGTGGACGCCGAAGAGCTGGTCGGCCACCGCCAACATCTTGGCGAACTCGGCCCGGGTGACCGGCGCCGCGGGCTCGAAGTCCCCGTTGGGGAAACCATCGACGATCCCCAACTCCACCGCGATGTTGACGGCCCCCACATCCGCGGCCGGGATCGAGGATTCATCGCCAAAGCCCGCGTTGGTCGCGGCGTAGGCGGACGCCTGCGCTGCGGTGAGGTAGCCGCCCACTTCCAGGGCCTGCACGATCAGGGCCGCCGACCAGGCGCGGGTGCTGGCCGCGTTCGGCGCCAACACGCCGCTGTTGGTCACAAGGCCGCGCGAGACGGCGTAGGCGATGTAGGGCGCGGCCCAGGACGGAATCAGGTTCGCGTCGGTGAACTGCAGATACCCGCTCTGCTGCAGCAGGGTCGTGCCGGAGGCCAGGGCCTGGCCTCCCGGGGCGAGCACGCGGTCGACCATGACGATGGCCTGCGCGTGCGTGACCGCCCCCTGCGGGGCGAACACCCCCCCGCCCTCACCCTGCACGACACCCTGCAGCGCCAACTCGGCCACGAACGGGGCAGCCCACTGAGCCTGGCCCAAGTCGTTGAAGTGCAACGCCTGGCCGATGCTCGCCTGCGGTGCAGCGAATGTGGGCAAGGATCCGGGTCCGCCCCGCGGGCCGTGGCTGTCGGCAAAGGCGGCGGACGTCGACCCGGCCACCAACGCCAGCGTCAGGAGTGCGCCGGCTACGGCTCGGAAACGATGCATAGGGTCCATCCCTCCCTGGCTCGGCGGTCCCTTGCCGCCGGTCTGAATGCGCCGTCCGGGTGCCCCCGGCCGGCGTCACCTTCCAATTCGGGCCACAGCTGGCGCTTGTGACCGCCACTGGGAGGGATTTTTTCGCGGGACCAGGGATCTGGCGCGAGATGACCGGCCGGCGCAAGGGGCCGCGCGATCAGAGCAGAATGCGGCAGGGGTGGAAACCGTGCGTGCTGCGGCCACCTTCATCTTGCGCACCCTGGCCGGCTACCTGGCGGCGGCTGGCCAGTTCGACCCCGCCATCCGCCTGCTGGACTGGACCGTGCGGCGCTGGCCGCGGCAAGCGGACGCCTGGGCGCTGCGGGGACAGATCTTCCTACGCTGGGCGTCGGGCCCGCGCGCGGGGAGGGCGGTGCCGCACCTCCTGGAGGCGGCCGCCGAGGCCTATGGCCGTGCGGAGGAACTGCGGCCGGACCTGCTCGAAGCGCGACGCGAACGCGGTCTGTCCCTCCTGCGCCTGGCGTGGCTCTCCGCCAAGGGGGATGGGAGCCCGGACCCGCGGGCCCTGCTGGAGACCGCGATCGGCGAGTACGCCCAGGTCCTGCGCGCGCAACCGCGCCGCGCCGACGTCCACCACGAACGGGCCATGGCCCGCGCGGCCCTGCGGCCCTGGGTGCCGCCGGCCCAGGGCCAGGGCCTGCTCGAAGCCGCCCTGGCCGACCTGGACGAATCGATCCGCTTGCGCCCGCACGCTGGCGAAGCGATCTTCCACCGCGCGGAGGTCTCCGCCGAACTGGCCCGGCTATACCACGCCCGCGGGCGGTGGCGCGACGAACAGCGGTTGCGGCGCCAATGCGTGGAAGACCACCGTCGGGTGCGCCAGATGCGGCCCGACTGGCTTTTGCCACTCCTTTTGCAGGCCATGGAGCAGACGGCGCTGGCCAAGCTTGGCGACGACGCCGGCGAACGCCTTCGCCAGGCCATCGACAACGCCAGCAGCATCCTGGCGCGGGAACCGCGCAATGCCCAGGCAGCCTTGGTCCGCGCCGATGCGCGGCTCGCCGCCGCCTGCCGCTTCGCCGATCAGGGCGACGAGCGGGCCCGCCTGGTGTGGAAGCAGGCGGAGGCCGACTTTCAGAGCGCCATCGCGATGGTGGGCCTGCGCAATCGCGAGGAGGTCCAGGCGGCCTTCGCCCAGGCCCAGGCCACGTGGGCCGAAGCGCTCCACCACACGGGGGCTCCCGGAGAGGGGCTGCAGTTGTGGCGCGAGGCGTTGGACGGCCTGGATCGGGCCGTCGATGACGATCCGCGCGATACCCACCGGCTCCTGGCGCGCGCCGACGTCCTTGTGCACCTGGCCACCCACGCGGCCGACGGAGCCGACCTCCGCCTCCAGCAGGCGCTTGCGGATCTCCAGACCGTCCTGGAGTCCGAGCCAGAGTCCCCCAGGGCCCTGGCCTTGCGCGCCCTCGGGCGGCTCGGGGAGGGTGGGGACGCCCAAGCGGTGCTGGCGGACGTGCGTCAAGCGCGGCGACTGGCGCCGGAGGACCAGCGCATTCTCGCGGCCGAACGCAAGATCTTATTGCGGCTGGCCCCGGCGGCCGAGGGCGACACCCGTGCCGCCCTCCTGCACCACGTGCTGGCCAATTGCACCGAGGCCCTGGGCCTCCGGGCGGACGACGCGCGCGTCCACCTCGACCAGGCCCGTGCCCTGCACTTGGCCGGCCGGGCGCAGGGGGCCTACGCGGCCCTGGAGCAGGCGCTGCGCCTGGCCCCCGCCCTGCGCCACGAGGTCCGGAAGGACCCGGTCTGGGCGGACGTTTCCCACGGCGATGGTTTCAAACGCTTGGTCGGCGCGGATTAGGGCTGGGGCGGCACGCGCAGGCCGGCCCGCCATGCCAGAAGGCTCAAGAGCGTCTTGCCGTCCTGCACCGTTCCTCTCCTCATAGCCTTTTGTTTCCAACCGCTTGCGCGGCCAGTTTCCTGCTTGGAGATTCCTGCTTCGCAGGAGCCGGTTTCGCCGGGCAGTGCTCCCAGCCAGAGCCTTCTCCTCCACAGGCGTTTCGCGTCTCCGGGGAACTCCCGGCG
>JAJZWQ010000244.1 GCA_021846605.1 Bacillota bacterium | reverse complement strand
AAGAGACCCAGGGCGACGCCGATCTCGACGTGGTCGCGGGCCGGGAAATCGAGGTTTGGCGGGGTGCCCCACTGACGGACCGGCACGTTGTCGGCATCCGACGCGCCCACAGGGGTGTCCGGCGCGGCCGGCGCCGGCAGGCGCAGCATCAGGGCGCGCAGGTCCTCTTGCACCCGCCGCAGTTGCGGTTCCTGGCGCTCCAGGTCGGCCTTGAGCTCCGCGGCGCGGGCGATGGCGGCGGCGCGCGCGGTCGGGGCCATGGTGGCGATGGCCTTGGAGATCCGGTTGCGCTCGGTGCGAAGGGCGACGATCGCCGCCATCAGGTCGCGACGCCGACGGTCCATGGCCAACACCGCGTCGACATCCGCCGGGATACCCTTGACCTGGCCCGCGAGGCGGATGGCATCGGGATCGTCGCGGACCGTTTGAATGTCCAGCATGGCGCGGTTCCCTCCCAGACAGCAAAAGGCCCCCGTCCTCTCCGGACGGGGGCCTCACCCCGCGGTGCCACCCAGATTCGCCTCAATGGCGCGCCTTGTCGCTATCGCGCTAACGGGCGACTACCGGTTCCGCCCGGCGGGCGGAACGGTGTTTGGGGTGGATTCGCCGCTTCCCCGCGCCGGCTTGCACCACCGCCGACTCTCTGCCGCGGGCAAGCGGATACTGCTCCCCAGTAGGCATTGTAGTCGGCGCCGGACCGTGGGTCAACGCGGAGCGTCTGGCGCATCGCGGCGAGCCCGACGGGGTCCCAACCCCGTCGTTCCAGTTGCCCCTGCTTCGGTGACCGGCCGCAGCTGGTCGGAGGCGCCACGCCGCGCATGGGACACGGGTGTTCGCCGGGGCGGATTCCCCGTCCGACCACCGAGAGATTAGTCCGTTCGGAAGGGTGAAGGATCGGCCAGACGGTACCTTCCAGCCCCACATTCCTCCTGGGCACCATGGACCAAATGCTCCGGTGAGGCGACGGAACGGAAGGCAGGCGTCATGCCCGGACCACCGCCCCCTCAGCGTTCCGGCGCGGGTTCGGGCCCCCGGCGTCGGCCGACGACACGGCGGGTCCACACGTTGACGCGCCGGAGGGTCCCCCGCCGACACACGCGCCCCATCCCCACGCCCTCCGCCATGCCGCCCGCCCCGCATACCCCCACTCCTTCGGACGCGCCACGCACCACCGCCATGGGCACGCCGCCCGTCGCCGGCCCCGTTCGACGCGGGCCAGGGCTTCTCGGGCATTGGCACCACGCGCCGGGCACCCCTGGCGGTTTGCGGCCCCGCGCGTCCGGGCCGACCGCCCCCCAACGCACCCGGCGGCGGAGCCGGCCAGCGGGAGCGTGCCCCCTCCGCGTCGACGCAGACCCGGGATGGCGGGCCATCCGGCGCCTGGCGCCCTACCCGAACGCGCAGGTCAAGCCGCGCCCGCCCGGCCTGGCGATCCAGGGCGGTTCCTCGAGTGAACGCGCAGGCCCAACAGCCGTTGCGACCCGCGCTTGGCGGTTGAGCCGCCACCTCTGGCCACCCAGGGCGGCGCTGCCCGCCGCGGCAACGACGGCCGGTGTGCCCGCTCGCGGGTGGGGTGCGCGGCACGGGCAGGAACCGACCGTGACCCCACGGTCGCCACCACCGTGGCACGCATCCCCCGTCCAAGCGTCCTGGCATAATCGGCGGGTCGGACGCGACCGGGGCCCCGCAGACGGCGACGGCGGAGGCGAACGACCACATGGGCGAGTCCATGCGCGACCACAACCGCTGGAGCCACCGGCCCGCCGCCGGACGCACGGCCGACCATCTCGCCTGGACCGCGCGGGCCGTCTGGGCCCACGCGCGCTGGCCGGCGATCGGCCTGGTCGCGTTGCACCTGCTGCTGGGCCTGGTCCCGGCCGCATCCGTCCGGGTCACCCAGCACGTGATCGACGCCGGCTTGGCGGCCGCGGGACACGGAACGACCGCTTTGGCGAGCCTGATCCCCTGGCTGGCGGCACTCGGGGCGACGTTGGTCTTGCGCGGCGGCGCGTCCTCCAATCTCCAGAGGCCGCTGTGGGACCGATTGGGGCAACGGCTGCGCGGCGGGCTCGACCGCCTGCGGCTTGAGAAGACGGCCCGGCTGCCGCTGCTTTCGTTCGAACGACGCGACCTCTACGACCGGATGGCGCGCGCCGGCGACGGTGGCGCGGCGGAGGTGTTGTTTTTCAGCGCCGTCCAGGCCTGCCAAGGCGCCATCCAGGTGGTCACGCTGGTGGCGCTGTTCTGGCCCGTGGCGCACTGGCTGCCCTTCGTCCTGGTGCTCGCCCTCGTCATGCGCTCGGCGCGCCGGTCGGAGGCCAGCCGACGCGACCTGTTCTTCATCCATCGGCAGACGGAAGACCAGCGGCGCGTATCCTACGTCGGTGGGGTCCTCACGGGCGGTGGGGAGCAGAAGGAACTGCGCGTGTTCAACCTGCACGAACACCTCGGCGACCGCTGGCGGGACCTCCGGCGCGGTGTGCGCGCCGCCCTGATGAAGCAGAAGCGACAGAACGCGCTCTACGCCCTTCCCGTGGATGCGGTGGCCTACGCGGTCGGTGTGGGCACCGCGGTGTTGCTGGTGGTGGCGTTGACCCGTCACACCATCGGCACCGGCGCGTTTGTCGCCCTGTTTGGCGCTGTGGGTATGGTGGAGGATGGCGGCGAGCAGTTCGCGTTTCAGGTGGCGCAGGGAGCCGCCCACATCGTCGAGGTCGGATGGCTCCGCGACTTCCTCTCGCTGCCGGAGGAATCCCCGCCACCGGGGGCGTGCGCGTTCCCCACCCCCCTGCGGGAAGGGATCCGGTGCGAGGATCTCACCTTCACCTATCCGGGACGCGACCAACCCGTGTTGCGCGGCCTGGACCTGCAGATCCGCGCCGGGGAGCGCGTTGCTCTGGTTGGTGAGAACGGCTCGGGCAAGTCCACACTGGCCAAGTGTCTTCTTGGGCTGTATCGGCCCGACGCCGGCCGGATCACCGCCGACGGCGTCGACTACCGCGCGATCGATCCGCGCAGCCTGCGCGCCGCCGTATCCGCCGCGTACCAGGACCACTGGAACTGCGAGTTCACCCTGCGCGAAGCCGTCGGGCTTGGCGATCTCGCGGCGATGGACGACGACGCGCGGGTCCGCGCCGCCGCCCGGCGTGGTGGCGCCGACGAGGTCGCCAACGGTCTGGCGCGGGGCTACGACACCCCGCTGGGCGGCGTGCTGGAGGGTGCCTCGGGTCTCTCCGGCGGGCAGTGGCAGCGCGTGGCCGTATCCCGCGCCTTCATGCGCGACGCGCAGTTGCTGATCCTGGACGAGCCCGTCGCCGCCCTGGACCCCCAGGCGGAGGCGGCACTGTATGGGCGCTTTGCCGAGAACCTGTCGGGTCGCACGGCGATCCTGATCTC
>JAJZWQ010000243.1 GCA_021846605.1 Bacillota bacterium | reverse complement strand
GGTTGCCGGCGATCCCGGGGCTGAGGCTGAACAGCAGCCGGTGTTGGGTGTGGGCCCACAGGTGCCGCATCGCCCAGTCGTACGCCTGGACGCGGGAGGTCCAGTGCATCCCCGTCAGATTCCGCAGCACCTTCAGGTGGAAGGGGGCCCCCTCAAAGGTGGCCGCCAACTGCGGTGTGACCAGCATCCCCCGGTCCACGCCGGCCACCGTGGTCGCGACGTTCAACGATGCGGGGACCGCCGGGTCATAGACCACCAACCCGCGCACCGCGCCGGGAAAGTGCCGCAGCACGGCGCAGACGTAGCGCACACCGGACACGGCGGCCAGCGGCGCCTGCCCGCAGGCGGCGCTGCGGCCTGCCGGGACCGCCAGCGTCCGCCGGCTCACCCCAGGCAGCGCGTTTTGCGCCCAGAAGGCGTCCCCGGCGCTGTGTTCCACATACAGGCGCGGCCGCGGCCGGTTGAGGTTCCCTTCCAGCGACGACAGCGCCGCCACCGCCGCGGGGTCCGTGACCCCGGCGGCAGGCAGGATCCACAACCGGTGAATGGTCTGGAAGCGCGGAAAGACCCGGGAGGCCGGCCAGCGCAGCGCGCCGCCACACCCGGTCAGCACCAGGGTCAACCCCGCCAGCAGCGCCGTCCGGCCGCAGCGGCGAACCATCCCCCGCGCCCACCCCACGCCAACGCCCCCCTGACCGCACATCCCCGTCCCCGAAAGCCGCGGGCCCCACCGCGCGATCGCCGCGACCCGCCAAGGGAACGACCGTCCGCGGCCCGCTATTCTCCGCCCGGCGCTGCGGTTCCCGCCCGACCGCCAACACCCCGATGGGACGCCAATGGCGCGGGCCCCAAAGGGCCTGCGCCATTGGACGACTTCGCTGGTGCATGCGCGCCGCTCGGCTGCGGGACCGGACCCGAACCGCCTAGGCCGCACGTCCCGAGGAGGCCCGCTACCGCGCGGTACGGCGCCGCGGCAGCAGCCCGAGCCCTGCGGCCACCGCGGCCAGCCCGCCGATGAGCGGCAGGATGCCGGATCCGGTCTTCGGAAGGCCGGCTGCGGGCTTGGACGCCTTGGTCGTGGCGGCGGCCGTCTTGCCGCCCCCGGCGCCCGCAGCCGCCGCGGTGCTGTCCGCCGCCAGGGTCACCGAGGAACCCAGGACGCAGGTCACGTCCGTGAAATAGATGTTCAGATTACCCGTCTGGTTCTGATAGCGGACCTGCACCTGCGGCGGACCGGGCCAGGGCTTGGCCCCCACCTTCTCCGTCTCCGTGAACACCGTGGGCGTCGATGAGAGCGCCACCGGCGCGGTGAGATGATCCCCACCGTTGTTGCCGGTCCAGATGTCTTCCGCGATGGTTCCAGAACCCATGGCCTTGAAGCCGCAACTGATGGTCTGCCCCGGGGACAGGTTGGCCATGGTGTAGGAGTACCAGGCCGAGCCCGGGCCGGGGGTGTGGCTCTGGACGTTGTCCGAGACCCAGTGGAACCACCACGTTCCATGCACCTGGACACCGGTCAGCGGACCCCAACCGCCGGGTGCCGTCCAACCGGTCACCGTCCCCCCCACGCCGCTGGGATTGGTGACCAGATTGCCCGCCGCCCACGCGGGGGCCGCCGCCAGAGCCAGCGTTGCGCACAGAGCCGTACCGGCCAGGACCGCCGAACCCATGCGGAGGCCACGCACCTTCATAACCATACCCTCCCAACCTGCGCAGCGAAGCGATGCAGGGGTCGAGGAACGCGCGACCACCCGGACGGACGCCCAATCGCCCCCTCCCACCACTACGGCCTGTGAGATCTGGTAGATTGCGCCACGCATTCGGCGGCCTGGGAACCGCTCCTGCAGGGGATCGCTCAAACCGCGTCCGAAACCTGGCACGGCCAGCGGCACCCCGGACCGTCGGACGAGGGGGCTGGCGCGCCGGTCTGGAGAACCGACCAACCGCTGTGCGTCCGTCGTCCGGGGGCTGACGGGGAGAGACGCCGCGGGCGGGGGGGCGGCTGGATCGCCGCTCCCCTCGTCCCACGCGCAACGGCGCCGGTTCCAGGAGGGCAGGGCCCAGGAGAAGGCTGCGTGGTCGCGGGCCTCCACGCGCGGCACACCGCGCAGCGCCGCTCCCGCCGTGGGCCGCACCGCCCGCAGCCGCCACCGTGCTCACCGCACCGCCACCGACCGCTTTCGAGTGCAGCCCGAACCCGGCGGTCCGTCGGCAAGCGGCCCACCGTCCAGCGATCCAGTCGGACGAGCCCTCGGGTTCGGCCGACGGTGGTTGGCTGCGGTATCGGCATCGGTTCCGGTGCCGGTGCCGCCGCGCCCCGCGGTGGGACGCCCTTCAGGCCTTGGCCGCGTGGGCCGCCGCCGCGTAGACGCCCACCCGGAAGCGCACGTCGGTAGGAAAGTGGTGGGTACGCACCTGCAACTGCGGCGTCGCGTTGCCGGAGAGGCCGGATGCCGGGAGCGTCACGTTGAGGCTCACCGTCTGCGGGCTGCTGATCAGGGTGACCGGCAGGCTGGTCACATCCTGCTCGCCGTTCCAGACATCGAGATAGGCCACGCCGCTGCCCCAGACCGTCGCCATGAAGGTGTAGGTGGAGCCACGCTTCAGCGTCGACAGCGGAAAGGTCACCCAGTCGCCCTGGGCGGGGACGTGGCTCACCTTGGCGACCGCCCGCCCGAAGCGGGCGCGATAGTGCGCCGCGGCCCCGGAGCCGACGGGTGCCAGCGTGACCGCCTTGCCGTCCGGGCTGTTCATGGCGATCGCCGGGGCGACCCCCGCCGCAAGGTTCACCGCACCGCTGGGCGGCACAAAGGTGGACCCGGGGGGTTCGGAGAGGTTTCCCGCCCCGTAACCCGTCGCCGACAGCCGGTCGACCACGGGCGCCCGCACGTTGCCGAACAGCAGGTTGCCGATCACGGCACAATCCCCGCCGGCGTCGGCGCGCACGTGGATGCCCACCTCCTGGCCCGGAGTCTGGAAGATCCCGGGGTCGTTGCCGACGATGCAGTTGGCGACGCTCACGTAGCTGGCGCCGCCCTCGATGCGGATGCCGTCGGAACCCCGCTGGGCGGTGTTGTTGCCGACCACCTGCACGCCGACCAGGGAGACCCCCAGGGCCTGGTCGGTGATGAGGATGCCATGTCCGCCGCAGTTGGCCGCCTGGCCGCCCAGGACGCTCACCCCGCGCGCTCCGCCGATGGTCAGCCCCGGGCCGGGGCGGTTGGAAAACCAGCAGTTGGAAAACGTGATCAGATTGCCCGAGCGCAAAAGCGCCCCGTTCGCACTGGAATCGAAGTAGGTGTTCTCAAAGCGGAGGTAGTTGGCGCCATCGACCAACAACCCGTAGGCGCCCTGCAGGATATCCGCGTCGGTCAGGTTGAAGGCGCCCGCGGGGAAGTTGCGCAGGTGCACCCCCGCCCCACCG
>JAJZWQ010000039.1 GCA_021846605.1 Bacillota bacterium | reverse complement strand
GGCGGGGCTACCCCAGCCGCTTCCGTCGTGGGCACTGTGCTTGGACGGGCGGTGCCAACGTCGTGGCGGCCCTGAACCCCCAGCGAAGGTGGGGGCGGGTTGGCCGCTCTCCCACTGCGGAGGAGAAGCGAGCCGCCCAAGCCAGCCGTGGCCGAAAGGCCGGCGCAGCCCTGAGCCGAGCGGGCTCACCGGAGACGGTAGGGGCTGACGTCAGATCAACGACGGATGCCCCGGCGGCCTGATGCCCTCGTGGCCGGCCAGTGGTGGGGATGGTTGCGGGCGGTGCGTGCGTGGCGCGGGGACCGGCCCCGAGAGGCGCAGCGCGACTCCCCGCCGCGTGACACGCGGCCAGCAGCGGGCCTCGGCCTACCGGCCGATCCCGCGGCAGGGGCGGCACGAATGACGGATGTCCGGTTTGTCAGGCAAGACCGGCACCTGTGGACACCACATCTGCCGGTCCGAGGCGTGCGGCGGCCTCCACCAGCCGCTCCACGCCCTGGGGATGGGCCACGTCCGTGGGGACGAAGAGCGCCTGGACGCCGTGCCGCGCGCAGCCGGCGCGGGACCACTCCCCGGCGTCGGGGTCGCTGTCGGCGCTGACGGCCGCGGCCACCGCGGCCCCGAGGTCCCGAGGTCCCGTCGCGCGGCGCCCATCAGCCCTCCCCTCCGCTTGCGCGGTCCTCCAGGTCCGCGGCGCCCAGCCGGCCAAGTTCCCCATCGCCGGGCGCCGGCGGCCAGGCGGCGCGGGCATCCGGCGCCGGGATCCCCGTCGCGGACGGGTACCGCACCCACAGCAGGCACAGGCCGTGCGGGGGCAGGGAAGGCCCGGCGTCCCCGCGCCGCCCTCCGGCCAAGAGCGCCGGGATCGCCTCGGGCGGCCTGGCGCCGCGCCCCACCTCCAGCAGCGTCCCGGTGATGGCCCGCACCATCCGATACAGGAAGCCGTCGGCCTCCACCTCGACCGCGAGGAGGTGGTCGGCCTCCAGGACGCGGCAGTCCACCACAGTGCGCGTGGCGTCGTCCACCGGGCGCCCGGCTCCGGCCAGCGCGGAGAAGTCGTGGCGCCCCACCAGGGCATGGGCGGCGGCGCGCATGGCGGGCACGTCAAGGCTGCCGTGGCGGTGAAGGGTGTGGGCCCGCAGGAACGGCGAAGGCTGGGGGGCGCGCCAGATCAGGAACCGGTAGCGCTTGCTCAGCGCGCTCTTGCGCGCGTGGAACCCCGGCGGCACGGCGTGCGCGCTCCAGGGCACGATGTCCGGGGGAAGGTGGGCGGCCAGGGCCCGGGGTAGCCGTTCGAGCGGCGGACCCACCTCCTGGGAGAGGGTGAAGTCCACCACCTGCCCAGCGGCATGCACCCCCGCGTCGGTCCGGCCCGCTCCGCGCACGCGGACCGGTCCGCCCACCACCTCGGCCAGGGCCCGCTCCAGCTCGCCCTGCACCGTCTCCACGCCCGGCTGGCGCTGGAATCCGTGCCAGCGCTGCCCGGCATAGGCCACGATCAGCGCCAGTCGCCGTCCCGGCGGGTCCGCCGGGTCCGTTAGGCGCGCGTCCACAGGACCCCCACCACCAGCACGCCCAGGGCGGCCGTGGCCAGGGCGTCCGCGCCCCGAAAGCGCGTCTGGCGCCAGCGGCTGCGCCCCTCCTCGCCCTGGTAGGCCCGCGCCTCCATGGCCAGGGCCAACTCGTCGGCCCGGCGCAGGACGGAGAGGAGAAGCGGCACCATGGTGGCCACAACCGCCCGCACACCCGCCCGCCCGCGGGCGCCGAGGTTGGCGCCGCGGGAAGCCTGGGCCTGCCGGATGCGCTGGGCCTCCTCCGACAGCGTGGGGAGGAAGCGGAGCGCGATGGTGGCCATCAGCGCCAGTTCATGCGCCGGGAGGCCCCAGCGGGCAAACGGCGCCAACAGGCGCTCCGCGGCGGCGGTCAGAGCCAGGGGCGCGGTGGTGGCCGTGAGGATCGCCGACTGCATCACCAGCAGGCCCAGGCGCAGCCCGCCGCGCACGCCGAGGGTCAGGCCCTGGTGGGTCAGGACCAGGGGCCCCAACCGCACCACGGGTGTGCCGGGGGTGAACAGGATGTTCAGCGCCAGCATGAGGACCACCAATTGCAGCAGGCCGCGGTTGGTCCGCCAGAGCGTCGCGGGGCCCAGCCGCGCCGCCGCCACGCAGGTGAGGGTGAAGGCCGCGGCCACGGCGACACCGGCCCAGCCGTGGGTCAGCAGGACGAGGATGGCAAACAGCATGGTGCCGCAGAGCTTGGTGCGGGCGTCCAGCCGGTGCAGCCAGGAGTCTCCCGCCAGGTACTGGCCCATCCCCGCCCTCCCTCCGCCCGTCTCAGGCTCCCAGCAGCGGCCGAACCTCCCGCACGGCCTCCTCCAGGGACAGCGCCGACGGCGGCACGGGCACGCCGCGCCGTCTCAGCGCCAGCAGCAGCGCGGCTCCCGCGGGCGGCTCCAGCCCCCACTCGGCCAAGCCCGGCCCCAGCGCGAACACCTCGCGCGGGGGACCGCTGGCGACCACGCGCCCCCCGGCCAGCACGACCAGCCGGTCGGCCAGGGCGCCCGCCTCGTCCATGCGGTGCGTGATCAGCAGAACGCCGCGTCCCAACCCCCGCACCCGGCCCACCAGTTCCAGCAGCGTGCGGCGGCCGTCGGCGTCCAGCCCTCCCGTCGGTTCGTCTAAGAGCAGGTAGGAGGGGGCCGATGCCAGCACGGAGGCGATCGCTACGCGCCGCATCTCGCCCCCGGACAGGCCGAAGGGGGAACGCCCGGCCATCTCCTGCGGGAGGCCCATGCGCTCCAGCGCGGCGCGCGCCGCGGCGCGGGCCGCGGCATCGGGCACGCCGTAGTTGATCGGGCCGAAGGCGACCTCGTCCTCCACCCGGTCTTCAAAGAACTGTGCCTCGGGGCGCTGAAACACCATGCCCACCGCACGACGCGCCGCCTGCAGCACCGACGCCCGCCGCAGCCGCGAGACGCTCCAGGGCCGCACGCCGTCGACCTCCAGGATGCCGGCGCGCGGGCGGACCAGAGCGGCGGCGTGCAGGGCCAGCGTGCTCTTGCCGGAGCCGGTGGCGCCCAAAAGACCGACGCACTCCCCCGGGGCGACGGCGAGGTCGACACCGTCCAGGACCGGCGGCGGGGTGCGCCCTCCGGTGGCCGGGAAGCTGAAGCCGATCCCTTCCAGCCGCAGGCCGCGGCCCCCCGATGCCTGGGGCCCCGGCGCCGCGCCCGGCGGCGGCGGGCTGGGACTCCGCCCGCGCGCGCGCAAGGCGGGCGCCAGCAGGTCGGCCAGTTCCTCCATATCCAGGGGCACCCGCGCCGGGAGGCGGTCCTGGGCCCGCAGGGAGAGCCAGGCCAATGTGGCCGGCGGGGGTTCGATGCCCCAGGATTCCAACCGTCCGGCGTCAGCAAACGCCTCCCGCGGGGTGGCGTCCAGGACCACCGTCCCGGCGTGCAGCACGATCACGCGGCGGGCCAGGACCGCCTCGGCGGTGTGGTGCGTGATCAGCACGACCGCATGGCCCGCGGCGTTGAGCGCCTGGACCGCGGCCATGGCGTCGGCCCGCCCGCGGGGGTCCAGCGAGGAGGTGGGTTCGTCCAGGCAGATGCAATCCGGCTCCATGGCCAGGATGCCGGCGATGGCTACGCGCTGCTTCTGTCCGCCGGAGAGGTGGTGCGGCTCGGCATGGGCCAGCGCGGTGATCCCCATGGTCGCCAGGGCCCCGCGCACCCGCCGTTCGATCTCGTCGGCCGGCAACCCCAGGTTCTCGGGTCCGAAGGCCACGTCGTCCTCCACGGTACCGCCGACGATCTGATTCTCCGGGTCCTGAAACACGATCCCCACGCGCCGCCGGATCTCCAGGCGCCTGACGGGGTCCCGCGTGTCCATCCCGGCCACCAGCACGCGGCCCACATCCGGCAGCAGGAGACCGTCCAGCAGGCGGGACAGCGTCGACTTCCCCGAGCCGTTGCCGCCCAACACGGCCACGAACGCCCCTGGGGGCACGCGCAACGAGATGCCCTGCAGCGCCAGGGCACCCGGCCCCTCCGCCGCAGGGTAGGTGTAGTGGACATCCTCTAAGCGGATCAGGTCGGGACCCGGATGGTCTGTGCCCGCCGCGGCACCAGGAGTACGCCGCACTTGCCCCGGCACCTCAGACCAGCTCGAGCTTGCAGAGCGGCGCGGCATCCCCTTGGCGCGGTCCGAGCTTGGTGATGCGCGTGTACCCGCCCTCCCGGTCCCTGTAGCGGGGGCCGATGGTGTCGAAGAGCTTGGTGACGACATCCTCCTTGAGGATGAAGGCCCGCGCCTGGCGCCGGGCGTGGAGGTCGCCACGCTTACCCAGCGTGATCATGTGCTCCAGCGGAGTGCGCAGCTCCTTGGCGCGCGTCACCGTGGTGGTGATCTCCTCGTGCAAGAGGGCAGACGTCACCATGTTGCGGAACATGCTGCGCCGATGGTCGGAGCGGCGCCCCAGTTTGCGGTACGGCATCGAAGTTCTCCTCTCCGGACCGGGTCCGGGCTTACTCGCTTACTCCGCTTACTCCGCTTACTCCTCGGAAACCTTGAGTTCGAGCCCGAGGCCGGCCAGCTTCTGCTCGACTTCCTCGAGTGACTTCCGACCAAGGTTGCGCACGCGGATCATGTCGTCCGCCGTGCGGCTGACCAACTCGCCGATCGTGTTGATGCCCGCGCGCTTGAGGCAGTTGAACGACCGCACCGAGAGCTCGAGGTCCTCGATGGATCGCTCCAACAGGCGGGCGCGCTCGTCCTCTGGGCTTTCGGCCAGGACGATGCTGCCCACATCCCCGTCGGTCAGCGCCACGAAGAGTTGCAGGTGGTCGGCCAGGATGCGCGCCCCCATCGCCGCGGCGTCCTCCGGATGGATGGAGCCGTTGGTCCAGACCTCCAGCGTCAGGCGGTCGTAGTTGGTCACCTGCCCGACACGGGTGTCCTCCACCGTAAAATTGACGCGGCGCACGGGCGTGAAGATCGAGTCGATCGCCACGATACCGATCGGCTGGTCCGCGAGCTTGTTCTGCTCGGCGCTCTGGTAGCCCCGCCCCCGCTCGGCGGTCATCTCCATCACCAGGCGGCCGTTGCGGTCGAGTTGCGCGATGTGCATGTCGGGGTTGAGGATCACCACATCCGGCCCGCACTTGATCGCCGACGCCGTCACGGCGCCCTCACCCTCCGCCTCGATCCGCAGGATCTGGGGCCCGTCGGCGTGCAGTTGGAGACCAAGCCGCTTCACATTGAGGATGATATCGGTGACGTCCTCGCGGACCCCCGGGATCGTGGAAAACTCGTGGAGCACGCCGTCGATGCGGATGGACGTGACGGCCGCCCCCGGCAGCGATGACAGCAGCACCCGGCGCAGGGAGTTCCCCAGGGTAGTGCCGTAGCCGCGCTCCAGCGGCTCGACGACGAGCTTGGCGTACATACCGTCCGAGCTACGCTCGACGCACTCGATGGTCGGCTTCTCCATCTCCAGCATCGGCGACTGCCCCCTCCCCTGCGTCCCGGAGCCAAGCGCGGCGGCGGCCACAGACATCCCAGCATCCCCCTCCCGGTCGACCGCGGAGCCCCACATCCCAGAGGACGGGGACACCGGGCCGTCAACGTGAGTAGTACTCAACGATGAGTCGCTCCTGGATGGTGGCGTCCAGCGCCTCGCGCTCCGGCAGCCGGAGGACGGTGCCCTGCGCCGCGTCCAGGTCCCGCTCGAGCCAATCGGGCACCACGCGCGACTCGCCAAACGCCAAGCGGTCCTTGAAGACCGGCAGCGCGCGGCTCTTCTCGCGCAGGCGGATCACGTCCCCGGGCCGCACCAGGAAGGACGGCCGGTCCACGCGTCGACCGTTGACCAGCACATGCCCGTGGTCGACCACCTGCCGCGCCTCCGGGCGCGAGGTCGCAAACCCGAGGCGGAAGACGACGTTGTCCAGGCGACGCTCCAGGATGCGGAGCAGCACCGTGCCGGTGACGTCCTTGCTCTTGGCGGACACGCGGAAGTACCCGCGGAACTGGCGCTCGCCCACGCCGTAGATCCGCCGCACCTTCTGCTTCTCCCGCAGGTAGGGACGGTAGTCGCTGGCGCGCCCGCGCTTGCGATCACCACCATGCTGGCCCGGCGGGTTCGCCCGCTTCTCGATCGGGCACTTGGGCCCGTAACAGCGATGCCCTTTTAGGAAGAGCTTCATGCCCTCCCGCCGGCACAGTCGGCACACCGGATCGGTCTGCCTCGCCAAAGAACGAAAACCCCCTTCACCCACCTCGCCGCACCGCCCGACGCTCAGACCCGCCGGCGCTTCGGCGGCCGACACCCGTTGTGCGGGATCGGAGTGACGTCACGGATCTGCGTGACCTCCAACCCCACCGATTGCAGGGACCGGATCGCGGCCTCCCGGCCCGGCCCCGGACCCTTCACGCACACCTCAAGCTCCCGCATACCGTGTTCCATCGCCGCGCGCCCGGCCTTTTCCGCCGCCATCTGGGCGGCGAACGGCGTGCCCTTCTTGCTGCCCTTGAAGCCCTGCGCCCCGCTCGTGCCCCAGGCGATGGCGTTCCCCTGGGTGTCGGTGATGGTGATGATCGTGTTGTTGAACGAGGAGCGGATGTGCGCCACGCCCCGCTCGACGTGCTTGCGCTCCCGCCGCTTGAGACGCTTCTTCTGCTGCTCCTTGGGCATCTGCCGTCTCCTTCCGCCTGTGCACGCAAGGGACCGCCGGCTCGTGGGCCGCCGTCCCCGGCTCGGCTACTTCTTCCGCCGGGCGACGCCCACGGTCTTGGGCTTGCCCTTGCGCGTGCGCGCATTGGTCTTGGTGCGCTGCCCGCGGACGGGCAGGCCCCGGCGGTGACGCAATCCACGGTAAGAACCGATGTCCATCAGGCGTTTGATGTTGCCCTGCACCTCGGCCCGCAGGTCGCCCTCCACCTTGTACTCCCGCTCGATCACCTCTCGGAGCCGCGCCACCTCGTCCTCGCTGAGATCCCGAACACGCGTGTCCGGACTCACACCGGACTTGGCCAGGATCTGACGGGACAGCGACCAGCCGACCCCATACAGGTACGGCAGCGCAGCCTCAATGCGCTTGTCGCGCGGAAGGTCTACCCCAGCAATGCGCGCCAACCACCCGACCCCCTTCATCCCGATGAGCGCAGGCTCAGCCCTGCGCCTGCTTGTGCTTGGGGTTCTCGCAGATCACGATCACCCGACCGTGGCGTTTCACGATCTTGCACTTCGCGCACATCCGCTTGACGGACGGACGTACCTTCAATCCTCTCACCCACTCTCGCTGCGTACTCCCGGCCGCGTCTCGCCGTCGCTAGCCGCGTTGGCGGTACGTGATCCGCCCGCGCGTCAGATCGTACGGGGAGAGTTCCACCGTCACCCGGTCGCCGCGCAGGATACGGATGTAGACGCCGTTTCTGCGCATGCGGCCGCAGATCGTGGCCAGCACCCGGTGCCCGTTCTCCAGTTCGACGCGGAACAGGGCGTTCGGCAACGGTTCGACGACCGTGCCCTCCACCTCCACCGCATCCTTCGCCGCCGGCCGCGGCGGTGCGCTCACCGCCGCCGCGGGCTTCCTCGCCTTCATGCCAGATCGCCTCCCGGCCCGGCGCCACCGGGCGCCGCCGGGTCAGCCCCAGCGGTCACCGCACGGATCCAGGCACGAATTTCCGCATCGGGGACCGCGTGCCCAGCGGCAACGCCGGGGTGCACGGCGAGCCCCGCCGCCAAATGGCGTGCGCTCTTCAGCTTGGGACGCCTGCCGGGCCGCAGGTCACCATCACTGACCAGCACGTGCCGCGCGTCCTGGATGCCCACCACCACGAGCGCACTTCCGCGGTCCCGACCGGCCCGCGAGTAAACGAGTTGCCCGATACGCGGCAGACCCTCCACGTGGTCCCTCCATGTCGCCGCCCACCCGGCCCGTCCTGCCCGGACCGTACGGCGCACCACCACACGGCGCGCATCCCGCGGTGGGTTGCAGCGTGCAGCTTCCCAGTATACACGAAGGGGCGCCATTGTATACTGGCTGCCAGCAGGTCGCGCCCGTTCATGGCAGCGTCAGGATCTGCGGCCCATCGGCGCCGATGGCCACGGTGTGTTCGAAGTGCGCGGATGGCGCCCCGTCACGGGTCCGCACCACCCAACCGTCGGCACCCACGGCGACGTCGAATGTCCCGACGTTCACCATCGGCTCGATGGCCAGCACCATCCCGGCCTCCAGCCGCGGGCCCCTTCCGGGCGGCCCGTAGTTGGGCACCGAGGGTTCCTCGTGCATGCTGGTCCCCACGCCGTGCCCGCAGAACTTGCGGACACTGCTGTACCCGGCCGCCTCCACGACGGCCTGCACCGCGTGGGAGATGTCGCCCACCCGGCCGCCGGGGCGGGCGGCCGCGATGCCCGCGGCCAGGGCATCCTGCGTCACCGCCAACAGGCGCTCGGTCGCGGCGGCCACCGGCGGGATGGCGAACGTCCGCGCCCCATCCCCCACATACCCGCCCAGCGTGACGCCCACATCCACGGCGACGATGTCCCCGGGCTCCAGGCGGCGCGGGCCGGGAATCCCGTGCACCACCTCGTCATTGACCGAGGTGCAGATGGAGGCGGGGTACCCCTGGTAGCCTTTGAACGTCGGGACGCCTCCGGCCTCCCGGATCAGACGGTCGGCCAACTGATCCAGGTCGGAGGTACGCGCGCCCACCTGCACCGCGGGCCCCAGGGCCGTCAGCACCTGCCCGACGACGCGCCCCGCCGCGCGCAGCTTCTCGATCTCCCGCGTCGAGCGCAGCACGATCGCCGCGGACCGGGCCTCCGAACTCAGGGGCGTCATCGGCCGGCGCCGAGGGTTCATCTCGCCACGCCCCCAAAGGCTGCGGTGATCCGCGCCGCCACCGCGTCCGGCGCCCCCGTCCCCAGCACCCGCATCAGCTTGTCCTGGGCCGCGTAGTAGGGGAGCAAGGGCGCGGTCTCGCGCTGGTAGGCCGCCACGCGCCTCCGTTGGGCCTCGGGCCGGTCATCCGTCCGCTGCTCCACCGTCGCCCCGCACCGGCGGCACGTCCCGCCCGGCCCCGGCGGGTCCGTCTCCACGTGGTAGGTCGCCGCGCAACGCGGGCACACCCGCCGGCCAGCCAGCCGCCCCACCACGGCCTCCACGTCCACGTCCAGATAGACGGCATGCTCCAGCGCGGCCCCTCCGTCGAGCAGCGCGTCCAGCGCCTCCGCCTGCGGCGTGGTCCGCGGAAAGCCGTCCAGGACGAAGCCGCTCCCGGCGTCCGGGCGCGCCAGGCGCTCGCGGATGATCGCCACGGTCAGGGCGTCGGGCACCAACTCGCCGCGGGCGACCAGGGCCTGGACCTGCCGGCCCAGGGGCGAGCCGTCCGCCATGGCCTGACGGAAGATGTCGCCGGTGGCGACATGCGGAACGCCTGCAGCCCCGGCCAGCCGCTTGGCCTGCGTCCCCTTGCCCGCACCCGGCAGCCCCAGCATCACGATCCGCACCGACCGCGCCTCCCCAGGGTCAGCGGATGAAGCCCTGATAGTGCCGCATCAGCATATGCCCCTCGATCTGCATCATCGTATCCACCGCCACGCCCACGACGATGAGCAGGGCCGTCCCGCCAAACGCCATGGTGATGTGGACCAGGGGCTTGAGCACCACGGGCAGCACGACGACCGCCGCCAGGAAGAGCGCGCCCAACACGGTGATCCGCGTCATCACCTTGGTCAGGTACTCCGCGGTGGGCCTCCCCGGCCGCAGGCCGGGGATGAACCCACCCTGCTTCTTGATGTTGTCGGCCACGTCGTTCGGGTTCCACACGATGCTGGTGTAAAAGAAGGTGAAGGCGATCACCAGCGCCGCGCTGATCAACTCATAGACCAGCAGGTTCGCCTGCAGGAAGTTGCTGGCCCCGGCCAGCCAGCCGGCCTTGGGAAAAAACTTGCCCAGGGTCAGCGGTATGGTCAGCACCGACAGCGCGAAGATGACGGGGATGACCCCGGCCTGGTTGACGCGCAGCGGGATGTAGTTGGAGGCACCGCCATACATGCGGCGCCCCACCACGCGCTTGGCGTAGTGGACCGGCACCCGTCGGGCCGCCTGGGTGACGGCCACCACGGCGGCGATCACGGCGAAGGCGATGACCAGGAACGCGCCCAGGTCGAACACGCTGATCGTGTGGGCGCTGACTTCGTTGAACAGGTTGCCCACAGCCTGGGGCAGACCGGAGATGATGCTCGCGAAGATCAGCAGCGAGATCCCGTTGCCGATCCCGTACTCGGTGATCTGCTCGCCGATCCACATCAGAAGGATGGTGCCCGCCAGCAGGATGATGACCACGCTCGCCATCGACTCGATGTCGGGGTGGAGCAGGCCGCCGCCTGAGCGAAGGTAGACGGTCAGACCGATGGCCTGGACCAGCCCCAGGATCACCGTGCCGTACCGGGTCCACTGCATGATGTGCTTCTGGCCCTCTGGACCTTCCTTCGACCACTCCTCGACCTGCGGGATGACCAACTGCAGGAGCTGCATGATGATCGAGGAGTTGATGTACGGGGTGACGCCCATCGCGAACACGGCGAAGACGCTCAACGCCCCGCCGGCGAAGAGGTTGAGGACCCCGAAGAACGTGCCCGGCGCGAACAGGGTCTTCAGCGCCGCAGTGTTGATCCCCGGCACGGGGATGTGCACGCCGAGCCGAAACACGGCGAACATCACGACCGTATAGAGGATGCGCCTGCGCAGATCGCCCAACTGCATGGCGCGGCCCATCGTGCTGGCAACCTGGCTGGCCATCGGCTGTCCCCCTTGCGCCGGTCGCTAGGCCTCTGGCGCCTGGCCGACGATCTCGGCGCGTCCCCCGGCGGCGACGATCTTCTCCCGCGCCGACGCGGAGAAGGCATGGGCCACCACGGTGAGCCCAACCTCCAAGACGCCGCCGCCCAGAACCTTCAGCGGTTCGGGCCCATCCGGCAGGATCCCTGCGGAAACCAGGGTGTCCGCGTCCTGGCGGCTCCCCGCCGGCAGGCGGTTCAGGCGCTCCACGTTCAGGATCCGCCATTCCCGCGCGAAGGGCGCGTTGCTGAAGCCACGCTTGGGCAAGCGCCGTTGCAGTGGCGTCTGGCCCCCTTCAAAGGCGGCACCCTTCACCCCACCGGACCGGGCCTTCTGTCCCTTGTGCCCCTTGCCCGAGGTCTTCCCGTGCCCAGACCCCGGCCCCCGTCCCACGCGCTTGCGCGGGTGGTTGGGGCGCCCCGCCCGGAGCGACTCCAGGCCAACCTGCGGCATGTCCTTCCAGCCTCCCACTTCGTCGCGCCCTACGCGCGGAGCTCCTCCACGGTCTTGCCCCGCAGGCGGGCAACCTCCTCCACACGCTTGAGCGCCCGCAGACCGTCAAACGTGGCGTAGACCACGTTGTTCGCGTTGCTGGACCCCAGGGACTTGGCGAGCACGTCGCGCACCCCGGCCAACTCCAGGATCTCGCGCACCCCGTGCCCGGCGATCAGGCCGGTGCCGGGAGCGGCCGGCTTGAGCAATACCCGCCCCGCGCCGCAGTGCCCGATCACCTCGTGCGGGATGGTGTCCCCGACCCGCGGAACGTCGACGAGCGCCTTCTTCGCCGCCGCGATGCCCTTGGGAATCGCGTCGACGGGTACCGCCGCCTTCCCCAGCCCCACCCCGACCCTGCCGTTGCCGTCCCCGATCACGACCAGGACGCTGAAGCTGAGACGCCGCCCGCCCTTGACCACCTTGGACACGCGGTTCACCTGAATGACCTTTTCCTGGAACTCGCGTTCCGATCCCCTCGGGATGGCCGCCACCTCCACATCCGGCGGCCCCAGGGCCGCCCCCCGCTTAGAACTTGAGCCCCGTCGCCCGGGCGCCCTCGGCCACGGCGGCCACGCGCCCGTGATACAGGTAGCCGCCACGATCGAAGACGACCTGCTCGACGCCCGCCTCCATGGCCCGGCGCCCGACCAACTCGCCGACCTTGCGCGCCGCCTCCACGGTGGCTGTGCGCCCGCCCCGCAGATCGGCCTCCATGGTGGAGGCCGCGGCCAGCGTGTATCCGCGGCTGTCGTCGATCACCTGTGCATACACGTGCCGCGAACTGCGGAACACGTTGAGCCGCGGCCGCGCCTGCGTCCCCGCCACCCGTCGGCGCACCCGACGGTGCCGGCGTAACCGGATCTCCCTACGATGCGCCATGCCCCGCAACTCCCCCCGCGCCCGTCCCGACTACTTCCCGGTCTTGCCTTCCTTGGTACGCACGCGTTCTCCAGTATAGCGGATCCCCTTGCCCTCTCCGTACGCCGAAGGCTTGCGCACCGCACGCACGTTCGCGGCGACCTGGCCCACCAACTGCTTGTCGATGCCCCGCACCACGACGCTGTTCTGCGCCGGCACCTCCAACTCGATGCCGGCGGGCGGCGTGATCTCGACGGGGTGGGAGTATCCCACGGTCAGCACCAGTTTGTTGCCGTTCTTGGCGGCGCGGTAGCCGGTGCCCACCAGGTCGAGAGACTTCCGGTACCCGTTCACGACGCCCTCCACCATGTTCGCCACCAGCGTGCGGGACAGCCCGTGCAGCGCCCGAGACTCGCGGGCATCGTCCCGGCGCGTCACCTGAACCTCAGCGGCACCCACCTGCACCTGCACGGCCGCGGGCAGGGTGCCCTCCAGATGGCCCTTCGGTCCGCGGACGCGGACGGTGTTGCCCTCCACCGTCACGGTCACGCCCTGCGGAAGCGGAATCGGCTGCCTGCCCACCCTAGACACTGGGGACCCCCCACTTCGTTGCGGCGCGCGGGCCCCGCGGGCCCGCCCGGGCTACCAGATGTAACAGAGCACCTCGCCGCCAAGTTGTTCGTGCCGCGCGCGGCGATCGGTCATCACGCCGCGGGAGGTCGAGAGGATCGCGATCCCCAGCCCGCCGAGGACACGCGGCACCTCCGTCTTCCCCGCGTACACGCGCCGGCCCGGGCGCGAGATCCGGCGCAGGCCGGTGATCACCCGCTGCCGCTCCCCCCCGTACTTCAGGGTGATCCGCAGGGTCTTGCGTACCCCGTCCTCCATCCACTGGACGTTGTCCACGAAGCCCTCTTCGCGCAGGATGTTGGCGATAGCCCGCTTCAGCAGCGACCCCGGGATGTCCACCTGGTGTCGCCGCACGATGTTCGCGTTGCGGATCCGCGCCAGCATGTCAGAAACCGGATCGGTCATGCTCAACCCGCGTCCCCCCTTCCCAGATGGGCGGCCGGCGCCCTACCAGC
Organism: Bacillota bacterium; assembly: GCA_021846605.1. The sequence goes on along the minus strand of JAJZWQ010000039.1, from coordinate 6,812 downwards.
TGGCCTTGCGGACACCGGGCACCAACCCCTGGTGGGCCATCTCCCGAAAGCACAGGCGGCACAGCCCGAACTTCCGGATGTACCCGCGCGGACGCCCGCAGCGGTTGCAGCGGTTCCGCACCCGCACCCGGTACTTGGGCTTCAGCTTCATCCGCTCCATGTCGACCTTCTTGGCCAATGCGCTCGTCCTCCCCAGCCCCTGCGGGGCCATCGGTCACGCCGCGGGCCGGAACGGCATCCCCAACAGGCGGAGCAGTTCCCGGGCCTCTTCGTCCGTGCGCGCGCTGGTGACGATGACCACGTCGAGCCCGCGCACCTTCTGGATCTGGTCGTAGTCGATCTCCGGGAAGATCAACTGCTCGCGCACGCCCAGGGTGTAGTTGCCGCGACCGTCGAAGCTGTCGGGATTGAGTCCCCGAAAGTCGCGTACGCGGGGCAGCGCCACCATGAACAAGCGGAGCAGGAAATCATACATGCGCGCGCCCCGCAGGGTCACCATGACCCCGATCTTGTCGCCCTCGCGCAGCTTGAACGACGCGACCGACTTCTTGGCCCGCGTCGTGACCGGCTGCTGCCCCGCGATGGCGCGCATTTCCGCGATGGCGGAGTCCAGGAGCTTCTCGTTCTGGAGGGCGTCGCCCACCCCCATGTTGAGGACGACCTTCTCCAAGCGCGGCACCTCGAAGACGTTGCTATAATTGAAGCGCTTTTGCAGCGCCGGCAACGCCTCCGCGCGGTACTTCTCCTCGAGCATCGTGGTCTCCGCCATCCCGGCACTCCCCTCCCCCGGCTCCCGGCGCGATCGACGGCCGGCTCCGGAGTTCTCAGCGCGAACGGTCCAGGGCCTCGCCGCAATGCACGCAGCGCCGCACCCGCTTGCCGTCCTCATTCACCATGTGGCCCACCCGCGTCGGCCGTCGGCACCCCCGGCAGACCACCATCACGGCACTGGCCGAGATGGGGTTGGCCTGCTCCACGATGCCGCCCTGCAGCACCTTCTGCGTGGGCTTCTGGTGCCGCCGCGCGATGTTGACGTTCTCCACCGTCACCCGACCGCGCACGCGATCGATGCTGACCACCGTTCCGCGCTTGCCGCGGTCCTTGCCCGAGATGACCAGCACCTCGTCCTTGGTCCGCACCGACAGCCGCTGCGGCCGCCGTTCCGCGTTCCCCCGCCGCTCCGCCACGCTGGGCACCCCCTCACAGGACCTCCGGGGCCAGGCTGACGATCCGCATGAACTCGCGCTCGCGCAACTCCCGGGCCACCGGCCCGAAGATGCGGGTCCCGCGCGGCTCCTTGGCGTCGCGCAGCACCACGGCGGCGTTCTCGTCAAAGCGGATGCGACTGCCGTCCGCCCGCCCGGCCCCGCTCACGGTCCGCACGATGACGGCCTTGACGACCTCGCCCTTCTTCACCATGCCACCCGGCGACGCCGCCTTGACCGAGCACACGACGATGTCGCCGATGTTGGCGTAGCGCCGCCGCGACCCGCCCAGGACCTTGATCACCTGCAGTTCCTTGGCGCCGGTGTTATCGGCCGCCACCAGTCGGGTCTGCAACTGGACCATCTGGCCTCACTCCGCCCTCTGCAGGATGGACACGACGCGCCAGCGCTTTTCCCGCGAGAGCGGCCGCGTCTCCATCAATGTCACGCGGTCGCCCACGCGCGCCGAGTTCTCCTCGTCGTGCGCCTTGTACCGCTTGGTGCGCCGGACGCGCCGCCCGTAGAGCGGGTGCGGCACCAAGCGCTCCACGGCCACGACGACCGTCTTCTCCATCTTGTCGGATACGACCACGCCCACCACGGTCTTGCGCCGGCCGCGCTCTGCCACCCCGACCCCTCCCCGGACCGCCATCAGCGGTCGCCTCCGGCACCGAGTTCGCGCTGGCGTTGCAGCGTGAGCACACGGGCGATGTCGCGCCGAACGTCGCGCAGGCGGATGGGATTCTCGAGTTGCCCAGTGACGTGCTGAAAGCGTAGGGCGAACAGCTCCGCCCGCAACTCGCTCAACCGCGCCCGCAACTCGTCTTCGTCCCGCTCCCGCAGGTCCCCCGCCTTCACAGGCCCTCACCCGCCTCATCGCGCTTCAAAAAGCGCGTCTTGATGGGCAGCTTGTGCGCCGCCAGCCGCATCGCCTCGCGGGCGGCCTCCTCGGCCACCCCGGCCATCTCGAACATGACGCGGCCCGGCTTGACCACGGCGACCCAGTGGTCGGGCAGCCCCTTGCCGCTACCCATCCGGGTCTCCGCAGGCTTCTTGGTGACCGGCTTGTCGGGGAAGATCCGGATCCAGATCTTCCCGCCGCGGCGCACGCTGCGCGTCAGCGCCACGCGCGCGGCCTCTATCTGCCGGTCGCTGATCCAGCTGGGCTCCAGAGCATACAGACCGTAGTCGCCGAAGGCCAGGTTCTGGCCGTCGTACGCCAGACCGGTCCGCCGGCCCCGATGCTGTCTCCGGTGTTTCACCCGCTTCGGCATGAGCATGACTGCGCAAACCTCCCGCCCAGAACTCCGCCTACGCGCCGGCTCCGCCCGCGGGCTGAGCCGCCGGCGGCAGCACCTCGCCCTTGTAGATCCAGACCTTCACGCCGAGCTTGCCGAATGTCGTCGACGCCTCGGCGAACCCGTAGTCCACATCGGCGCGCAGAGTGTGCAGGGGCAGCGAGCCCTCCGCCCGCCACTCGCGTCGCGACAGTTCCGCGCCGTTCAGCCGACCGGACACCATGATCTTCACGCCCTTGGCCCCGCGCTGCCGGGCGCGCTCCACCGCGCGCTTGATCACGTACAGGAAGCGGGCGCGCCGCTCCAACTGCAGGGCGACGCCCTCGGCGACCAACTGCGCCTCCAACTCGGGCGCGCGGATCTCCACCACGTTGACCTTGGCATCGCGGTGCAACATGTCCCCGATCTCGTGCTCCAGGCGCTCGACACCGGTACCGCCGCGCCCGATCACCATGCCCGGCTTGGCCGCGTGCACCGTCACCTTCAGCCTGTTGGCGGCCCGCTCGATCTCGATGCGGGCCACGCCCGAGTCGTACAGCCGCTGCTTGATGTGGCGGCGGATCTTCAGATCCTCCATCAAAAGCCCGCCAAAGTCCTTGTCCGCGTACCACCGGGACTGCCAGGGCCGGATGATCCCCAGCCGGAGCCCGTTGGGATGCACCTTCTGACCCATGAACGCCCTCCTTACCTGTCCCCTACCGGCCCGCCTGCCGCACCACAATCGTGACGTGGCTGGTCCGCTTCAGGATCGCGAAGGCCTGCCCGCGCGCCCGGGGATGGATGCGCTTGGCCATCGGCCCCTGGTCCGCCGTCGCCCGGGCGATGTACAGGAGTTGGGGGTCCAGGTCGTAGTTGTGCGCCGCGTTGGCCACGGCCGAACGGACCACGGACTCCACCAGCCGCGCCGCACGGTTCGGCAGGAACTGCAGGACGGCCAGCGCCTCACCCGCGGACTTCCCGCGGATGGCGTCCAGCACGATCCGCACCTTCCGCGGCTGCGCCTTGATGAACCGGGCCACCGCCCGGGCCTCCACGACCAAATCCTCCTCATCCCGCTCCAGCCGCGCCGTGCCGCCCATCTCGGCCCATCCCCTCTCCACGCACGCGCCCTATTTCAGGGCCGTGGAACGCTCCGTGTGGTGCCCGTGCCCCCGGAAGGTCCGGGTCGGCGCGAACTCCCCCAGCTTGTGCCCCACCATGTCCTCCACGACGAAGACCGGGACGTGCTTGCGGCCGTCATGCACCGCCAGCGTGTGACCCACCATCTCCGGCACGATGGTGCAGGCCCGTGCCCACGTCTTGAGGACGCGCTTGTCGCCGCTGGCGTTCAGCGCCTCGACCTTCCGCAGGAGGCTGTCGACCACATACGGACCCTTCTTGAGCGAGCGTCCCATCGCGCACTCCCCCCTCCGATGGCCGAACCTACGGCTTGCGTCGCCGCACGATCAGCCGGTTGCTCGGCTTGCTCCGCCGCCGCGTCTTGTTCCCCCGCGCCGGCTTGCCCCACGGCGTCATGGGATGCCGCCCGCGCGGCGCCTTGCCCTCGCCGCCCCCGTGCGGGTGGTCCACCGGGTTCATCACCGAGCCGCGCACCGTCGGCCGGATCCCCAGGTGGCGCGAGCGGCCGGCCTTCCCCGTGCGCACGTTCTCGTGGTCGGGATTGCCCACCTGCCCGATGGTCGCCCGGCACTCCAGGCGGACCAAGCGCACCTCCCGCGACGGCAGCAGCACGTGCCCGAAGGCACCCTCCTTGGCCACCAACTGCGCCTCGGTCCCCGCCGCGCGACACAGCTGGCCGCCCCGGCCGGGCTTGAGCTCGATGTTGTGCACCACGGTACCCGTCGGGATGTTGGCCAGGGGCAGGGCGTTCCCAGGGCGGATGTCCGCCTGCGGACCGCTCTCCACCCTGTCGCCGGCTTTGAGCCCGATCGGCGCCAGGATGTAGCGCTTCTCGCCGTCGGCGTACACCAACAGCGCGATGTGCGCCGAGCGGTTGGGATCGTACTCCAGCCCGACGACCCGGGCCGGCACGCCGTCCTTCTCGCGCCGGAAATCGATCAGGCGGTACTGCCGCCGCTGACCACCGCCCCGGTGTCGGACCGTGATCTTGCCCTGGGCGTTCCGCCCGGCATGCTTGCGCAGCGATACACGCAAGGCCCTTTGCGGCCGTTCCCGCCGCAGGTCCGTCTTCACCAGCACGGACATCTTGCGACGTCCCGGGGACGTCGGCTGATACACCCTCACCGGCACCGGGGCCACCTCCCACCGCTGCGGCCTACAACAGGCCTTCGAACGCCGAGATCGTCTGCCCCGCGCGCAGCTTGACGATCGCCTTTTTCCAGTCGGGACGCAGCCCGGACGTGGCCCCCTGCCGGCGGCGCTTGCCGCGCACGACCAGGGTGTTGACCGCCACCACGTTCACAGGCCAGAGCTCCTCGACGGCCTTGCGGATCTCCACCTTGTTGGCGCTCAGGTCCACCTCGAAGGTGTAGCGGCCGTCCTGCATGCCAATCATGGTCTTCTCCGTCACCAACGGGCGACGGATGATCTCCTGGGCAGTCACTGGGCGAGCACCCCCTCGACCGCGCGCACCGCATCCTCGGTGAGGACGACGCTGCGGGCCCGGAGCACCTGCAGGGCGTTGAGGTTCGCGGCCGGGGTCACCGCCACGTCGGGCAGGTTCCGCCCCGACAGGTACACATTGCGGTCCGCGCTCGCCGTCACCACGAGCGTACGGCTGTCCACCAGCGCCAGACGCCCGAGGATCCCCGCGAACTCCTTGGTGCGCGGCTGCTCCAACGAGAAGCCGTTGAGCACCCGTAGCGCGCCCTCGCTCAGGCGGGCGGAGAGCATGCTGCGCAGCGCTCCGCGGCGCGCCTTCACCGTCAGCGCCTGCCGGTAGCTGCGGGCGCGTGGCCCGAAGACCACACCGCCCCCCTTCCAGTGGGGCGCGCGCGTGCTCCCCTGGCGGGCCTTGCCGGTATGCTTCTGGCGCCAGATCTTGCGCCCGCCGCCGCGCACCATGCCCCGCGTCTTCACGCCGACCGTGCCCTGGCGCGCGTTGGCCAGGTACCCCGTCGCCACCTGGTGCACGAGGGCGATATTGACGGGCACGGCGAAGACCGCGTCGGACAGCGCGATCTCCCCCACCGTCTCCCCCTGCGTGTTGTATACCGGAACGTTCGGCACGCCAGTTCCCCCCTGCCCCAGTTCCCCTAGCGCGCGGCCAACGCGCGCTTGGCGGTCCGCACCGCCACGATGGCGCCCCGCCGCCCGGGCACCGCGCCCCGCACCAGCAGGGCGGCCCGTTCCACATCCACGCGCACGACCTCGAGACTGCTCACCGTCACATGGCCACCGCCCAGCCGGCCGGGCATCTGCCGCCCCTTGAACACGCGGGCGGGCGTCGTGCCGGCGTTGAGCGAACCCACGCGCCGGTGATACTTGCTGCCGTGGCTCATCGGGCCCCGGCGGGCGTGATGCCGCTTGATCACGCCGGCGAACCCCTTCCCCTTGCCGCGCCCGCTGACGTCCACGATGTCGCCCGCGGAGAAGATGTCCACCGCATACTCGCTGCCCGGCTCCGGCGCGTCGCCGTCCCAGGAGAACTCCCGCAGCACCAGGCGCGGCGTGGCGTTCACCTTGCGGTAATGCCCCCGCAGGGGACCGTTGACCCGCGACGCCTTGCGCCGCCCGAACCCGACCTGCACGGCAGAGTAGCCATCCACCTCCGGGGTCTTCCGCTGCACCACGACGCAGGGGCCGGCCTCGATCACCGTCACGGGGATCTGGCGGCCCGCGTCGTCGAAGATGCGCGTCATCCCGACCTTGCGACCGAGGATGCCCCGCGCTTTGCCGGTACCGGATCCAGCCACTTCCCTCACCCCTCCGCGCCGGTCGCTACAGCTTGATCTCGATGTCCACGCCGGCCGGTAGGTCCAGGCGCATGAGCGCGTCCACCGTCTTGGGCGTCGGTTCCAGGATGTCGATCAGGCGCTTGTGCGTCCGCATCTCGAACTGTTCGCGAATGTCCTTCTCGCCGTTGGGTGCGGTCAGGACGGTGTAGATGGCCTTCTCTGTCGGGAGCGGCACCGGCCCCGCCACGAACGCGCCGGTGCGGCGCGCGGTCTCCACGATGCGCCCGGCGGACACATCCAGAATGCTGTGGTCGAAGGCCCGGAGCCGGATGCGGATCTTTTGCGCAGCCACGGCCCTGCCCCCTACTCGGCGATCTTGGTGACGACGCCGGCGCCGACCGTCCGCCCACCCTCGCGGATCGCGAACTTCAGCCCCTCCTCGATGGCGATCG
>JAJZWQ010000242.1:1629-3477 GCA_021846605.1 Bacillota bacterium | reverse complement strand
GCAGCGACGCGCCGCGCGTGGCCCAAGACCGCACCGTCGGCCATGGACGGAAGTGGTGTCTTTCCCTATACTGCGGTGCATGTCTGGTTGGCATGGATGCATGCGCACTTCGCATGCACCGGGGAGGACATCGTGGCAGGCTGGGATGGGGAGCGACGGTTGCGGCGGCGCGGGGCGCTGACGCTGGTGGGCGCGGCGGGCCTGGCGGCCTGTGGGCGCCAGCCGGCCGCGACGGGGAAGCAACCGGGTGGGTCCACGGCGGGCGGGGCGGTGACGCTGCATTTCCTTGGGCGCGGCGGCCCCGGCTATGAGGCGTACTTCCGCTACGTCACCCAGACCGCCTTTCCCAAGCTGCACCCGCGGGTGCGTGTGCGGCTGGACTACGTGCCCAACGCCCAATGGCTGCAGAAGTTCGAGACGGAACTGGCGGGAGGGGTGCCGCCCAACGCCCTGCTGTTCGGAGATGCCCGGCTGCGCCAGTATGCGGCCAAGGGTGTCTTGGCGCGCCTGGACGCACCGTTTGGCAAGACATTTCACCGCTCGGATTTCCTCCCGGTGGCATTGGAAAATCAGTATGTCGGCGCGCACCTGTATGGGTTGCCATTGGATCTGGCGGTTTGGGCCCTGTTCTATAACAAGGACCTTTTTGACAAGGCGCACCTGCCGTATCCGGATTCCAGCTGGACCTGGGCGCAGTACTTCCAGATGGCGCGCCATCTGACACGGGATCTGCATGGCCGCTCCGCCGGGGAAAAGGGATTCGATCCGCACCAGGTGGTGCAGTACGGGTGCGGCAGCGCCCTGCTCACCGGATTCGAGACGGTGGTCGACAGCTACGGGGTCAAGGCGCTCGATGTGGCCGCCGGCCGCTGCAACCTCGATGCCCCCGAGGCGGTGGCGGCGATGCAGATGCTGGCCGATGTCGGGGCGCGCCACTATGCCATGCCGAGCCCTGCGTTCAAGGAAAGCATCGGACCGGCCTTCCACGCGGGCAACATCGCCATGTCCGTCGATGGCAGCTGGCGCATTTCCACGCTGAAGGCCGCCAAGGTCCCCTTCCGCTGGGGGGTGGCCATGCCGCCGCAGGGCCCCAGTGGTCGAGTTATTTTGGCTGAGGCTTCGGAAAACAGCATCCCGGCTCGGGCGGCCCACCAGACCGAGGCGTGGGAACTGATCGCCTTCATGGGATCGGCCCAGGGGCAGCGGCTGGCCTACCAGTACGGGGTGGCGAGCGTGCCGAGCATCCGCTCAGTGGCGACGGCGGTCGGCGCCAAGGACAAGGTGACGGCCGCGCTGGTCGCGATGGCGGACCGGGCGACCCTGCCCTATTGGTGCCGGGCCCTTTCCGACGCGACGCTGCTGCAGCTGTTTTCCAATCAGCTGACCGATCTGTGGACCGGTCGCCGCACCGCGCGGCAGGTGTTGCCGGGGGTGGCGCGGTCGGTGACCGCGATCCTGGCCAAGGACCGGGCCACCCTGGCGAAGCTGGGGGGATAGGGCGGCGGCGGGCGGCCGGATCCCCCCGCGCCCTCGTCAGGGGGTGCCGGGGGCATCCGGCAGGCGCAGCAGACGGGCGGCGTTGCCGAAATAGACGGCCCGGCGGGTCTCGGCGGACAGCGGCAGGCTGTCCAGGAACGTCGCGATGTCGATGCGCTGGTCGGCAGCCAGCAGGTCGGTGCCAAACAGCAACTTGTGCCGCTGGCGCTCAAGGAAGCCGACGGCGTGTTCCGGATCGCGCGCCAGGGCGTTGTAGCCGGAGTGGGCCGACAGATCCGCCATCAGGTTGGGGTGGCGGCTGAGCAGGGTCTCGACGCGGCCTCCAGGTACGACCGGTCCCGTCGGGTAAGA
>JAJZWQ010000242.1:0-1316 GCA_021846605.1 Bacillota bacterium | reverse complement strand
CAGGCGCAAAAGGGGATCAGGCGGTCGGGGTGGCGGGCGCAGGCGTCGAGCACCTGGGTCGTGGGAACGTAGTAGTCGAGTTCCTCCGGGCTCTCGACGGCGAGCACCACCGCCTGGTGGGTGCCCATTTGGTCCAGGCGCGCCAGCAACCCCTCCGCGGTCAGGCCGGGATCGCTGCGGCGCAGGCGGCCCAGGTGCGTGTGCGTGTCGATTCGCGGGACCACGGCGATCACCTCCCGCCATCGGGCCGCGTGTCCGTCCGACCGGCGTTGGTTTCCATGCCGCTGACCGTCGTCCTCCGGCGGCGTGTCGGCGGTTTGCGCGGCCGGTCGTGGCCAGGGCGTTGGGATCGGGTCGGGTGGCAGGTGCGGGCGATGGCGTGCCGAAGGGCGCGAGCCGGGGGTGGCCGGCGTGCGGGCGCTTGGGCGGGGTCTGCGCACCGCGTGGGCCAGCGCCCGCCGGGAGGCCCTCTGGGGCGATGTGGCCGCCGTGTGTCTGTTGGCGGCGGTGGCGTTGTTTGTGTACCTGCACAGCTTTCGCTCAGGCATGGACCTCCTGGACGAAGGCTTCGAGTATCAGCTGGCGAGCCGTATCCTTCAGGGCGAGGTGCCCTACCGCAACTTCTTCACGGTGGTCACGCCGCTCGCCTTTTATTGGCAGGCCCTGCTGATCGCGCTTTTTGGCCCGGGCATGATCGTCGGCCGCACCGCGAATCTGCTGTGCGGGGTGGCGACGGCTGTCCTGCTGTATTTGGTGGGGCGCCGTCTGGCCGGCCGGCCGCTCGCCCTGCTGGCCGCCCTGGCCGCCATCCCCTGGGGTGTCCCCTGGTGGCCCCAGCCCAACTACTCCTGGTACGTCATCCTGCTGGAACTGACGGCCGCCTGGGCGGCGCTGCGCGCGGCCGACGGCCGGGGCCGCTGGTGGCCGGCCGGTATCTGGGCCGCGGCGGCGGTGCTGACCAAGCAGAACGTCGGCCTGGCCACGGCCGCGGCCCTCGGTCTGTATGCGCTGTGGCGCGGCGGCTGGCCGGGGGTGCGCGGCTACGCCATGGGCCTGGGCGGGCCGATCGCGGCCCTGGTCGCCTACCTCGGGGCGGGCGGGGCCTTGGGCGCCTTCTGGTACGATACGGTCGGCTTCGCCCTGGCGCACTTCCCGGCGGCGGCCCGCATCGGCTACCCGCCCCTGGGCCCGCTGCTGGCGGGGCTTTCGCGGGGGCGGGGCGGAGCGCAGGCCCTGGTGACGTACCTGCCCCAGGCCGTGTTGGCGGCCGGGGTGCCCGTGCTCCTGGCGGGGGCGGTGACCCGCCGTCCCTGGCT